>NZIQ01000043.1 GCA_002691685.1 Flavobacteriaceae bacterium | reverse complement strand
TTGAATAATACTTAAAATAATATACGTTTATTCTTACAATTTAATTACAGAAAAATCTTCATATTACTCTTTTATTACCTACCGATTAGATGTTGTATGTTTGTATAAAGTAAAGCTCATGAATATTTTCAAACTAAATCTCATCGCAGTAATAGCAATGCTCTCTGGCTGTTATGAGGTTCAAAAATCCAATGACCAAATCATTCAAAACGCAACTGAAATTCAAAATTTGGAGATGAGTACAGCTTATTTTGCCAGTGGATGTTTTTGGTGCGTAGAAGCTGTATTTGAATCTGTCAAAGGTGTTGATAAAGTTATTTCTGGTTATTCTGGTGGTAGAGAGAAAAATCCTACATATAATCAAGTTGCTGCGGGACGCACCTCACATGCCGAAGCCGTTAAGGTAATATATAATCCCAAAGAAATAAGTTTTCTCCAACTCCTTGACGTCTATTATGGTTCTCATGATCCGACCGCCTTAAACTATCAAGGTCCTGATTATGGAAGTCAATATCGGTCTATTGCCTTTTATCAAAATGAAGTTGAAAAATCATTAATTAATAAATACATCAAGGCATTAGAAGCTTCGGGAGTCTATTCTAAACCAATAGTAACTGAGGTCATTCCTTTTGAAATTTTTTATGACGCTGAAGAATACCATCAAGATTTTGAAATAAAAAACCCCAACAATCGATACATTCTTAATGTATCTGTTCCTAGATTGAAAAGATTCCAGCGTCTATTTCCGGAGTTACTAAAAGAAAACAACCAAGATCATTAATTTTTGAAGTAAGCATGGCTAGCATCACCAACAAACTTTTATCCATAGTTATACCTGTTTATAACGAAGAAGATAACGTCGCCTTACTCACACATAAAATTCATGATAGTCTCAAGGGTTACAGCTATGAAATTATTTTCGTGAATGACTTTTCTACAGACCAAACAATTAAGGCTATAAAACAGCTTAAAGACCCTCTGGTTCACCTTATTGAATTGAAGAAAAATTACGGTCAAAGTTTGGCACTAGCTGCAGGAATTGATTATGCAAATGGAGACCACATCATTACCATGGATGGTGATCTTCAAAACGACCCTTCAGATATACCAAGCATGCTTCAAGTAGCAATAGAAGAAGATTTCGATCTGGTGACTGGAATTAGACAAAAGAGAAAAGACAGTTGGCTCAAAAAAGTCCCTTCAAAAATAGCGAATTTCTTAGTCCGAAAAATTACCAGTCTAAATATCAAAGATAACGGTTGTGCTCTTAAGGTTTTTTCAAAAGACATCGCGAAAAACTTGAACTTATACGGAGAAATGCATCGATTTATCACTCTTCTTGCATTTCTTGAAGGAGCGCAAATCAAACAGGTTCCAGTAAAACATCACGCTAGACACGCCGGCCAATCTAAATATGGACTGGAACGCATTTTTAAAGTTATTGCAGACATGCTTCTACTTTTGTTTATTAGAAAATACCTGCAGCGACCAATTCATCTATTTGGCTTATTCGGTTTTGTTATGATCAGTCTAGGTATATTAATCAATGCCTATTTAGTGGTTGTTAAATTTGGATTTGGAGAAGACATTGGTCAAAGACCACTACTCATATTTGGATTGATGTTGATATTAGCTGGTGTTCAAGTCTTTACTATTGGCCTTGTGATGGAAATGTTGATTCGGACCTATTACGAATCACAACAAAAAAGGCCATATCGTATAAAGAAAATACATGTCGAAAAACAAGCAAGTTCCAAAAGGGTATAAAAAACTACTATTTACCCTAACAAAGCTTTTAGTGAGTATCGCACTCATTCTATTTGTGTTTTCTAAAATTGATACACAAAGTACATTTAGAATATTAAACTCTATTTCTCTAACTAACCTCATATTAGGTTTTTTACTCGTACTTTTTTCAAAAATTATTGCGAGCTTCAGACTACTCGCTTATTTCAAGGTCATTCAAATCCCAATTGAAGCCCGAACCAACCTTCAACTTTATTTTTTGGGTATGTTTTACAATCTTTTTTTACCAGGCGGAATTGGAGGAGATGCTTATAAAGCATATGTACTGAAAAAGTACAATCCAAATAGTTCAAATAAAAGAACTATTACAGTTCTTATTTTGGATCGTATTAGCGGCTTGTTTGCGCTATTTAGTATTGGAATTTTTGTATTGGCTAGTCTGAAAACAACTATTTTAAATATCAATAGCACTTGGAGTATTTTACTTTTAGCGATTGGGCTTCTTTGTTATAAATTGATTATTAACAAAGGATTTGCATATACAAAAACCATTTTTTGGAGTACTATTTTATACTCCTTGTTTGTTCAAGGACTTCAAGTGATTGCAATTCTCTGCATATTAAAAGGATTAAACATAAGCACAGGTATGCATCCTTATGTATTGGTCTTTTTGTGTTCTAGTATTGTATCTATAATACCTTTAACTATAGGAGGCATCGGAAGCCGTGAGCTAACATTTGTCTATGGAGCCCAATGGTTCAATTTATCTGAAGAAAAGTCTTTAGGCACGAGCATGTTATTTTTTATACTAAACGCTCTAGTATCACTTATTGGGATCTATTACTATTTTAATTCGATTGAATTCAAGAAGGATTTAAGTGGATTAAATAGCGATAAGAGGTCACCAGATCCCTAGTCTTTGGATTTAAAAATTTAAAATTTAAACGACTGATACTGAATTGTATTTTTTTAGCGATGAGGTCATAAGGAGTACCTCGATCTTTAAGCTCATTAAATTCTTCTTGAGTTAGGTATAACAAACCCTGAAAAGAATCAAAATTTTCAACTTTTAATAGCATTAACGGTCGCTGATGGTAAAAATCTATAGCCCAACTATGCTTATCGCTTAGCTTATAAATGGGAGCCTCAGCGTAAGATGATGTCTTCAATTCTCTTGCTATGGTATAACCCGCTTGAAACTCAGCAAGTCTAGGGTAGAACAAAGTATTTAAAATAAGATTGACAAAAATAAGACCTATGGCATTAAACATCAATAGGCGCTCAAAGGGGTGAAACTTAAGGCCCATAACCCTTGTTATACCCCACAATGAAGTGCAAAGTATCAAGGCAAAAAGAAAGCCTTTTCCTTTGTTTTCGAAAATTCCAAAAAAAAGTAATAATCCAAAAGTGAAATAAAGAAGTACAATCAGCAGTTGCAATAGTACAATAGGTTTCAAGGGCTTATTTATATGAAAACAATAATCAATGAACTTTGCGGTAGCCAAGGCGAATATAGGCATCAAAACATTCAAATAATGCGGTAATTTAAATTGAGCCATTGAAATCAATGGAAAAACAATCAATAAAACTAAAAAAGGAAAAAAATCAATAGAATAAAACAACTCCTTTTTACGTTTAAATACAGCGATAAGACTACCCATAAACAAAATTGTCCACGGTAAAAATTCCCATAAAAAAGAGTGCACAAAAAAGAAATAATTACTAGAATTTTTTCCTAAACCTTCCCCACTCAATCGTTCCATACTTTGCTCCCAAAAAATAAATTTAAGACCCGTACGCTCTCCTTGACCACGAATGACTAATTCAGGATGCTGATCGAATTGTATATAGTATGCATAAAGCATGGGAGAAATACAACTTAAAAAAAGGAATAAAGCCAACAAAGCGTGATGTGACAATAACAAATGCCATTTTTTTCTAAGTCCAAGATGTGCCAAAAGCGCAATTCCTATAACCAGAAGTGCGATTTGTCCCTTAGTAGAAAAAGCAAAAGCTGCTGCAACACTTCCAATTATTAAAGAGCTTCTATTTTCACGCTCAATAAATGCAGAGAATTGATATAATGCTAAACTCACAAAGCCAACAAGTACAGCATCTGTTCGAACATCTATTCCAGAGAGAATGATGGTCTGAGCACTAGCAAAGAAGAAAGCTACCCATTGTGAAACTTGAGCGTTGTAAAATAAATTAGACCAACTATAGATTGAAAAAGTGGCTATAATCAGCATCAGTAAACTTGGAAGTCGATAGGCCCAATGATGAAATCCAAAGAGTTCAAAAGATAAAGCACTCAACCAAAAATGCATATGAGGTTTATCAAGGTAAGGTTCAAATCCTTTGATCAAATGTAAGTAGTCGTTCTCTTGAACCATTCGCATCGCCATTGCAGCAAATTGGGCAGAATCATTTTCGATAAGGGGAGAAAATAAACCCAGCAGGTAAACCATAAATAGGCAAACCCACAATAAACGCTGCGGTGTAAAATGAAATTTATTTAAAAACAATTTTTGATCCAAGATTACTTAATCTATAAATTACAAAAGCGATAAAACTACCAAATAGTGCTCCGACTAAAACGTCAGAAGGGTAATGAGCCGCTAAATATATTCGACTAAAACTCAATAAGACAGCCCAAGTGTACAATGCAATTGTGAAGTAATTTCGTTTAAACTCTAATACCAAAGTCACAAAAACCGCTAAGGCAAATGCATTAGAGGCATGGGCTGAATAAAAACCATAAATACCACCACATCGATAGCCCACATCTCTTAGCCTATTGCTTAAGGTCTCCAAGTGACAAGGTCTTGGTCGTTCAAAACCATTTTTAAACAAATTGGCCATTTGATCTGAAACTGTAATTAATAACCCAATGCAAATAAGATAAAATATAGCTTCCTTAACAGGTCTTTTTTTAAAAAGCAGAAAAATAATAAGCAGATATAAGGGAATACTATTCCATTTATTGGATACGAATTGCCAAAACAAATCTAGACTAGAATGTCCCCATTGTTGAACGCTTAGAAGTATACTTTCATCAATATGCTGAATAGTATCAAGAATCATATTCTGCTACTTCAGCATCGTAAAAAGTCAAGGCCTCTTGAACTAACTTTTCTGTAATTTCTTCAATTTCTTTTTCATCTTCATTCGAAAATTCTTCAAACCACATGAGATCATCGTTAGCGACATTTAAAATAAATCGAGGAAATTCAGTATGAATAACGTACACCGTATCTTTAACTGTAGTATTGTCACCTAATATAAATTTTGGAAGCTCCATTTTAGAATTGCTGTTTACGAAGCAAAAATACAAATCTTAAGTAGAGCATAAGTGCTGATGCCGTTAAGCCTACTAGTAAACCAATCCAAATACCATTTCCACCCCATTCCAATTCAATTGCGAGAACATAACAAATCGGAAAGGCAATAACCCAATAGGCAATAAAAGCTATTAAAGCAGGAACATTGACATCTTGTATTCCTCTTAGGGCTCCTAATATCACTACTTGTAATCCGTCAGAAATTTGAAAAAATGCAGACCATAAAAGCAGCATTGAGGCAAGTGAAATTACCTTGAGGTTTTCAACCTGATTTAATGAACTCTCCGTATCTAAATAAACAAGAGGTAAATCAAATCTAAAAATCAAAAAGGCTAAGGCGAAAACAATTTCTATGAGCAGCGTCATTGCAAATAAGGAAAAAGCAACCTCTCTCAGACGAGCAATATCTTTTTTACCCTTTTGGTTACCCACTCTAATCATGGCAGCAACACTCAATCCTTGACCGACCATATAAGTCATTGATGATAAGTTTAAAGCGATCTGATTCGCCGCCTGTTCAATTGTACCGAGTATTCCACTTAGCCATACAGCCATAGTAAATAAGGTAACTTCAAAAAATACTTGAGCTGATGTTGGTAATCCAAGATTTAAAATCTTTTTGACATAACCCCAACTGGTCTTCTTCCAGTTTAATCGGGTGATAAATTCTCTAAAATAAGCAGACCTGTAAAGCACAACAGCAATAAATAGTACCATCAGGATTCTCGACATAAGCGTTCCATATCCAGCACCGATAACACCTAGCTTTGGAAAACCCCAGTTTCCAAAAATGAGCAAATAGTTGAATAAAATATTCAAGGCATTAGAAATAAGCGTTGCGTACATCGGAATTTTAGTTCTTGACAAACCATCACACAAAGTTCTGAAGGCTTGAAAGATCATTATTGGAATAAGAGACAATGAGATAATCTCATAATAAGGAATAGCAAGTGCGACCACCTCAGAAGGTTGTTTCATGCTTTGCATTAAGGGACCCAAAACCAATAGAACTCCAAATAAAATAATACCAGAGCTCAAACAAATAACTAAACCGTGTTTGAATACCTTTTTTACATTTAATTTTTTACCCAAGCCATCCGCCTCGGCGATAAGTGGTGTAATTGCAGCTGATATTCCAATACCGACAGCAAAGGCCACAAAAAAGAAACTGTTGCCCAAGGATACAGCTGCCAGCTCTGCAGCACCAAGCTGTCCTACCATAATGTTATCGGCAAAAGCCACAAAAGTATGACCCAACATCCCAAGGATAACTGGAAATGCCAATTTCCAATTAGTTGCAAACTCTTTTTTATAAAACGCTAAGGAATACATCAGTGTTTTTTTGCTTGTTCCCAAAAAATATTCATCTCATCTAAGCTCATGTCTTTTAAAGATTTATTAAGGGAGGTAGCCTGTTTTTCTAGATATTGAAAACGGTGAATAAATTTTTTATTGGTGCGCTCAAGGGCCTGATCGGGATTGATACCAAGAAAACGCGCATAGTTGATCATAGAAAATAAAACATCCCCAAACTCGGCCTCCATCGCATCTTTATCATTGGATGCAATTTCTTCTTTTAACTCTTGAAGTTCCTCTTTGAGCTTATCCAAGACCTGTTCATCTTTTTCCCAATCAAAACCAACGCCAGCAACCTTATCTTGAATTCGATAGGCTTTAATTAAAGAAGGTAGTGATTTTGGCACCCCTTCTAAAACAGATTTCTTTCCCTCTTTTAATTTTAATTTTTCCCAGTTTTGCTTGACCTCCTCCTCACTAGTCAATTCTAAATCACCGTAAATATGAGGATGTCTTTCAATGAGCTTGTTACTAATCGCCTCACAAACAGATGTGATATCAAAATCACCCGTCTCTGAACCTATTTTGGCATAAAAGACAATGTGAAGTAGAACATCTCCAAGTTCCTTTTCTATTTCGGCTAAATCCATAGTCAATATGGCATCCGATAATTCATACGTCTCTTCAATGGTCAAATGTCTTAAAGACCTTAAGGTTTGCTTTTTGTCCCATGGACACTTTAATCTCAAATCATCCATGATATACAACAAGCGGCTAAAAGCGGCTAATTCTTGAGCTCTTTTATTCATTCTTTGACCTTTAATTTTTTTCGGCTGCTATTTATAGTTGCAGGTATCCAGCCGCATGAAATCCCCAATCGCATTTGATAATTTCCTGGAGTTTCTGGAGCAGATAACGCTAGTTGAACCTTTTTAGAATCTCCTGAGGCTAAAAATAAAGAGTCTAAAACTACTTTAGAACCAAACTGCTGCTCACCTTTAAGAAAATACTGGGATAGTACAACAGGCATATCAACTGAACCATCGATAATCAATGGATAATTTCCTTTATTAGTAATTGTAGCCTCTACCATTTTAGTCTCGCCTAAGTCGAAGACATAAGTATTGTTTTCAGAAGAGTTACTCAATTCGATATCAACTCTGGCGTAAGAGCGGTAATTGGGCACTATTACATATCGAATTTGTGATCTATTATCTGCATCAAAAGGCGCTGAAAAGTTTGGATTGTTGCGCTTGTGATTTATAAGAAAAACCTCTGTTCCTTGAATATTTTCTTCATGGTCCCAATAGTCAAATTGGGTGTTATTAAAGTAAAATGTGCTCAGTGTGTGTGCCTTTTTTACTGCGTAATATTGATATCGCGATGCATTTTCATACGAGTTTACAAAAACAATTGGGCGACCCGAAGAAAGTGAGTCAAGTTGCTCAGACCAACGTTCCCAGTGATGAAGAGGGCCACTAGAATCTACAAACTGCTTTGGAAGAATATCGAAAGCAAAATAAAGACGAACCGGAACAAGAGCAATCAACGTAATCTTTCCTAGTAAAATGGTCGTTTTTTGTAACTTTTCTCTTTCTCCTAAATAGGGATAGGACAATAAAAATAACGGTACTAAGGCTATTGAAGTCCAATGTTTGTGAATAAAAACTCTAAACGACTGCAAAAAGAAAAATACCAAGACTCCAATCAAGACGTATTTCAAGGCCTTTTCATACAAACTCAACCCTCTTCTTTTACCCACTGCGATAAACATAGGAATACTCACTAAAGGGCCCAAAACTATAGGTTGACTAAAGAGGTAACCCAAGACATTGCTCCATTTAAAACTGATATCTGAGCGATCGCTTAAATGAAATTTTAAACTCATCCAATCATTCTCATATTGCCAAAAGGCATAAGGAAGCATCAATAGTACAGTCAAAAAAAGCACCTTGTAAAAAGGCTTTTGAGTGAACAATCTCGGATTTGAAAGAAGGGTAAATAAAACAATAAGAACACCGTGGTACTTACTCAGAAACATAAATGCAATAGCAATTGCTAATCCTACACAATACTTTAGGGAGGGCTTCTCTAGATACAGTTTGTAGAAGTAAAAAAACAAGAGTTCTCCAAATAATAAGGGAACATCGGTCTTAATTAAAAAGCTACCCGCGTGAACAGCAATTAAGCCCATAGACAAGAAAACAAACAGTTTGAGGTTCTTTCGTTCGACCAATTCGTACATCAAGTACAAGGAACATGCACTCATTGCAACGAACAGCAATCGCGCCCCAAGTTCATTTTGAAAAACAAGTTCACCTAAAAAGGTGGCAAAAGCGACCATTGGAGGATGATCTAAATATCCCAAATCAATACTTCTAGCAAACAGCACATAATACGCTTCTTCTCCAGACAAATCCATAAAATAAGATTGCAGAAGGGCTGCAAGAGTCCACAGGCTTAAAAAAACTTGAAATCCTGAGAACGAATAACCAAAAAGTCTAATGCTTTGCATAAATTGAAAATCCAACGTAAAATAACGATATTTAATGGTCAAACCCGTTGTCATGAAAGGACTTTATTTCGCCGTACTTGTAGCATTCTTTTTTTCGTGTCAGAACACAACTCCAAAAACAAATACGTGGAGTAGTTATCATGGTGGAAAAGAAAGGAATCACTATTCAGAATTGGATGAAATCAACCCTGACAATGTTGAGCTTCTCGAACCTGCTTGGACCTTTACTACCTCTAGCAAAGGGCAAATGCAAATGAACCCTATTGTGGTTGACAGTATGGTCTACATTATTGACGCCAGTTTAAAAGTCTACGGTCTTCACGCGAAAAGCGGCCAAGAAATTTGGAGTTACGGTGCAAATTTCGATCATGCCCTAGCAACATCTAGAGGAGTGAGTTATTGGAAATCAAAAGAAGGAGAAGACCGCATTTTTTATACTCGAAATTACGAACTCATTGCATTAGAGGCACTGAGTGGTAAACCAGTCCAAGACTTTGGAGTTAATGGAGCTGTAGACATTCGAAAAGCACTTCCAAGCATGGATAAATGGGTCATCTCAAATACGCCTGGAACAATTTTTAAAGATTTGATCATCTTGCCTTTAAGAGTATCTGAATCAGAGGGTGCTGCTAAAGGAAATATCATCGCTTTTGATACCAATACAGGAACTGTCGTTTGGACGTTTGAAACCCTTCCAAGTTTTAAAGACAACCCCAATATCGGTGGCGGCAATAATTGGGCTGGTATGAGTTTAGACGAAGAAAAAGAGTTATTGTTTGTGCCAACGGGTTCTGCATCTCCAGATTTTTATGGTGCCGATCGTGTAGGGAAAAATGAATATGCAAATTCGATCATTGCCCTAGATGCCAATACAGGAGAATATATATGGCATTTTCAGACCGTACATCACGATTTATGGGATAGAGATTTACCTGCACCTCCAAATCTCATTCAAATCAATAAAGCAGGAAAATCAATAGACGCATTGGCCCAAATCAGCAAACAAGGCTATGTTTTTTTATTCGATAGAGAAAACGGTAATCCTATTTATGAAATCAAAGAAACCGAGGTACCTATTTCAAAAATCCCAAATGAAAAGTCCTGGAAAACACAACCCATTCCGACTAAACCAAAGGTCTTTGCTAGGCAGATAGAAGAACTTCAAGAAACTAAAATTGGTTTATACTCGTCTCGTAAAGATTCGCTGAGAACACTTTTTAAGTCCATGATCAAACAAACCTATCACCCACCTGATACAGCTAAAGTTTTGTTATTTCCTGGTTATGACGGCGGAGGTGAATGGGGAGGTGCAGCAGCCGTTCCAGATGAGGGTTTGCTCTACGTAAATTCAAATGAAATGGCCTGGGAGCTTCGCATTGAAAAAAGAGAAATTGCAAATACGTCTAAAGGATTGTACACTAGATACTGTTCGAGTTGTCACCTAGAGAACTTTAAAGGTGTTCCCGAGAGCGGGTATCCCAGCCTCGAAAAGATTAATGAACGTTTATCTGTTGAAAAACTGCATCTTTTAATAAGCAATGGCAAGGGTAGAATGCCAGGGTTTTCTCAATTGCCAAAAGAAGAAATAAAAGCCATAACTAAGTATGTGATGGGCTTAGAAGAAGGAAATACAGCAGTGAGCACAATTGAACCCATTACCACTTATATTCACAGTGGCTATCAAAAGTTTTTAGATGAAAATGGACTTCCAGCCATCAACCCTCCATGGGGACAATTACACGCCATCGATTTAAATACGGCAGAATATAAATGGAGCGTTCCCTTGGGGGAAACACCAGGAATAGGTGAAACAGGAACAGAAAATTACGGTGGACCTTTGGTCACCAAAAATGGACTGCTTTTTATCGCTGCTACAAAGGATGGTTTTATCAGAGCTTTTAATCGTCATACAGGCGCAATACTTTGGAAATACAAATTGCCTTACGCTGCTTTCGCTAGTCCCAGTTTATACGAATACAACAACAAGTCTTATCTGGTTATCGCCTGCGGTGGAGAAAAGCTCGGAACAGTCGCTGGAGATCAAATTATAGCCTTTGCCCTACCTTAAAAAATTTCTATGTGTTACGATATTAGTGCCCAACTCAAAACACAACTCTTTAGAGCAAAACACATAGGAAATCAAACTGCACTGAAAGAAATTACAGAAATCATAAAAGAAAAGGAGCTAGAGGATTTTTATCGTGCGAGTGGTTTTGAACATCCTTATTGCGTACTTTATGATGAATCTTCAACTTTTGTAGCGAGATGGGGATTAATTCCTCATTGGATTCAAGACGAAAAAGCAGCTCTTAACATTGAAAACTCTACTTTAAATGCACGTATTGAAAGTATTCAAGAAAAACCTTCATTTCAAGAACCTGCTCAAAACGCTAGAGCCATCCTCTATATAGATGGTTTTTTTGAACATCATTTTAGAAATAATAGGGCTTATCCATTTTATGTACAAAAATCAGTGAAAGAGCCTATGATTGTCGCTTGCTTACACGACACCAATAAACAATTGAGTGACAATGTAGCGACTTTTAGTATTGTGACCACGCGAGCCAATTTGTTTATGAAAGAAATCCACAATAAGGCTGAACACGGAGAGTCTCGAATGCCTTTAATACTCAATTCAGATCAAGTAAAACTATGGTTGAATACCAAAATAGATATCAATAAACTCAGGGCTCAACTTGAAGTAGATAAAAATCTGGATTTAAAAGCACATAGCGTTGAGAAAATTCGGGGAAAAAGTACTTTGGGCAATACTGCAAAGGCCATTGAATCTAAACAGTACCAAGCCTTTCAAACCCTGTTTTAAAAACTTTTTTTTTGTAAGGCTAGTTCATATTCTTTTAAAAAATTAGCCATCAGTTTGTCGACCGTAGGAATATTGTCAAGCAAGGCTGAAATCTGTCCAATTTCGAGTTCTCCTTCGACTAAATCTCCTTCGTAAATTCCTTTTTTCGCTCTTCCTCTGCCTAGTAATGACCTCAACTCCTCTACAGAGGCACCCTTTTGATAAAGTTCCAGAACTGATGCATAAAACTCATTTTTAATGAGTCGAACAGGAGCTAATTCTTTCAAGCTAAGAATAGTATCACCCTCACCTAAAGATTTCACGTGATTTTTAAAATTCTGATGAGCCGTAGACTCCTTAGTCATTAAAAATCGACTTCCCATTTGAACTCCTGAAGCACCCAAATGAAAACAAGCGAGCATAGCAGATCCATTTGCGATTCCTCCAGCTGCAACCACAGGTATTTTAAAAGAATGTTGATGTAACAATTGCAACAAAACAAGAGTAGTATTCTCTTCACGTCCGTTGTGACCTCCGGCCTCAAAACCCTCAGCGATAATTCCATCGACTTGAGCCTGTTCGGCTTTAAGTGCAAACTTTAATGAACTCACCACATGAAAAACCTTAATTGCATGAGACTTCAAACGAGTTGTGAATAGATTGGGATTACCCGCTGAAGTAATAACCACAGGAATCTTGTATTCAACTACTGTTGCAATATGCTCTTCAATGTTGGGATACAAAAGCGGAATATTCACGCCAAAAGGCCGTTTAGTCTTCGACTTACAACTTTCAATTGCCTCACGAAGTTGTTCAGGATACATACTACCAGCTCCTAAAACGCCTAAACCTCCGGCATTTGAAACGGCTGAGACCAAGTCAGCTCCGGATGTCCAAACCATTCCTCCTTGAATAATAGGATATTCAATACCCAATAATCGCGTTAATTTTGTATCAATTTTCATACCTACGAAATCACTCCTGAACCCAATAATTCATCCCTTGTATACCAAGCTGCAAACTGCCCTGATGTTATTGCGGATTGTGGTTGTTCAAAATCTATATAAAGCCCATCAGGCTTTTTAATTAAGGTCGCCTCTTGTAAAGGTTGACGATATCTTATCCGCACGCTTACCGTCATTTGCTCCTCATCGTTTAAGGACAAATCGGACCTCAACCAATGAATGTCATTCGTTTCAATTTTAAGCGCAGAACGAAATAAACCGGGGTGCTTATTTCCTTCACCTACATAGATAATATTTTCGACAGTATCCGTTGCTATTACAAAGAGCGGTTCTTTCGTTCCACCAACTGCTAAACCCTTTCGTTGACCTATAGTAAAAAAATGAGCTCCTTTATGCAATCCACATAGGCGACCCATATCTTGAGTATATACCTGAGCTAATGCGCGTTTTGCAAGAGATAAATGACCCTCATCAAGCTTGTATAACGGGTTTGTAGCAGCTATTTCTATAATAGTTCCTTTTTTTGGTTTTAATTGTTGTTGTAAAAAATCTGGCAATCGAACCTTTCCAATAAAGCAGAGGCCCTGAGAGTCTTTTTTACTGGCCGTGACTAGACCTTCTCGCTCAGCTATTGCTCTAACTTCTGATTTTTGAAGATGACCAATTGGAAATAAAACTTTTGAGAGTTGATCCTGATTTAATTGACATAAAAAATACGATTGATCTTTATTTTTATCTCTTCCTGCTTTCAATTGATACAGGGTTTTATCGCCATAGGATAGCTCTCCTTTTTGACAATAATGCCCTGTAGCCACAAAATCAGCACCTAAATCAAGAGCTATGGATAAAAAGACATCAAACTTGATTTCTCGATTACAGAGCACATCTGGATTTGGAGTTCTTCCATTGCTATATTCGTCAAACATATAGTTGACAATGCGCTCTTTGTAGACTTCACTGAGATCAATTGTTTGAAATGGAATGTTGAGCTTTTCTGCGACTAATAATGCATCATTACTATCTTCAAGCCAGGGGCATTCGTCAGAAATAGTGACTTCATCGTCATGCCAATTCTTCATAAAAAGAGCAATTACATTGAAACCCTCTTTTTTCAAAAGATAGGCAGCAACAGAGGAGTCAACTCCTCCAGATAAACCTACAACTACTGTGGATTTGTTCTCAACCATATCAATGGATATAAAATATAGGCTTACTTTTTTAGCCTCTTTTTATACTCAGGTTGCGCTTCAGCCTGCTCCATCATTTCTCGCATTCTTTTTTGAAATTTATTTTCCTTGCGAGGTGCTTTTTTATTCTCTTCAATTTGCACGTGAATCTTCTCTTCATCTAAAATTACGTTTTTAATCACCAGCATGATTCCTATGGTCAGTAAATTCGAAACAAAATAATACAAACTTAAACCTGAGGCGTAATTATTGAAGAAAAACAACATCATTACTGGAGATAAATACATGATGAACTTCATGTTTGGCATACCCGGCTGTTGTTGCATTTGCATGGTCTGACCTGTGGTCATTTGCATGTAGAA
The DNA here is from genome assembly GCA_002691685.1 of Flavobacteriaceae bacterium. Lineage (GTDB taxonomy): Bacteria > Bacteroidota > Bacteroidia > Flavobacteriales > Flavobacteriaceae > UBA3478. Next base: position 8,300 of record NZIQ01000043.1, on the reverse strand, counting down.
AAAGATAGCTACAGAAGCCAAAATGGGGAACAAACTAATGTGGTCTCCGTAAAATGGAATAGTAAAAGGTAATTCTACAATTGTGTCATACGAAGACAAATCATCCACCCATAAAAAGGACTTTTGACGCAAAATAAACGAAGTAGGGAAAAAACTAAATAAAGCATAGAAAATAGGCAACTGCAAAAATGCAGGAAGACATCCGCTCATAGGACTTACTCCTGCTTTATTGTAGATTTTCATTGTTTCTTGCTGCCTTTTCATGGCATTGTCCTTATACTTATCGTTTATCGCTGTAATTTCTGGTCTTAAAACCTTCATCTTCGCTTGGGATACATACGACTTATATGTCACAGGAGACATTGCCAAACGAACGACTATCGTCATTACAATAATAGCCATACCATATGGTAAAAACGAGGCTAAAAAACTGTAAAACGGATTAAATATATATCTATTAATCCATCCAAAAATCCCCCACCCAAAAGGAATAGAGTCAGCTAAAGCATAATCTTTATAGGCGCTTAATACCTCCAAATCTGTTGGACCGAAATAAAGTTTCATCACAGAAGAAAGTTCACCTCCCATGAGTTTTAAATTCACTTTTGAGCCATAAACCTTAGTGTAAATTTCATCTTTAGATTCTTCTTCAACCAGATTCTCAGAACTCAAATCGACGCTGTCAAAGGATTGTTCAGCCACTAACATACTGCTAAAAAAGTGCTGTCGGTATGAAATCCAATTGACCTTATTCTCTGAATCCTCATCAAAGACACTAGAAGCAGAGAGCTTTCTAAGCTTTTTATCATTGTACTGATACGTCAAACGAGTATACCTATTCTCATACATAACGCTCTGATCAAAGCGTTTAGCCTTAAAATCCCAACTTAAATTTAGGTCATCGGAATCTACCAAATAAGTACTTAAATTTTGACTTTTTATGGTGTAATCTAGTAAATATTCATCTGGTTTTAGTACGTAAACTATTTCGAGATAAGCGGTTTCAGTGGTTTTGGCCTTCATCGATAAGCGCGTTATTCCTTTGTCATCTTTGGAGACAGAAGGAATAAAATACAAATCAGTTGTTTTTAATATTCGATTATCTGTTGTTCTAAAATTAACTCTGAGATTTGAATTGTTATCGGCAATCAAATGAACCGGTTCTTCTTTGTAGTCTGAGTATTGCTTTAATTCTAATCCCTTAATTTGAGCACCTTTATGGGATATTTCCATCCGCAACAAGTCATTTTCAATAAAGGTTGAACCTTCATCTTTCGGAGTAAAGGCAAAAAGACCGACAACATTTTGATAAGCCTGATTGAGTATAGAATCAGAAACAACTGTAGGCGCAGTCTCAGAATTCATCTTTGCCTCACTTTGAGATGAACTTTTTTCCTGATTTACAACAAGTTCTGCTGCTCGTGCTGCCTCCAATTCCTCAGGAGTAGGTTGGTTTAAATAAAACCAAAACATCATAATGGCGAATATGAGAATAAAGCCTATGATTGAGCTTTTATCTAGTTTTCTTTCTTCCATAAAGCGTTAAAATAGCGTATTAAATTCAAAGATAATGCTTATTGGGCTGTCACTACAATTGATTTTTTTTGTGTGTTAAGGCAGCAGCAATAAATGAGACAAATAATGGATGAGGATTGGCAACTGTACTTTTGTATTCTGGATGGTATTGAACTCCAACAAACCACGGATGGTTTTCCAATTCAACAATCTCTACCAATTGTGTTTGCTTATTCCTACCCGTAGCCTTTAAACCTGCTTCTTGCAGTTGTTTTTCATAGTTATTATTAACCTCAAATCTATGCCTATGACGCTCGTGAATGATTTTAGCATTTGAATATATTTCAGATGCTTTACTTCCTTCTGTCAATTCACATTCCCAAGAACCTAAACGCATTGTTCCGCCCAAATGTGTAATCTTTTTCTGTTCTTCCATTAAAGAAATTATGGGTGATGAAGTATTTTCATCAACCTCTATAGAATTTGCGTTTTCTATGCCGAGAACATTTCGAGCGTATTCTACTATAGCCATTTGCATCCCCAAGCAAATTCCGAAAAATGGAACATTATTTTCTCTTGCATACTGAACAGCCTTAATTTTACCCTCTAATCCTCGTGTACCAAATCCGGGTGCTACCAACAATCCGTTGAGCCCTTTAAGTTTTGATTCTATTTCACTTGCTTCTAAAGTCTCTGAGTGAATTGATGCAATCTCAACCTTAACCTTATTTTGAGCACCGGCATGTATAAAGGCTTCTAAAATAGACTTGTAAGAATCTTGTAACTCAACATATTTTCCAATTAATCCAATCTTAACGGTATGTTCAGGATTCGCTAGGCGTTCTAAAAATTCTTTCCAAGAATCTAATTCAGGCACACTATCAGTGTTTAGCCTTAATTTTTGAAGAACTACACGGTCAAGCCCTTCTTCATGCATCAAAAGAGGTACTTGATAAATAGTTGGAGCATCTATGGATTGGATGACAGCTTCTTTTGAAACATTACAAAAAAGTGCCAATTTTCTTCTTTTATCTTCGTCGATATCGTATTCTGTTCTACATACTAAAACATCCGCCTTTATACCACTTTCCATTAAGGTTTTCACTGAATGCTGAGTGGGCTTTGTCTTTAATTCTCTGGCAGCAGATAAATAGGGAACTAGCGTTAAATGTATAACCATCCCATTGTGCTCTTCCAGATCCCATAGTAATTGACGAACGGCTTCAATGTAAGGCAATGATTCTATGTCCCCTACTGTTCCTCCTATTTCCGTAATAACAATGTCGTAATTTCCAGTTTGACCTAAAAGTTTAATACGGTCCTTGATTTCATTGGTAATATGAGGAACAACCTGAACAGTTTTACCCAAAAACTCTCCTCGACGTTCTTTTTCGATTACACTTTGGTAAATACGTCCAGTAGTCACATTATTTGCTTGAGAAGTTGAGTTATTTAAAAAACGTTCGTAATGACCCAAATCTAAATCTGTTTCTGCTCCATCGTCAGTGACAAAACACTCTCCGTGTTCGTATGGATTTAATGTTCCAGGGTCAACGTTTATATATGGATCAAATTTTTGTATTGTTACTCGATATCCTCTAGCCTGAAGAAGTTTTGCTAAAGAAGCAGCGATAATTCCTTTACCTAATGAAGAAGTGACTCCTCCCGTAACAAAAACGTATTTAGTGGTGTTCATGGGTTTTTGATTATATACGGGATGTAAAGGTACAATAAAACAAAAGGTTTGAGCAAAATTCAATATCTTAAAAGTTTAAAAAACTAACCATGAACAGAAGAAACTTTATTCAAAAATCGGGCACGGGAGGATTAGCTCTATTTTCAGTCAACACTGTAGCTCAAAATTTTAATTTGAATCCGACAGAATTAAAAACATTAGATCTCAAAAATAATATCAATCACAGTGTGTGTCATTGGTGTTTTGGGAATATACCCTTAGAAGATTTTTTGAAAATAATTAAAAAAATGGGGGTCAAGGCCATAGACTTAGTTGGTCCAGAAAATTTTGATTTGCTCAAAAAATACGATATACATTGCAGCATGTGTCAGGGTGCAGAAATAAGCTTAGTCGAAGGATTCAACGACCCTAAAAATCACCCGCAACTCATAGAAAATTACAAACGTATTATTCCTCAAGTCGCTGAGGCTGGATTCACCAACCTGATCTGTTTTAGTGGAAATAGAAATGGAATGAATGACTATGTCGGTATCGAAAATTGTGTAAAAGGACTATCTGAAATCATGCCTTTAGCTGAAGAGCAAGGGGTGGTGTTACAAATGGAATTATTCAACCAACAAAATCATCCAGATTATATGTGTGATTCTAGTATTTGGGGAGTCGAACTATGTAGAAGATTAGGAAGCGATAATTTCAAATTACTTTTCGATATCTATCACATGCAAATTCAAGAAGGAGATATCATTAATAGCATTAGAAAGTACCATAAATACTTTGGGCATTACCATACAGCTGGTGTTCCCGGTAGAAATGAAATCGACGAAAAACAAGAATTGTATTATCCAGCCATAATGAAAGAAATTCTCAAAACTGGATACACAGGACATGTAGCACAGGAATTTATTCCTATAAACGAAGATCCTATATCTTCTCTGCAAACAGCCTTTTCAATTTGTGATATCTAAAGGCTATTCCAGTGAAATCTGATTTGCTTTTCTAGGTCTAAGTGAAGGCTTTCCAAAACAGGGCAGGTATTTCCGACACGTTCTAATATTTTAGCATCTTTTTCAGAGATTTCGGGTAAATACAAGTCAACCTCAATACATGAAATTCGTCTTGGATCAGAGGCCATGTGCTTTTTGATTTCAAGACGGCTGTCTTTGAGTTCAATGCCTATTTGATTTGCTTTTATAGCCATTACGGTTATCATACAACTACCTAACGCATTAGCCACACAGTCTGTAGGCGAAAAAGCTTGTCCTAATCCATTATTGTCGATTGGAGCATCACTGTGGATCACCGACCCCGATCTCAAGTGGGTTGATGCTGTCCTGAGTCCACCTTGGTAAATTATTTCTGAGGTAATTTTCATCAATTTTATTTCGTTCTAAATTAGTGAATTGCATGAGATAAAAGGAATGATTGATATATCCCCTTTGATTTTGTGAGAGGCCGTAATTAAATTTACTATACGAATACTCTTTTTCGTCTATAACTGAAGTACTTGTTAGAATATCCTTATCATAAGCCATTCTCAGCACCAAATCAAAAACGAGATCAAATCCTCTAGCCGCATAAGCATTTGGAAAAAAGCCAAAACGATTTAAGTAGCGTTTTGAAAATTCACTTTCTGATTCTGGAGTATTATAAACCGAAGGATACACAAACTTTAAATTCGACAAGTGCTCAAAAGAAATACTCTGACTTTCAAAAACCTTAGAAGCATATTTGGTGGTAAAAAGCTGAATTATTCTATTTTCCTCGGAATTTATAGAGTTCAAAACACTTGTCACTCCTGAGGCTAAACTAGGTTTAGAGGTTTCTAAAAACACCCAATTAACTCTGGTGGAGTCAATTTGATTTAACTTAAACTCTTCTAAATCTAAAGAGCTCTCATCTGTTATTTCCGTGACCTTGGCCCCTGGGAACGCCAATTGCAAATCTCTTTTAGCTTGCCCATCTTCACTACTATCTGTTATAATTAAAACAGACTCTTCTTCTTTAACTCTCAAAAGTTGAGCAATCATTTCTTCTCTTATTTCTGAAGGATCAGTAATAGAAAATAATACGTTGTCGCTGTATGCACCTTTTATAGGCGCTGATAAAGGAAATACAAAAGGAATTGATGCCAAGGATGTACTTCTTGAAATTTCTTCGATAATACCAGAGCGCAAAGGTCCTACAACAGCGTCATATTTACTGAGGTCAGCCAGTTGAAGGTATGCTCCCACTCTGCCTTTGTCCAACTCAGTATCAAAGGTTTCATGATTTACAAAAACGCCATAAAACCTTAGGGAATCAATCGCCATAAGAGCTCCTGAATAAAAACTCAATGAGGTTTTCATATCGGTCCTTTTCTTAATTTCTTTTTGAGCCATTTCAGCATCCAAAGTATCGACACGATCTAAACGAAATGGAAGCATAAAAAGTAACTCATGAGAAGATCCAACTTGAATGCTGTCTAACAAATTGAATTCAGGGCTTATCAAACCTTCTCGTACTGTTCGACTAAATCCTAAAGGTTTAGGTATTTTTAAAATCATTCCAGAAGTCAAACCCTCTTTAATTTTAGGATTGAGTCGATATAAAGAAATCATATCAATATCGAGGCTCTTTACAATGGCATAAATGGTTTCTTTAGGTTGAACTTGATAAAATAAAAAGCTATCGTTATAGACAAAAGGTGATTCTTGCTCTTCTTCTATTGCAGATTCAGCGTACTCCTGCTGATTTGCGTACTCGAGCTCTTTAATCTCTAGGGAGTTCGAAGGCACACTCAGGACATCTCCAACACTTATAGAATATGAATTTTCAGGTAATTGAGGATTGAGACGCGCCAGACTATCTAAACTGATTTGATAGCTATAAGCAATACTCCATCTAGTGTCTCCTTGTTTTACTTGATATGTATCGTAATTGACTTGACTAGCAAATTGCGACTCACTTTTTTGTTTGTACACAGGGATTTTTAAAAGCTGTTTAGACTTCAACTTTTTTCGAGCTGCACGTGGATTATACTTCAAGATGTCCTCTTTTTTTACTGAGAATTTTAAAGCAATGGCGTCAATATTTTCCTTTTTCTTGACCTTGTAATTAATGAATCCACTTGGAATACTTAATACAGAAGAAACGATTTCTTTTTCTTCGAATACAGGAATCCTTAATATCATATTGACATCCAATACCTCGGAATTTAAAAAGTCGTTAAAAAGAATCAATTCAGTGGTATCAATATCATACTTTTTAGAAATCCCATATACTGTCTCGGACTGGAGTACCCTATGCATTTTAAAGCGCGCAGGGCTTTTGCGTTCCACGACCTGGGCTTTCATCAAAGAAAAGCAGCATAAAGCACTAAAAACTAAAGTGTGTAACCCTTTTCTCATTCCCACTCAATTGTTGCTGGAGGTTTTGAACTAATATCATAAACCACTCGATTAACTCCCTTTACTTTATTGATTATTTCATTTGAGATACTCTGCAAGAATTCATGTGGAAAATAGACCCAGTCTGCAGTCATACCATCAGTGCTTTCTACGGCTCTCAACGCAACGCAGTTTTCATAAGTGCGTTCGTCACCCATTACCCCAACACTTTGAACGGGCAAAAGCACAGCTCCTGCTTGCCACACCTTATCGTATAGTGTCCAGTTTTTTAATCCCTCAATGAAAATAGCGTCAACTTCTTGCAGCATTCTGACCTTGTCCGAAGTTATTTCTCCCAAAATTCGTATACCTAAACCAGGTCCTGGAAAAGGATGCCTTCCTAAAATTGAAGGTGATATACTCAATGTGGCCCCTATTCGTCTGACTTCATCTTTAAATAATTTCCGTAAAGGTTCTACTACTTTGAGTTTCATATAATCAGGTAATCCTCCCACATTGTGATGGCTTTTTATTGTTGCTGAAGGTCCTCCGGTTGCTGATACCGATTCAATGACATCAGGATAAATTGTTCCTTGTGCCAGCCATTTGGCATCCGAAACCAGTTTAGACTCCCTATCAAAAACATCAACAAAAACCCTGCCGATTGTTTTTCTTTTTTGTTCCGGTTCGCTTATTCCCTCTAATTCAGATAAAAAACGTTCTCCTGCATCCACACCTTTAACATTCAAGCCAAAACCTTTGTACTGCTCAAGAACTTGTTCAAATTCATTCTTACGCAAGAGTCCATTGTTTACGAATATACAGTGCAATCTATCACCTATCGCCTTATGCAAAAGCACAGCAGCCACAGTAGAGTCTACACCTCCTGACAATCCTAAAATTACACTATCATCTTTAATTTGTGCCTTAAGATCTTCAACAGTCTCTTCAACAAAAGCATTTGGCGTCCAATCTTGATCAAAATGTGCGATTCGAACTAAAAAATTTTCCAACACTTTAATTCCGTCCTTACTGTGATACACCTCTGGATGAAATTGAATTCCAAAAGTTTCTTCATTTTCAAACACAAAGGCTGCATTCTCTACATCAGCAGTACTAGCTATCTTTTTACAAGTTGCTGGCAATGCACTAATGGTATCTGAATGACTCATCCAAACTTGAGAATTAAGTTCTACCCCATTCATTAATGAAGAATCAATTTCAATTTGAGTAAGATTGGCTCTTCCGTATTCTCTAATTTTTGAAGGTTTCACTTCACCACCTGCTTGGCTAGCCAAATATTGGGCTCCGTAGCAAATACCCAATAGAGGTAATTTTTGACGATAATTTAACAATTCAATTTTTGGAGGATTTTCGCCACGCACAGAGTGCGGAGAACCTGATAAAATAACTGCTTTGTATGCGTCTAAAGATTTAGGAGCCTTGTTGTACGGTGTAATTTCAGAATAAATATTTAACTCTCTGATTCTTCTTGCTATCAGCTGAGTGTACTGTGAACCGAAATCTAAAATGAGAACTTTTTGATGCATGCACAAAAATAGCAACTTTGTATAGGAGTTTATTTCAAAAAATTGAATAATTCTAAAAATAGTTAAGCATCATCTGTAAGCAGTCCCTAAGCTTATATTAGAAAAACGAATAGCCACTACAAATCAAATAAATGTTGTTTTTAAAAATAGACCTAGAAGAGAAGCTATAACCAC
>NZIQ01000042.1 GCA_002691685.1 Flavobacteriaceae bacterium | reverse complement strand
GATTCATCAGCCTAGTGGTGGAGCTCAAGGTCAAGCCTCAAATATCGAAATTCAAGCGAGAGAAATCATCAAAACCAAAGAAATTGGGGCCAGAATATTGGCGGATAATTGCGGTCAAGACTTTGATAAGGTTATGAAAGATTTCGATAGAGATTATTGGATGAATGCTGACGAGTCCTTGGCTTACGGCATTGCAGATCAAATCATCGATTAAAATAGGTCTGGATTTTTGATAATCTTAGAAGCTCGATCTCTTATTTCTTGCATTTCTTCTTGATTTTTTTTCTCGAGTAAACGATACATCATACCCATGCGCGGGTTACTAGAAAGTTTATTTCTGTGATGGTCTAAAAAATTCCAATAGAGACTGTTGAATGGACAGGAGTCTTCTCCTTTTTTGGCTTTAGCATTGTAATGACAGCTTTTGCAGTAATTACTCATCTTATCGATGTAGTTGGCACTACTGATATAGGGTTTGGTGGCTATCTTTCCAAAGTCTGCGTATTGACTCATTCCCCTTGTATTAGGCATCTCTACCCATTCAATGGCATCAATGTAAATTCCTAAATACCACTGATCTAACTGGTCGGGGTCTATTTGTGTGAGAAGAGCAAAGTTTCCTGTAACCATGAGCCTTTGAATATGATGTGCGTAGGAATGTTTAAGGCTTTGTGAAATAGCCTTTTCTAAACATTTCATTTTGGTGTTTCCTGTCCAATAAAACAAAGGCAATGCATTGCGATGTTCTAGTGCATTTAAGTTGGCATATTCAGGCATTTCTCTCCAGTACATTCCTCTCATGTATTCTCTCCATCCTAAAATTTGTCTTACGAATCCTTCAATTTGCGACAAACTAACATCATGTCTATTATTGTGATATGCCTCTATGCTGTGCTCTATTACCTCTTTGGGACTTATCATTTTAAGATTAAGAGCGAAACTCAATCGCGAGTGGAATAAAAAAGGATCTTCACTGTAAAGTGCATCTTGATATTTCCCAAAATAGGGAAGAAGATGTTCGCAGAAATGCTTAAGAAGTTCAATTCCTTGTGTGCGGTTTATCGGCCAATTAAAGTTATTGATATCAATTTCTCCAATATACTGGATATTTTCAGCACAGATTTCATCAACTATAGCCTTTATATCATTCTTTAAAAGTGGTATTGCTGGAATAGGGACTTGATCTTTAAAAGATGATCTATTTTCACCGTCATAATTCCATTTTCCCCCTTCAGGCTGACCTCCAATCATTAAATATCCAGACTTTTTTCTCATCATTCTATAGAATGATTCCATAAGCGCTTGTTTTTTTCCTTCAAAAAATAGAGTTAAGGTATTTCTTTGCGTTAGAAAGTGCTCACTACTCTGCATTTGTGTCTCTATGTTGTTTTGGGCTAAGCGCTCGCAAAGGCTTTGTAATTGTGCGTCTAATCTATATTCGTCAGGTTCTTGATATTCGAATTTTTGAATATTCTGGAGTTGAATCTGTTCTGTAATAAGTATGTCAAATGAATGACTTTGATTTTCAGAAATAGGAATGTACAAAATCCGATGTCCTAGTTTCTCCAAATGTTTAGCGAATGAACGCATGGCGGCAAAAAATCCAGTTACTTTTTGAATGTGATGCTTGACATAATCCGTCTCTTGTCTTATCTCTGCCATAAGATAGCAGACATGATCTTCTTGTTGTCTAAACCAACTGTGTTCAGTGTTTAGTTGGTCTCCAAGAATAAGCCTTAGTGTTTGTGGTTGAGCCATAGTTTTTGGAATTCTTGTTTTGGATCGTATCGTTCTGCTTGAAGTTGAGTATTAAATTTTCGATCTCTTGGATCATTACCGACACCACTTACGTATTGCCAATTTCCCCAATTACTATGAACATCATAGTCAATTAGAACACTTTCGAAGTAGGCTGCTCCCCATCTCCAATCTATTTGCAGATCTTTGGTCAAGTAACTCGCGACGTTTTGCCTTCCTCGATTACTCATAAAGCCTGTTTGTTGTAATTCTATCATATTAGCATCTACAAAAGAATCCCCAGTTTGCCCATTAACCCATTTTAAGAATTCACGCTTGTCTTGTTTCCAGTAATATTGTCTTTTTTTTATGCCAGTTTGTTTAAAGAGGTGGTTTCCGTGCTCTAATGAAATATATTTGAAATAATCGCGCCACATCAATTCAAATGCTAGCCAATAGGTATCTTGGTTTTTAACATGTTTTTTCTCATAGGATTTGATTTTGTGATAAATGTACCGTGGACTCAAAGCTCCAATGGCAAGCCAAGGCGAAAATTTAGATGAATATTCAGTTCCCAAAAGACCATTTCGGGTTTTTTTGTATCGAGCTATATGATGATTTTCAAAAAAATAAGCATGTAGTCTGTCTTGTGCTTCTTGATATCCACCATGAAATTTAAAAGCAGCACTAGGAGGAATGTTTACCTCTGGAAGTCCTAAGCTTTGAAGCGTCGGAATTTCACTCGATGCTTGCTTAAAACAATTAGTAGGTATGGAGTGGTTGATAATTAAAGGTCTTACTCTTGCTTGTTTTTCACATTTTTTTCGAAAAACGGTAAAAACATCAGGTAATTCGTTTTGATGTAAGTTATAAGGAACATCTTCGGGATGCCACAATAACTGTCCTAAATAAGTTTTAAAAAGAATATTAGGTAATTGTGATTTAAGATTTTCTACTTCTTTTTGCTCTTCAAAACTCCATTCTTCTTGTAAGATTACTTGGTCGATTTGGTATTCTTCAAGAAGGTGAGTTAGGCATTCTGAAGCAGTTGTATCAAAAACGATAAGAGGTATATTTAGTGATTGCAAACCTTTTTTAAGTTCTTCTAGGGCTTCTAAAATGAGTGATAGTTGAAATTTAGAACGCTTACTAAAACCAAATTCCTTAGCAACAGTATAAGCCTCTTTATCAATACAATAGACTCCTATAATTCCTGAACTTTCTCTAATAGCGGTTTGTAGGCCTTCGTGGTCGTAAGGCCTAAGATCTTTAGTAAACCACAAAAGTGATTTTATTTGTTTTTGCTGCATTTTTTCGAACAATATTTTACATTTTCCCAATTATTCTCCCACTTCTTACGCCATTCAAAAGGGCGTTGACATCGAGGGCATATCTTTTGTTCAAGATGTAGTTTTTTGTGCGCCATAAATCGATTTTGAATCTTGGTGAGTTTGCGCATAAGTAAGCCTATCTATGCATTTTACGGTGTAATAAGTGTCAAGTCCTCCAATACCTATTGAGTTTAATTTTTCGTGATTAATCCAGAGATCTTCGCTGATACCCGAATCGTCCACTGCAATCATCTGAATTTTTCCGATAATCATTACACAGCCATTCTCTTTGATATTGTATTCACTCTCATACCGACACGCTATTTTTATTTTAGACTTTTTGACAAATGGAACAGTATAGTTCTCAAAATACTCTTTCTCAATAGCGCAGGTTTCAAATTCGGATTCGTTTTTTTTGTATTTCGCTGATGTTTGATGCGCTTCTGTATACAAGTCTCTGGGAATTTGATTAATGCTAAAAAACTTGGTTTGATGTATGTTATCATAAGTGTGTCGTTTCACTGTAAGTGGACGTAGAATAAATCCAATTAGTGCGGGATCACTCCCTAAATGCATTACCGAATTAAAAACAGCAAGATTTTCTTGCAGCTTTGTATCGACAGTTCCAATGAGATTGGCTGAGCGGATTCCACAACAATTGTTAATTAAACTTGCTCGGTTCCGAGAAGGGAGATGCTTTAAATTATCTTCGGTATATATCATTTGTTTAACAAAATTACAAAATTATTAAACAAAAAGATGAAACACCAAAGTTTATATGCCCATTATTTGGATAAAAGCTTTATCAAAAGTTATGAGCTAGTTTTGATTTTCAAACTAGATATTGAAATGTTAGCTAGACTTAGGTGATTTTAGAAAAAATACCTGACATTTTAGTTTCTTCCTCTTGAGCCAATTCAGGATCGACTAGAATTCTACCGCTGTGCTCATCAGTAATGACTTTTTTACGTGTTGCAATTTCCACTTGTACTTGTGGAGGAAGCGTAAAAAAAGAACCTCCAGAGGCTCCCCGTTCTATTGAAACTACAGCCAAGCCATTTTTGACGTTATGGCGAATTTTTGTATATGCGTTGATTAACCGGTCTTCGATTTTTGTTTTGTATTCCTCACTTTTTGTCAAAAGTTCTCCTTCTTCTTTTTCAGTTTCAGCTAAAATCGAATCTAGCTCTTCTTTTTTGTGCTTTAAATGTTCTTCTCTAGCAGATAATTTGTCTTTGGTTTCTTTGATAACCTCTTTCTTTTCGTCTATTTGAACTTTAAAACCTTTGATGTGTTTTTCTGCCAATTCTATTTCTAACTCTTGGTATTCAATTTCTTTTGAAATTGAGTTAAACTCCCTATTATTACGGACGTTTTTTTGTTGCTCTGAATATTTTTTAATGAGAGCTTTGGACTCCTCAATTAAGTTCTTTTTAGCACCGATTTCGAAATTAAGTGTTTCGATTTCGGATTTGAGCTTGTCTACCCTAGTTTTTAAGCCAGTAACCTCGTCTTCTAAATCTTGGACCTCCATTGGCAATTCTCCTCGTAAGCTTCTGATCTTATCGATTCTTGAATCTATGAGTTGTAGATCGTAAAGCGCTCTCAGTTTATCTTCTACAGTGAGTTCTTTCTTTGCTGCCATACCTAAAAATAATTGACGGGGTTAGTTTTTGTTTGTGATAAAATGACCACAAAATTAGTGAATTTTTCCGTAAGGAATTCGACAATTAAATTTTTTGTGAATTGTTCAGATTCGTAGTGTCCTATATCTACTAATAGCAGTTCATCGTCTGCTGCAAAAAAGTCATGATATTTAAAATCTGCACTTATGTATGCGTCTACTTGACATTTCTTTGCGAGTTCTATGGCGAAAGAACCGCTTCCTCCTAAAACTGCAATTTTTTCTACTGGTTTAGCTAATAATTTAGAATGCCTTAAGGTTTTTAAGTGAAAAGTATTTTTTAATAATTGGAAAAAATCCTCTTCTGAATGTGGAGTTTGTAATTGACCAACCATACCAAGTCCATGATTTTCAGATTTTGCATCCAAAATATGAAGCGGTTCTGCGTTCAATTCTTGTAGCATTCGACCGCTTACTCCGTGTGCCACATTATCCAATGCCGTATGTAAGGCGATAATATTGATGTTATTTTGTATTGCTTTGACTATTGCTTTTTCTACATATGTTTTGCCATTTAGTTGTTTTAGTCCTTTAAAGACAATAGGATGAAATGCTATGATTGTATTACAGTTTTTATCAATAGCCTCTTGAACGACTTCTTCAGTGCTGTCTAAAGCTACTAGTACTCCCGACACAGCTGTTTTTAATTGTCCAGTTAACAAGCCAATATTATCGTAATCTTCTGCATTTTTAAATGGAGCCCACTGATTGAGTTCTTCCAATAAAAGAGATATTTTCATGGTCATATGTTTAAGGTAGGTATCAAGATAATTCAAATATCGCACAAGTTTTTGACCAGCTCATAGTTTTTCTTTTAGAAATAGACTTAAATCACATCAATAATAACTTTGTTGAAATTCACAAAAACTTAAGAGACTGAACAATTTAGATTGTATACTTTTAACGGTAACTATGAAATCTATGGTTCTTTATTTATTGGCTAAAGTCTATCAAACAGTTGTCTTTACAAGAAATTATTTTTATGACATTGGTTTTTTGACTTCAGTTCAAGTAAATCAGCCTTCAATATGTGTTGGAAATTTATCCGTTGGTGGAACAGGAAAAACTCCGATGGTTGAAAAACTCATTAAATTATTTAGAGCTCAACGTTCAATTGCTGTTGTATCTCGGGGTTATAAACGAGAATCTTCTGGAATGATTGTGGCTGATAAAAAACATGGTGTAAAGGACTTGGGGGATGAACCTTTTCAGATTTGGAAAAAATTCCAGTCAGATATCGCACTGATCATTGATGCTAACAGAATTAGAGCGGTAAATTATATATATCAAAATTATCCGAGTTCCTTGATACTATTTGATGATGCTTTTCAACATCGTAAAATAAAAGCCAACATAAATCTTTTACTCACTACGTTTAGCAATCCTTTTTTTAAAGACGATTACCTACCTAACGGAAGTTTACGTGATCACAAAAATCAAATAGCGCGAGCAGATTTACTCCTTGTCACAAAATGCCCTCAAAGCTTGTCCAAAATCGATGCTGAGCAATTTAAATCTGAATTAAAAATTTCGTTGAATCAGGTTTATTTTTGTTCTCTAAAATATCAAGAAATAAGTCCAGAAAATCTTCAAGATCTTTGTTCATATCAAAAAAATGAATTGGCTCTGGTGACTGGATTAGCCAGAACTGAAGAGCTTGAAGCCTACTTGAAAGGGTTGAATTTGAACTATACCTTGTTGAAATTTCCAGACCATCATAATTATACCGCAAAAGATTTAAAGACCTTAAATACGTTTAATTGTGTTTTGACTACGGAAAAGGATAAGGTGAAATTATCAAATCTAGAAACAAAAATGCAAGTCATTAAAGTAGGACACCATTTTCTGTTTAATCAAGAAAGTGAATTTCTCGAGAAAATAAGTGCTAAACTAAACGAGAATTTGACTCAATAAATTCCTTAATCGTGTCATAAAAAACATCAGGTTTGAAGGGTTTAGTTACAACGGCATTACAACCAGCCTTGTAAAAGTTATCTTGACTGTCTTCTTGCGAAATAGCTGTGAGGGCAATAATTGGTGTTTTTTTATCGAATTTACGAATTTGAATTGTAGCTTCTTCACCGCTGATACCGGGCATATGTATATCCATTAATATGGCGTCATATTTTGTGTTCTTTGCATGATCAATTGCATCGTTCCCAGTGGCTACAATATCACAACTCATACCTTTTTTGGTAAGCATTTTTTCGGTTATGACCTGATTGATTTTATTGTCTTCCACCAATAACAAATGCTTATCCTGTAAAATTTCATAGTCATGGCCTATTTTGATTTCTTGTCCCTCTTCTGTTTTAAACTCATATTCAAAGGTTAAATCAAAAAAGAAGGTTGTTCCTACATTTAATTCGCTATCAATATGAATATTGCTATTAAAAAGACCTAGTAAAGATTTTACAATAGTGAGTCCTAGACCGGTCCCGCCATATTTGCGATTGATTTGAACAGATCCCTGCTTAAAGCTCTCAAATATGTATTGCTGCTGTTCTTCTGAAATCCCTATACCTGTATCAGAGACCTCAAAGTAAACGGTTACAAATTTTTCATCTTGCTTTTTGATTTTAGCCACAATTTCTATTTGTCCTTCTTTCGTGAATTTATCAGCATTCATAAGTAAATTCATAAAAACCTGAGTCAATTTTGCAGGATCACCTAATAATTTATAAGGGATAGTTTGGTCGTAGTGAAGCTGAAGATTTACTCCTTTTTTCTTGGTATTAATACGAATGCCTTCTAAGGCTTCATCTAATAATTTTTCTAATTGAAATTCAATTTTTAGTGGTTCAATCTCATCTGCTTCAATTTTATTAATTTGAAGAATATCGTTGATGAAATTCATTAAATAATCCCCTGAATATTTCAACGATTTCAAATGCTCTTTTTGTGATTTATTTGGCTCTTCTTCTATTAGCAAATGAGTGAGCCCTGTTATCGCATAAAGTGGAGTGCGCAATTCATGAGTCACTGTGGACAAAAAGTCCATCTTTGTCTTCATTGCAATCAGAGCGTTGTCTCTCGCCTTAATGAGCTCCCTGTTTTTATTAGCTAGAAGATCATTTGTCTTTAGTTTAATCTGATTATTTCTGTACAATGTGAAAGTGACTATTGTGATTATAGTTAGAATAGCTGAACTCAAAATAGCAGTCAATTCCGATCTAGAATTGGATCGATTTAATTCAGAAATTTTGTCCTGTAAGTTTTCGATATATCCTTGTTGACGTTGTACAGTTTTAGTAATCGTACTATCCGATATTTGCTCTGAAGAGAGTACAGATAAATCAGAATGTTCAATAAGTTCTAAAGTTAGACCTAAAGCTTTTTCGTAATTTTTAGTCTCGTAATAGGCTTGAATTAGTACTTTTTTTAAAGCTAAAGCCAGCTTTTTCAAGTTGTATTTTAGTGAAAGATCTAAAGCGAGATTAGCAAAATAGATGGCATCCTTAGACCTATCTTGCGATAAATACCACTGAGCTAAATCACGAGCAGCTTTTAGTTTAATTAAATCATCACTTTTGACCACCAGCGCATTTAGAAGTTCTTCAGCTTCATCATTATCGTCTTGAATTGAGCTTAGTTTTGCCCTTAGATACTGGCGTTTCTCCAACAATTTGATATCGTTACTAGCCATTTGTGACTCGTCGAATAGAGCCTCTGCCTTAGCTATGGATCTTTGGGCAATTGAACTTCTCTCTTGCACCTTATATTCCTTGAGTCCCTCTAGATATTTTTGATATGCATTTGCAAATGGATATAAGTTTTGACTTAGCATTAGTCTTGTTCGACTCAAGTAGAAATTTGCAGATTCTATATTTTTATTTTCTAAATAGAGTTCTGCAATTCTGTGGTATACGGCGATAAGGAGTTTGCTGTTTCCATTTTTTTCTGCTTCTTGCAGAACAGTCTCCAACTCCAAAATACCTAAATCAACTTCATTTTCGATTGAATGTAACTGAACTTTATCAAAAGCTTCTTGGTATTGATCAAATTCATTTTGAGCATTTAACCAAAACGTGCAAAGCAAAAAAAAGAAAAGCTTTAAGTACCGTTGAATAAGCATATTTTACTTGTTCACAGCAACGTGGTCTATCAAATCAATTAATCTGCTGCTGTAACCTGTTTCATTATCGTACCAGCCGATTATTTTAATCATATTACCAATTACTGATGTCATCATTGAATCAAACGTACAAGAGAACAAACTATTGTTTACATCTGAAGAAACTATCGGGTCTTCTGTATAATTAATGATATCGTAATTCTGTTTACCTGCAGCCACCCTAAATGCATTGTTAATGGTTTGAACTTCCATTTGTTGGTCAACAACAAATGTGATATCTGTCAGGGATCCGTTTGAAACAGGGACTCGAATACCACATCCACCCATAGAACGGGCGAGATGAGGAAAAATTTTAGTCAAGGCTTTTGCTGCTCCGGTGGTAGTCGGAATGATTGATTGCGTTGCAGCTCTAGCCCTCCTCAAATCGTGATGAATTTGATCGTGAAGAGACTGATCAGAAGTAAAGGAGTGAACCGTGGTAATATAAAGTTGATTAATGTCACAGAGTTGGTCAATGATTTTAATCATTGGTGCTGCATTATTGGTAGTGCAAGAGGCGTTAGAAATGATTACATCAGAGGCGTTTAGTTCTCTTTCATTAACACCTAAAACCACAGTTTTTATGCTGTCATCTGAACTAGGTGCCGAAAGAATTACTTTTTGCACTGCTCCCTTAAGGTGAGAACTTAATTCCTTTTGGGTTTTGAATTTTCCGGTACATTCAATTACAACATCTACCTTGTGCTCATCCCAGGGTATTTCTTCAATTGTTTTTCTGTTTAGGACAACAACACGAGATTGATTCACTAAAATGCTGTTTTTTTCAACTGAAATATTTTTATCCCATGTTCCGTGTATACTGTCGTATTTCAACAAATGTGCGAGAGTATTTGCAGGTCCCAAGTCGTTAATGACGACTAATTCCAAATGGGGAGCTCTGTCAAATGCCAATCTAAAAAAGGTCCTGCCAATTCGACCAAAACCGTTTATTCCTACGCGCAGTCTACTCAATATGTTTATGTGCTTTATACGAAGATCGCACTAGAGGTCCAGATTCTACATGTCTAAATCCTAAAGCCTTTGCATATTCTTCAAATTCTTCAAATTCTTCAGGAGAAACAAAGCGTTGAACAGGTAGGTGTTTTTTACTAGGTTGTAAATACTGACCAATTGTAACCACATCCACTTGTGCGTCTATTAAATGCTCTAGGCTCTCAAAAACTTCTTCTTTCTCTTCACCTAAACCTAACATTATACCTGACTTTGTTCGATGTGCGCCATTTTCTTTTAAATATTTTAAAACTTCTAATGAGCGATCATATTTAGCTTGAATACGCACTGAACGAGTGAGTCTTTTTACGGTTTCCATATTATGCGAAATGACCTCTGGTTTAACCTTTAAAATTCGGTCAAGATGGTCACTTATTCCTTGGAAATCAGGAAGTAATGTTTCTAGCGTAGTATTTGGATTCATTCTTTTGATAGCCAGAATAGTTTCAGCCCAAATTACGGACCCCATATCTTTCAAATCGTCTCTATCTACAGAGGTAATCACGGCGTGTTTGATTCCCATTATTTTTATGGAACGAGCAACTTTTTCTGGCTCTGCCCAATCTACAGCATTTGGCCTTCCTGTTTGTACTCCACAAAACCCACAAGACCGAGTACATATATTTCCCAGGATCATAAAGGTGGCGGTACCTTCACCCCAACACTCACCCATATTGGGACAGCTACCAGAAGTACAAATAGTATTCAGTTTGTATTTATCTACTAAGCCTCTGAGTTCAGTATATTTTCTTCCGGTTGGTAAAGTAACTCTTAACCATTTGGGTTTCTTTTGAACAAGGGTTTTAACCGTTGGAACTGTTTTTACATCTTCCATGATTTCGTGATTTCTTATTCACAAATTTACGGCTTATTCTCAATTTTTTCGGACAACTTTTTTCGTGCTCTCATCACCAAAACTTTAGCATTACTTAGAGAAATATTTGTGCGCTGTGCAATTTCAGCATAGGTCAATTCTTCAAAATATCTCAGAATAAGAATGTTTTTATACTGTGGCTTAAGTTCTTTTATCATTTGACGCAAATCTTTAAGACGCTGTTTTTCAATAAGCTGATCTTCTATTGAGGGTGTCGCATCAGGATATTCCACAGATACAATGATTTGTGATGTACTTTGGTCAATCGATTTTTTTCTTTTTTGATCGATGTATAAATTTTTCGAAATGGAAACCAACCAAGTTTTAAAATTGTAATTCAAATTAAAACTGTCTATTTTTTCAAAGGCTTTAGAAAAAGTTTCTATACACAGGTCTTCAATTTCGTCATCAGACATTTCTTTCTGCGCATGAAAATTGTACAGGTAGTTCCAATGCTCATCAAATAAATGTTGAAAAGCGGTTTGATCGCCTTGCTGGGCTAGAGGTATAATGTCTTGGTAATTCAAGCCGGGTCTATTGTCTGATTTTGACAGTCTT
>NZIQ01000041.1 GCA_002691685.1 Flavobacteriaceae bacterium | reverse complement strand
GTGGTTTGTACTAAAAGAATTTAAGCAGTATGGAAAAAAAAGAATACGCAGTAGGTTTAGATATTGGAACAACCAAAATCGTCGCTATTATCGGATGCAAAAATGAATACGGAAAAATTCAGGTAATCGGTGTTGGTAAATCACAGTCCCTCGGAGTTAAAAGAGGCGTGGTGAACAATATTACCCAGACTATAGATTCTATTCGTAAATCTGTAGAAGAAGCTGAAGTTGATTCAGGTTTGAAAATAAGTAATGTTGTAGCTGGAATTGCGGGTCAACATATCAAGAGTCTTCACCATTCAGATTACATTACTCGTGAGCGAATCGAAGAGGTCATTTCTGATGATGATATAGAGCGATTAAAAGATCAAGTAAAGAATCTACACATGTTACCTGGTGAAGAAATTATTCATGTCATTCCACAGGATTACAAAGTAGATACGCAGGCTGAAATTACCGAACCTATAGGCATGTACGGATCCAGATTAGAGGCGAATTTTCATGTTGTTGTCGGTGAAATTGCATCTATAAAAAATATCAGCAGATGTATTCGCGACGCAAATTTGAATATGACCTCTATCTCTCTAGAACCTATAGCATCTTCAGAAGCTGTTTTAAGTGTTGAAGAAAAAGAAGCAGGTGTAGCCTTAATTGATATTGGAGGTGGAACAACAGACTTGGCTATTTTTAAAGACGGTATTATACGTCATACAGCTGTTATTCCTTTTGGAGGCAATGTCATAACAGAAGATATCAAAGAAGGTTGTTCTATTATTGAAAGACAGGCCGAACTGTTAAAAGTAAAATTTGGTTCGGCATGGCCAGGGGAAAATAGAGATAATGAAGTAGTATCAATTCCAGGATTAAGAGGAAGAGACCCCAAAGAGATTACCCTAAAAAATTTATCTAAAATTATCAATGCACGAGTGGTTGAAATTATAAACCAAGTGTATGTGGAAATTAAAAATTACGGTCATGATGATCAAAAGAAGAAACTCATCGCAGGAATCGTATTGACTGGAGGAGGAAGCCAGCTCAAGCACTTAAAGCAATTGGTAGAATACATTACTGGTATGGATACGCGAATAGGTTATCCTAACGAGCACCTCGCAGGTAATTCAGATCCAAAAATAGCAAGTCCGTTATACGCCACCTCCGTGGGATTGCTTATGCAAGCTATTGAGCTTACGACCACCAATATAGAAGAGCCCCAGAAGGCAGAGACTAAAAAATCAAATATTAAAAACATCAAACTTTGGAAAAGTATATCCAAGGGCATTGAAAAATTTATCACCGAAGCAGAAGAATAAATATACCCACCCCAAACAATTATTACTTATGGAAGAAGGATTCAGCAATCTCAATTTTGATTTACCAAAGCACCAAAGCAATGTCATTAAAGTAATAGGCGTTGGTGGAGGTGGAGGTAATGCTATCAATCACATGTTTAGAGAAGGAATTAATGGCGTTGATTTTGTATTGTGTAACACAGATCGTCAGGCTTTGGAAAACAGTCCTATACCTATTAAGATTCAACTTGGTGTATCTTTAACAGAGGGATTGGGTGCTGGTGCAAATCCAGAAATTGGGGAACAAGCTGCTCTTGAAAGTTTGACCGATATTAAAGACTTTTTAGCAGAAAATACTAAAATGATATTCATCACTGCAGGAATGGGTGGGGGAACAGGAACTGGAGCTGCACCTATCATTGCAAATTTAGCTAGAGAATTAGGGATTCTTACAGTGGGTATCGTAACCACGCCCTTCAAGTTTGAAGGGAATATGAGAACCGTTCAGGCTCAAAAAGGCATAGAGACTTTGCGAAAAAGCGTAGATTCTCTCATTGTCATAAACAACAATAAACTCAGAGATATTTATGGAAATCTAGGATTTAAAACTGGATTTGCGAAAGCCGATGAGGTATTAGCTACAGCAGCAAAAGGTATTGCAGAAGTAATAACCCATCACTACGTTCAAAACATTGATTTAAGAGATGCCAAAACAGTCTTATCTAATAGTGGCAGTGCGATTATGGGATCGGCTACATCTTCAGGAGCTACAAGAGCTCAAGAAGCTATTGCCAAAGCACTTGATTCACCTCTTTTGGATGATAACAAAATCAATGGTGCTAAAAATGTACTATTGTTAATTGTATCTGGCGCTCAAGAAATCACCCTCGACGAAATTGGAGAAATCAATGATTTTATTCAGCAAGAAGCTGGATACAATGCCGACATTATCATGGGAGTTGGAGAAGATGAAAATTTAGGTGAATCTATTTGTGTTACAGTTATTGCTACCGGCTTCAATGCAGAACATCAGCAGCTATTAACGAATACTATTCAAGAGCCTATCACTCATGTTTTAGATGACTTAGAAGAGCCAAAAGCAATAGCTGAGCTAGCTGTTGAACACGAGCTTGTTGAAGAAATTGCAAAAGAAGATAAAGAGCTTGCCAAACAACAAGAGGTAAGAGAAATCGAAGTCGTGAAACATGAGCTAGTAGAAGTAGATACAAGCGTACACGAGCTCGAGGTTCATTTAAAGGAAGATTCGATTGTAGGAGAAGAGCCTACAGCTATTAGGCCCACAGAGGAAATTAAAAAAGAAATAAACCAGTTTGAAGGTTATATTCCTACTACTTTCTTTCTTAAAGAGATAGATGTAGTTTATGAGGAGGTTGTGACAGATGAAATTAAAGAAAAAGAACGTGTAGATATTGGAAATTTAATTGAAACCACCGACTTGATTCGAGAAATTGAAGTGAATGCATTTGAAGAGGTAAAAGCTGAAGTCGCAAGCATGGCGCAGACTGAATTAAGTTTTGATTTGAATGATTCTGAAGAAGACGAAGAGGCTATCACCTTTGATTTTGACATAGATACTACTGAGTTATCTCAAACAACTACAAATCAATCTAATAGCAGCGATTATCAAAGTTTTGAAAAGGCCCTTACTACAGCTAAGGCAGGTGATGAACCACAAATGAATTACAAGCGAATTGATATTGAAGAGAGCGAATCCGTAATTACAGGTTTTACATCTAAAGATGCTCCTCCAGAACTAAAGCTCAAAGAGGTGAATCCTTATGACGAGTCAATTGAAGATACTATGAAATCTCTTGCTGAGAATAAGGATAGACGAATTGCAGTTTTCAAAAATTTCAATCACAAGTTTAATGCGAGTAATAAAAAGTTAGAAGAGCTTGAAAACATTCCGGCATTTAAAAGAGCGGGGGTCGAACTCGAAGATCCTGATTTAGATGCAAAATTATCACGATCGAGTATAGGCGAAGATACCAATGATGATCTTCAAATTCGGTCGAACAATTCTTTTTTACATGATAATGTAGATTAAAAGTAAAGGATATGGGTTTACAGCAAAAAGTAATGGAAGATATGAAAGCGGCAATGCGAGCGAAAGACACTGTCGCACTTGAGGCATTAAGAGCCATAAAATCGGCTATATTGCTAGCAAAAACTGAGTCTTCTTCAAAAGAATTATCTGAAAAAGACGAACTTAAAATTTTACAAAAGCTCGTAAAACAGCGCCGTGATAGCGCTCAAATTTTCAATGAACAAAATAGATCTGACTTGTCTGAACCTGAGTTAAATCAGGCTAAAATCATTGAAAAATTTCTACCCGAACAATTATCAGAACAAGAAATTACCAATACGGTTAAGCAAATTATTTCGGACACAGGAGCTGTTTCGATGAGCGATATGGGTAAAGTTATGGGTGCTGCTAATGCAAAACTAGCGGGACGTGCAGATGGAAAAACGATTTCGACAATCGTTAAAAAAGAACTAGGTTCTTAGACGTACTTAATCACCATCGTTACGGCGTAAAACCAGAATGCAAATAGGAAGGTGCGGATAATCCACTTTGAAAATATTGTTGAGGTTTTCATGTATTGTGATTTTAGTTTTCAATCTAGATAAGCTTTAACAAAAAACCATCTCTTTCTCTACAAAGTGCATGTTAATTGGATATATTAATGATGTGTCAGAGATGTCAGATTCTTTTTGAACGTTTCATTTATTTTATGGATATAAAATAAGTTTTTCAAAAAACTTCCAAATTTCTTGAGAGGCATTGATGTCTTGATTTCCTGACCCCCCCCATCCAGGCCATTGATGACCACCTCCATCAATCTGATAAAACCAGACTTGTCTATTATCAAATTCTGAGGTGTATTTGTAAAGCGAAGCAGTCGAGTTGTCTGAAGTCACAATATTTGGGAAATCTATGGTCTCGGTTAGTGTACATTCATTTACTTCCGACCATAAGTCGATTACTTCAAATATATGTGGAGCGCCTCCCCAACCTCCTTGACTTGACATGCTTCCGTCCCAAGGTACGACTCTGTCTTGAGTTCCTGACATTTGCATCACAGATAAGCCCTGCTGAGGATTGCAATTATTCCAATCATAACCGCTCATTGTTCCTGTAATTGAGGCAATACCTTTGAATATATCTGGTCTTTCGCACGCTAAAGTATAAGACATAAAACCACCATTAGACATTCCGGCAACAAACATGTGTTGTGGATTTGTGTTGAATTCTTCCTGGATAGTATTCACCAATTCACTTAAGAACCCTATATCATCTATCGAACTAAAGGTCAAGTTGGCATTCCAATGCGTTTGACCTGTATTGTCGTTTATTGTTCCTTGAGGATAACATACCATAAAGCCATGTGCGTCTGCTAGGTCATTCATTTTTGAATAATTCATAATGTTATCCTTATTGCTGGTGTAACCGTGTAAAAGCATAACAAGAGGAGCATTTGATTTAAAACTATTTGGTTTGTATAAAGTGTATTCTCTAACCTTGCCTTCGTGTAACAAACTGAATTCTTTGACAGTCCAAGAATTATTTTCTGGAGTATTGATCTGCTCTTCTTCGGATGTAGAATCGCTTTTGTCACAAGATTGATTGAGAAATAGCAATACAAATAGCGGAATTAATGAGACGTGCAGTAGTTTCATTTTTTGAAGAAGGATTTACAATTCTAAATTAAATTTGTGCATAACTATGTGCATAATATGTGCATAATATGTGCAGAATGATTTTTTATTGCGACGTCTCGGCGACCTCATTTTACATCGAAAATAATCATTTGAATTAAGGATTTAGGTGTTTTCATTGTTTATATTTGCCCCCTATCGGCCCAGTAGTTCAACTGGATAGAATATCAGATTTCGGCTCTGAGGGTTGGGGGTTCGAATCCTCCCTGGGTCACTAAAGGAAAAAAGATGGAGTTCATTTGAACTTCTTTTTTTTGCACAGAAACGAAATAAGGGAAATTTACTTGAGTTGATGCTCTAAAAATCGAGTTGCTTTAGCAACAATTTCACCTTTTTTATTTAGACCGCAGAATTTAATCAGGAAAATACAATTTAAGGTGAAATCCTCCCTAAGTCACTTTTCTTTTGGCAATAGCCACTTCTCGTCCTGTTCCTCATAAAGCTGGAAATTCGTATTGACCATTTCAACAATTTGAACCCCCTTATCTGCCATGTTTTCAAAAGTGTCGATTCCATTATTTTTAAAGCCTTGTCTCGTCCTGTGTATGTTGAATTGATTTGAGAAATCAACCCCAAAATCAGCGGATAATTGTTCGGCTCCATACATGAACCCTAACAATCCGCCCCAGGTGGCCGTAGGATTATCTGAATCCCAGCCGCATAGTGCTCCTATTTTGACCGTTTCTTTAAAATTACCTTCCCCATAAAAATAGCTAATCATTCCTGCACCAAAGTTGATTCCAGCCGCAAAGCAACCTTGACAGATGGTGTCGGTTGTGGCCATTTTATAATTATCCTCTTGGTTGATTTGATATTTTAAGTGAAGTTCATCTCTGGTTTGTTCCCAGGTTTTACCTTCGTGATAATTCGATTTTACAAAGTCATACATTTTTGCAGGATATCCTGAATCATCCATTTTGGCTCTAGCTTCTTCGGCCATTCCAAAAATTCGGTCTTTTGGACTTTGATCTGAAGGAACAGCTCCAAGGGCATAGAGGCGTACATAGAATTCTGATATTTCAGCAGCCTCTTCTCGTGCTGTCGTGCGTATTGGTAAATGCGCTAAATCAACAGCAATTTCAGGATATCCTGGCGCATAGAATCCAAAAATCTCAGTGGTTAATTGAGCGTCAATCATATTGAAATTTGAGTTCAGCTCTGGGTCTGATGTCATCGGTGGCACCACGCCTTCGCCCATTAAATCAAAAGCGGTTTGATTAGAAACCCATAAATAGTTTTCTTCTTCGGCTTTGATGTGTTTGAGCCATCCATTTTTGATTTGTTCTCCACTGAGTGTAGGCGTTTTATTTGCCAACAATAATTCTTGATAAATGTATTCGATATCTGTATCGTCATCTGCCCCCCAAAGACTATCTCTTTCAGCGTAGATGAAATCAATGTTTTGAGAGTGGTTGTTGGAACCCCATAAATTGGGTAAATCTTGAGTTCCCCAATTTTCACTTGTATAAAATTCAGAAGAGGTATTGGCCGTATCAAAACCGATCTTATCCATTTCAGTAATGAGCCCAGTCCAGTTGGCAATACATTGACCTAACCAAAACCCGTGGAGTTGATTTTTATAATCGTTTTTTGAAATTTCGATATAGTCATTTGAAGTTTGTGAACAGGAGTTTAGTAAAACCAAAGCACAGCAAATGAAGAAGATGTTTATAGTTTTCATGATTAATTAGTTTGGAACAAAATACAAACTTATTTTCTGAAAAGAATCACTTCTATTTTATAACTTTAAGCAGCTAACTAAATTTAAACCTACCGAACCTTAGAAAGTAAAGACGTAGCTCTAGGTTATGGAAAAGCTTTGGATATTCGATTAAATCATGAAAATCAACAGTAGTATGGATAGTTATTTTTTGGGATTGGATATAGGCAGTTCATCAGTCAAAGCCGCTTTAGTTGAAGTAAATACTGGTGAGTGTAAGGCATCGATTTCGAAACCAGAAAAGGAGATGCAAATCATTGCAAATCATCAACTGTGGGCAGAACAAGACCCTGAGTTGTGGTGGAGCATATGCTGTGATTGTATCAAAGAATTAAAGAAACAACATCGTTTAGGCGCAGATCAGATTATTGGAGTAGGTATTTCGTATCAGATGCATGGTTTAGTCGCTCTAGACGACAATGGAGATCTTCTGAGACCAGCAATAATATGGTGTGACGGTAGAGCAGTTGCCTATGGTGATAAGGCCTTTGAACAATTAGGGGAGACTTATTGTGCTTCACATTTATTTAATGCCCCAGGAAATTTCACTGCTTCAAAACTAAAATGGGTAAAAGAAAATGAACCTCTAGTCTTTGAAAATATAGACAAGATTATGCTTCCTGGTGATTATATTGCTTATCGATTCACTGAGGTTATCAATACAACGATAAGCGGGCTATCCGAGGGTGTTTTTTGGGATTTCGAAGGACATAAAGTCGCCGATTCTCTTTTAGAAAATCTCGGAATCCCAAATGAATATTTACCAGAACTTGTAGACACCTTTTGTCAACAATCTAAAGTAAGTGCCAAAGGAGCTCAAGAATCTACCTTGCTTGAAGGAACTCCTATTTTGTATCGAGCAGGTGATCAGCCAAATAACGCATTGTCTTTGAACGTATTGGACTCAGGAGATATTGCAGCTACGGCGGGTACCTCTGGAGTGGTGTACGCCGTTACCGATCAAAAGAAGACCAAAGAGTTAAAGCGTATTAACAATTTTGCCCATGTAAATCACAGTGCTGAGCAGACTAGTATAGGTAAGTTGCTATGCATTAATGGTTGTGGGATATTGTACAAGTGGTTAAAAGAGAATTTAGACCTGTACTCTTATGAGCAGATGAATGAATTAGCTGCCAAAGTTCCTCAAGGATCCGATGGTCTTTTAGTATTTCCTTTCGGAAATGGTCCAGAGCGAATGTTTGAGAGTAGGCCTTTGAATTTTGAACTAAGAGGAATGCAATTTAACCGGCATGACAAAGCAACAATTTGTAGAGCTGCACTCGAGGGAATTGCTTTTTCTTTCTATTACGGAATCAAAATTCTATTAGAAGACGGAATCCCTGATGGTATAATCAGAGCGGGAAATGACAATTTATTTCAGGCAGAAATTTTCGGTCAAACATTGGCAGATTTAACTCAGCTCGAGATACAAATTTATGATACCACAGGAGCAATAGGTGCTGCTCGTGCTTGTCAAATAACCACTTTTGATCAATCTCAATTTTCGCAAAGTATAGAAAAAAACGATTTTGTTCGTAGCTTTCTGCCTAATGTGTCTTGCCAGGGTCTCAAGACAGTTTACAGTAATTGGGAATGCATCATAACACATCAACTTCACAACGTAACAACTTAATTAATTATGGCTTTAATAGGTGACAAAGAATATTTTAAAGAATTAAAAGAAATCAAATACGAGGGAAAAGAATCAGACAATCCTTTAGCGTATAAATACTATGATGCAGAACGAATTGTAGCAGGTAAAACACTTCGAGAACATTTTAAATTTGCAGTAGCTTACTGGCATTCTTTCTGTGGCACTGGGGCAGATCCTTTTGGACCTGGCACTCAAATTTATGAGTGGGATATTCCTTCCGATCCAATAATGGCTGCAAAAGAAAAGGCAGATGCGGCCTTTGAGTTTATCACCAAGCTTGGGTTTGATTATTTCTGTTTTCACGATTATGATTTAATTCGAGAAGGTTCTTCTTGGAGTGAATCAGAGTCGAGATTAAATACTATTGTAGATTATATTAACCAGAAAAAGAAAACTTCCGGTGTTAAGGTGTTATGGGGAACAGCGAATTGTTTTGCAAATCCTAGATATATGAATGGTGCCGCGACTAATCCGGATTTTAATGTTGTAGCCAATGCTGGGGCACAGGTTAAATTAGCCTTAGATGCAACAATAGCTTTAGGCGGAGAGAACTATGTCTTTTGGGGTGGACGTGAAGGATACATGTCACTACTCAATACAGATATTAAAAGAGAACTAGACCATATGGCGCAGTTTCTGTCTATGGCCAGAGATTACGCCAGGGGTCAAGGCTTCAAAGGAACTTTTTTTATTGAACCTAAGCCTATGGAACCTATGAAGCATCAATACGATTTTGACGCAGCTACTGTAATTGGATTTCTAAATCAATACGGATTGGCTGATGATTTTAAAATCAATTTGGAATTTAATCATGCTACCCTTGCTAGTCATACTATGCAACATGAAATGGCAGTAGCAGGATCTAATGGTATGTTAGGTAGTATTGATGCAAACCGCGGAGACTATCAAAACGGTTGGGATACCGATCAATTTCCAAATAATTTAGTAGAGGTCACAGAAGCCATGCTTGTCTTTTTGCAATATGGAGGTCTACAAGGTGGAGGAATTAATTTTGATGCCAAGATTCGCAGGAATTCAACAGACCAAAAAGATATTTTTTATGCGCATATTGGAGGGGTAGATACGTTTGCTCGGAGTATTATTGCTGCCGATAAAATTATTTCTTCTTCTGATTATCAAAAACTAAGAGATGATCGCTATCATTCGTTTGACAGTGCTTCTGGAAAGGATTTTGAAGAAGGTCGATTACAGCTGAAAGATTTATTTGATATTGCTGCAGCTCATGGTGAGCCTCAGCGAATCTCAGGTCGTCAAGAGTACTTCGAAAATATTGTAAACCAATATATTTAAACGAGTTTAAAACTATACAGGTAAGGAGCTTTATGTGCTTTGCCTGTGTATTTTTTTTCGTGTCGAATCAAAATGTCTTTCGCCAATATTTTGCGCTGAAAGGCTGTTCTGACTAACTTTTTTTGAAGAATACTCTCGTAGACATTTTGAAGGTCTTTCATGGTGAATTTTTCTGGTAATAAATTCATACCCACTAATTTTTCATCTAGATTTTTTTGAAGTACTTCCAGGGCTTTGGAGACCATTTCTTTATGATCTAGTATCAATTCAGGTAACTCATGAAGACTATACCATCCAATGGAGTCAGAGAGTTCATCTGGTTGAAGAGTGACTTCTTCAAAGTTAAGAAGGGCATAATAACAAATACTAATGAAACGATCCAAGAGCCAATGATCATCATTGATTTGGTGGTCGTGTACTTTACAAATATCTTTTAGTACTTTCTTATCTCTTCTTTTTTGATTTCCAAACGTATGGCATTGTTCTAATTGAATGTCCGTTAAACCTGTTCGGTTTTTAACACCTTGATATACGGCATCGTCCAAATTTTGCTTGTGTTGCACAAACCCGCCGGGTAGGGCAAAATGATTGGTTTTTCGATATTCTAAAACGACTATTTTTAACTCCGTACCATTGAACCCAAAAATGACAGCATCATAAGCTAGATGCGGAATGAAATCATCTTTCTTGGGCAGTGCTATATTTTTCATTGTTGTAAATATAAACTAAATCACAAATTTCGTATTATTGTATCTAACCGATACAATAGAAAAATGAAAAACACCTTCCTTGTCTTTTTTGCAGGATTATTTATCCTAAACGCTCAAAATCCCAATGCATTTGCAGTTCAAGTAGAAACTGATAAGGGGATTATAGAAGGAAGTTATGATACACATACAGGTGGGCAAACCTATTTAGGGATTCCTTTTGCACAACCACCTGTTGGAAACTTAAGATGGAAAGCACCTGTTGAAATGCAAAATTGGGAGGGTGTCAAGGAAACCAAAAAATTTGGACCTCGACCGATGCAGCCTTTAGTGTTTGGCGATATGAAATCGAGATCTGCTGGGGTAAGTGAAGACTGTCTTTATCTAAATATTTGGACCACCGCCAATCGCAATACTAAAAATTTACCCGTTTTAGTTTATTTTTATGGGGGAGGTAATGTCGCCGGTGATGCATCTGAGTATCGCTATGATGGTGAAAGCATGTCCAAAAAAGGTATCGTTGTGGTTACTGTGAATTACCGTTTGAATGTATTTGGCTATTTGGCGCATTCAGAACTTAGTCAGGAGACCTCTTACAAAGCTTCAGGAAATTACGGGTTGTTAGATCAACTTCAAGCGCTAAAATGGGTGGAGCGAAACATAACTCAATTTGGGGGTGATCCCAATAACGTGACCATTGCAGGGGAGTCTGCTGGTTCAATTTCCGTCAGTGCACACATGGCTTCGCCTTTGAGTAAAAATTTTATTGATAAAGCGATAGGTGAGAGTGGTGCAGCCATTAATCCAACTATGACACCAGTAGCTCTTGAAGAGGCCGAAAAAGAAGGTGAGCATTTCTTAGCGCAATTCGAAATCAGTTCTATTGAAGAGTTAAGATCTTTATCCACAAGAGCGATATATGAGATGTACATAGAATCTGGACGCTTTGGTTTTCCAATGGTAGTAGACAGCTATTTCCTGCCGAAATCGTTAAATTCCATATTTGTAGAAGGGAGTCAGGCGCAGATTCCTCTCTTATTGGGTTGGAATTCTGCTGAAATTCCTGCACAGGCCATTATGCAAGATCAAGAATTGAGTGAAGAGAATTTCAATAAAACCATAGAATTGTTGTATCCTGATGAACATCGAAAAGTGCAGAAAATCTATGCGCCGGATAAAAATGACCCGCGAGGAGTTGAACGAATGGCAACCCGCTTAGCATCAGATCGATTCATTGTTTACAGTTCGTATAAGTGGTATGATTTACATCGAAAAAATAGTGATCAACCCATTTATCGCTATTTGTATACAAAACCCAGGCCTCCTTTAAAAAATGTAAATTTAGTAGTCGGATTTGCCGGCGGAACACAAGAACGTTCCGAAGAAGATATTGCTCTGATAGAACCCATAGGAGCACCACATGCATGCGAAATTGAGTATGCCATGGGTAACTTGCATTTGGTTGAGGATTATCGTTGGACAGCTGAGGACTATGCCGTGTCAGGAACCTTTCAAAATTACTTTGCTAACTTTATTAAAACCGGAAACCCCAATGCCCCGGGATTAGCTAATTGGCCTAACGCTAATGTAAAAGGAAATCCTGAAGTCATGATTATCAATACGCAGAGCGCAGCTGAAACAGCTGAAAACGACAAGCGGTTTAAATTTTTAGATACCCAGTATGACCAATAGATTTAAATTTGTCTTATTTACTATCATTTATTGTCTGCAGTCATGCAAGAGAATCTATCATCTAATAAAAGTTGAAATCGAAAAGGTTTTGGCGAAAACTATTATTATCTGAAATAGTGAAATCGATAATGATCAGTGGAATATGTCTTACTTCTTTTATGATGAATTGAGTCAATTCATATTGAAGGATTATACCGATAATTGAACTGAAAAAAATCAAATCCGAGTGAGAGAATTCTACCCGGAAATAAAAAGTCAAGCAATTCATTTGATTCTTGCAGTTAAGGACAGTAGTATTCAACCTTTAATCCATCATCCGCACCTATTTATGCAGTTCGAAAAATTAATGATTTTTCTCTCGAAAATATCAAAAAAATCAAAGTATATTTTTTTATCAAAAAATGAAAAAAT
>NZIQ01000040.1 GCA_002691685.1 Flavobacteriaceae bacterium | reverse complement strand
GCCTCCATAATATATATTTAGATTTATTTATACGTAGATTTTAATGTGCGCAAATGTACTAAAAACAATGAATTATCAAACTTAACATAGTTATTAATAGTCTATTGTTTTAATAGCTTACTGCTTGTACATGACAGTTTTAACAGCCTTGACAACGTCTTGCGCGTTAGGCAACCATTCCTGTAGTAAAACCGGTGAATAAGGTGCAGGTGTATCTGCAGTATTCAATTTTACAATTGGAGCGTCTAGATAATCAAAAGCTTGTGCTTGAACTTGATAGGTAATCTCAGTGGCTATATTCCCGAAAGGCCATGCTTCTTCTAATATGACTAATCGGTTTGTTTTTTTAACTGAACTGATAATCGCCTCGTGATCCATAGGTCTGATGGTTCTCAAATCGATAATTTCAATTGAAATCCCTTCTTTTTCAAGAATGTCGGAAGCTTTGTAAGCCTCCTTGATAATTTTACCAAAGGATACCACTGTAACATCTGTACCTTCTCTTGGAATTGAAGCTTGACCTAAGGGTATAAGGTATTCTCCCTCAGGCACCTCTCCTTTGTCTCCATACATTTGTTCAGACTCCATAAAAATGACAGGATCGTCATCTCTTATGGCTGCTTTCAATAATCCCTTGGCATCCGCTGGATTAGATGGCACAACAACTTTGAGACCTGGACAATTTGCGTACCAACTCTCAAAGGCTTGAGAGTGTGTTGCACCAAGCTGACCAGCTGATGCGGTTGGTCCCCTAAAAACTATAGG
This sequence comes from Flavobacteriaceae bacterium, assembly GCA_002691685.1. Classification (GTDB taxonomy): domain Bacteria; phylum Bacteroidota; class Bacteroidia; order Flavobacteriales; family Flavobacteriaceae; genus UBA3478. The sequence continues at coordinate 10,824 of NZIQ01000040.1, read as the reverse complement.
AATATTAAATTGCCCTGCAGACATTTGTCTCATTTTCGCAGCGTTATTGATAATCTGATCAATACCTACCAACGAGAAATTAAAAGTCATAAATTCAATAATTGGCCTGTTTCCATTCATGGCAGAACCAACGCCAATTCCTGAGAATCCCATTTCTGAAATTGGGGTATCCAAAACACGATCTGGACCAAATTCATCAAGCATTCCTTTAGAAGCTTTATAGGCTCCATTGTATTCGGCAACCTCTTCTCCCATAAGGTAAATGGTATCATCTCTCCTCATTTCCTCAGACATTGCTTCCGCTATTGCCTCTCTAAATTGTAAGGTTTTCATATATGCTAAATTTCGACGGCTAAATTAATACTTTTCTTTTAGCAGCCAATGGCTGTTTTGAGGTAAATATTTAATTATGCATGCATAGTAAATTGAGATAATATTCATAAATTTGAACCACTAAGTGGTTTAAATAAATTATATGAAAATAGCAGTATGCATAAGTGCTGTCCCAGACACTACAAGCAAGATAAATTTCATCGAAAACAACACGGCATTTGATCGTGAAGGTGTTCAATTTGTCATCAACCCCAACGATGAGTTTGGACTTACACGAGCAGTTTGGTTTAAAGAAAAAAATCAAGCTGAAATTACGGTGATTAACGTTGGGTTGGCAGACACAGAGGCGATACTTAGAAAAGCAATTGCTATAGGTGCAGATCACGCTGTACGAATTAATGCAGACCCTACCGACTCTTCTTACGTCGCGCAACAAATCAGTAGTTACTTGAAAGATCAAGGCTTTGACCTAATCATTACCGGTAAAGAATCTATTGATTTTAACGGAGGCATGGTGCACGGAATGCTTGCCGAACTCTTAAATATAGAACTTATTCACGCCTGTACCTCGCTAGAAATTAAAAATGGTAAAGCAGAAATCGCAAGAGAAATTGACGGAGGAACTGAATACCTCACATCTGATTTACCTATAATCGTAAGCGGTCAAAAAGGCTTAGTCGAAGAAAGTGACTTAAAGATTCCTAACATGAGAGGAATAATGACGGCTCGAAAAAAAGTCATCGAGGTTATTGAACCTCAGAGTACAACATGTAAAACCACTGACATAGGCTTTGAAAAACCAAGTAAAAAAGCTGAGGTAGAGCTAATTGAAGCTGAAAACTTAGACCAGCTTATCAACAAATTACACAAAGAATCAAAAGTTATTTAATATGGCAGTACTTATCGTTTTAGAATCAGAAAATGGTGAGCTGAAATCCAGCTCGGGAGAATTACTAAGCTATGGTAAGGCTCTAGCAAGCTTCATGGAAACAGACGCATTCGCACTCAGTATGAATTGCAGTGTGCAGAATTCTATTGAAAAATACGGCGTTCAAAAGGTCATAGAAGTTCATAGTGAGCACCTACAATCTTTCAATGCTAAAAACTATGCCGATTGTGTGGCAGAGGTTAGTCAAAAATTGAACTGCGATATCATTGTAGTTTCGAGCTCGACCAACTCCAAGTATATGTCTGGAATTTTAGCCCAAAAATTAGAAGCAGCTTATACCAACAACATCGTTGATCTTCCGCTTGAAAAAAAACCATTCACTGTTAAGCGAAGCGTATATAGCAATAAGGCTTTTGCCCATACACAAATGAATGCTACAGTGAAAATTCTAGGTTTGACAAAAAACAGTTTTGGTCAAAACGTAGACCATGCAGCAACTGAAATTGAATCTTTTGAACTTACTGCTAATATTGCATCTTCAGCCCTTGAAATTAAAGGTCAGGACACCCTTGAAGGCCAGATTTCAATCGCTGATGCAGACGTTGTCGTTTCAGGAGGGAGAGGACTTAAAGGACCTGATAACTGGAAAATGATTGAAGATTTAGCTGATGTTCTTGGAGCTGCCATGGCTTGTTCAAAGCCAGTTTCTGATATGGGATGGAGGCCACATTCAGAACATGTAGGTCAAACAGGAAAACCTGTCGCCAGTAATCTTTACATCGCTATCGGAATTTCTGGAGCTATACAACACCTCGCAGGTGTGAGTTCATCAAAAGTTAAAGTCGTAATTAACACCGATCCTGAAGCTCCTTTTGTAAAGGCAGCTGACTACGCTGTTATAGGAGATGCATTCGAAGTCGTACCGCAATTAATTGAAAAATTAAAAGCCTTTAAAATTCAAAACGGTTAAATTTTTCATTTCTTTGTCTGTAGTACGCAGTCCATGAAAAAAATACGTCTTGAAATTAAGGGATTTACCTACGGTCACAGCAACAATAACGCATATATACTCGTGTTAAGAGAATCAGATGGAGACCGCAAATTACCAATTGTAATTGGATCCCCTGAGGCTCAAGCTATAGCATTTACGCTTGAGAAAAAATTAAAAACGTCTAGACCAATGACACACGACGTCTTTAAAAACACTTTAGATCGATTTCAAGTAGACCTCAAAGAAATAATTATACACAAATTAGAAGACGGTTTATTTTACTCAAGTTTAATCTGTGAACGCGATGGAATTCAGGAAATCATTGATTCCAGAACAAGTGATGCGATCGCTATGGCTCAACGTTTTCAAGCACCCATTTACACCTACGCCGAGATTTTAGAACAAGCTGGAATATACTATACTTTTGAAGAGAAAAGTGAAGACAACACAGAAGAACCTGAAGTCGACTTGGAACAGGAAAATTTTCAAAATTTTGAGTTGACCACTAAGGCAGAAGCTTCGAAGAACCCATATTCCAATTTCAGCATCCGGCAACTTGACCAAGAATTAAAAAAGATGTTAAAGTCTGAAAATTACGAAGCTGCTGCCCTCCTACGAGACGAACTTAAAAATAGAGGGGAATAATGAGTTTTACTGCTCTATTAAGAGGTTCGTTGGGAATCGCTTTTCTGCTTTTGGTAACCTACGTTTTATCGAGTAACAGAAAAAAGATTCCTTGGAAAATTGTATTCGTTGGATTGAGTATGCAATTTATACTTGCCTTAGGTGTTTTAAAAATCAAAATTGTACAACAACTCTTTAATATTTTAGGCTCCTTTTTTACCAGTATCCTAAATTTTACAGAAACAGGGAGCCGCTTTGTTTTTGGAAACTTATTAAACATTGAAGACCCTAGTATTGGATATGTTTTTGCATTTCAAATTTTACCTACGATTTTATTCTTTTCAGCACTTACCTCCGTACTTTATTACTTTGGTATTATTCAGAAAATAGTAAAAGGATTGGCGTGGGCCTTAACTAAATCATTAGGTATATCAGGAGCTGAAAGTTTATCGGTTGCTGGTAATATTTTTTTGGGACAAACAGAAGCTCCACTGCTGATTAAGGCGTATCTCAAAAAGATGAATAGATCTGAAATTTTATTAGTCATGATTGGGGGGATGGCAACTGTAGCAGGAGGAGTCCTAGCCTCATATGTCGGATTCTTAGGTCAAAATGATCCTGTTTTACGACTTGAATTTGCGAGGCATCTAATCGCCGCTTCCGTTATGGCGGCGCCAGGAGCTGTGGTTATATCAAAAATTTTAATCCCACAAACAGAAGAAGTCAGTAAAACAGTAGCTATAGACGAACAGAATTTTGGTGATAATATTTTAGATGCACTTTCGAACGGCACCACAGAAGGCATTAAACTCGCCGTAAATGTAGGTGGTATGCTATTGGTTTTTGTGGCAATGATTGCTTTAATTAATGGTATTCTTTTTGAGATTGGAACAATAGGTGCACTAAATGAATGGATAAGTAATAAAACACATTTTGAATCCTTGTCACTAGAATTTATTTTGGGAATGCTTTGTGCACCTCTGATGTGGATTATTGGAGTCGCACAGGAAGACCTTAGTTTAATGGGGCAACTCTTAGGAATTAAGATTGTAGCTTCTGAATTTGTTGCTTACACCCAATTAGCTGAATTAAAAGACAGTGCATCAAGCATTCAATTGGCTTACAATAAATCAGTGATTATGGCAACCTATATGCTTTGTGGTTTTGCGAACTTCGCCTCTATTGGAATACAAATTGGTGGAATAGGAGCCCTTGTACCTTCTAAGCGAAAACTACTTTCAGAACTTGGAATTAAAGCCCTAATTGGAGGAACAATTGCCTCACTCTTATCAGCAACCATGGCAGGAATCATTCTCGGTTGATTACTTTTTCATAACTACTTATTTAATGATGAAAAAAATAGTTGAGCTTGCCTTAGCTTAGCTTTATAGAATTGAGAGACTTGATTATGCAACAATATCACGACTTACTTAAACACATTATAGCAAATGGCGTCGAAAAAGGTGATCGCACAGGCACAGGAACAAAAAGTATTTTCGGTTATCAAATGAGGTTTAACCTGCAGGATGGGTTCCCATTGGTTACGACAAAAAAAGTGCATCTCAAATCTATCATTTATGAGTTGCTCTGGTTTTTAAAAGGTGATACTAATATTGGATATCTCAAAAAAAATGGAGTTCGTATTTGGAATGAATGGGCAGATGAACATGGGAATTTAGGACCTGTTTATGGTCATCAATGGAGAAATTGGAATTCTGAAGAAATCGATCAAATTAAAGAATTGATTCGAACTCTTAAAAAGGACCCCAATAGTCGAAGAATGCTTGTCAGTGCTTGGAATCCATCTGTACTTCCCGACACCTCTAGGAATTTTTCAGACAATGTAGCTAATGGTAAAGCCGCACTACCTCCATGTCATGCTTTTTTTCAATTTTATGTTGCTGACAACAAACTCTCGTGCCAACTGTACCAAAGAAGTGCAGACGTATTTTTAGGAGTTCCTTTCAATATTGCCTCATACGCATTGCTTTGTATGATGGTGGCACATTTATGTGGTTTAGAATACGGTGACTTTATTCACACTTTTGGAGATGTTCACATCTACAACAATCATATGGAGCAAGTCGAATTACAATTGAGTAGAGAAATAAGGGAACTACCAAAGATGAAACTTAATCCTGCTATAAAAACTATTGATGAATTCAGCTTTGATGATTTTACCCTTGAAAATTATAATCCACATCCAGCTATAAAAGCTGCTGTGGCTGTTTAAGTGGTAAGCACTGAATTATCGGCTTGGGCAAAAGAGTTCCAAACCCTAATCTCACAAGTTGGGTCTTGAACAAACTTGTCGTTAACGACAAACCTGTATTCAAACTTATTTTTAGCTGGCAATAAAATAGCGCAGTTAAAATATCCTTTTTTATTCAAGGAAAGTGAGATTGATTTGGGGTTCCAGTGGTTAAAATCACCTGCGACAAAAACATGGTCTGTAGGTTTTGCTTGAAATTTAAAGACAACTTCGACCACAGCTAATCCGCTGATATTTTTAATTTGATATCCCATTCTTTAACGCCTGATTTGGTTTAATTTTGTTCACAAAATAACAACAATTTGGATACTTCTGAAATAATAATAATTGCCGCATTCGATCAAAATAAAGGTATGGGATTAAATGGCGACCTACCTTGGCATCTGCCCAATGACTTTAGGCATTTTAAGACCCAAACCATGGGAAGCCCTATGCTAATGGGACGAAAAACACTTGAGAGTTTTCCAAAAGCACTTCCTGGCAGAGCTCATTATGTGCTAAGTCGAGATGAAAATTACACTCCACCTTTTCAAGTTGATGGTATATTTAATGACCTAGAAGATGCCATAAAAACACTTAAACATTACTCAAAATTGTATGTTATTGGAGGTGGTCAAATATACCGCCAGGCTTTGTCTAAAGCGACTACTCTAGAAATTACAAGAGTCCAGGGTATCTTTGAAGCGGATACTTTTTTTCCGGAAATCGACTTTAAGGAGTGGAAACTCATGAAGAAAACCATTCATCCCAAAGACGAAAGACATCCTGTTTCTTTTCAAATAGAAACTTGGGTGAAGATCAATAGTCCAACTGAAGCAATCTGAATTTTTGCCCTTTGAGTATTCGTAGAACAGCATCACCTGCACCACTGCAATAGATTGAGGTTTTTGCTTGTTTAGAACTTGACATATGGTTTTCACCGTAGATTGCTTGTAGCCTATTGATTATTGCCTCAGTAGGTTCTATAAACTTCATTGTGTCGCCCGCAATTCGTTCAAACTCGTCTTTGAGAAAAAAATAATGAGTACAACCCAAAACCACATATCTCACTTCATGACGCTTAAAAAAAAATATAGTTTCTCTTAATTGTTCTTGGAACGATTTTGATTGTATGCTACCAGATTCAACTGCTTCTACAAAGCCTTCTCCTATTACCTCAACAACAGATTCGGGATTTGCGTACTTGCCCTTGGTGGTATTGTATAAAGAACTGCTAAGTGTAGCCCGTGTGGCGATCACCCCAATTTTAGAACTTGTTGAAATAGTAATAGCAGGTTTAATCGCCGGTTCTATTCCAATAAATGGAAGATCAAACTCTTTTCGAAGTGACTTAATTGCAATTGTTGTGGCTGTATTGCAGGCGATGATAATTATGCTCGCACCTTGTTCAATAAAAAATTCAATGTGTTTTCGACATCGTTCAAGAATAAAGCTTACTTTTTTTTCGCCATAAGGAGCGTGTTTATTATCGGATATATAAAGACAGTCTTCAAAAGGATAGACCCTTTGAACAGCATTTAAAAGCGATAATCCTCCTACACCTGAGTCAAAAATTCCTATCATAAAACTAAAAAACCGCTTGTTGGATTAACAAGCGGCTTGTACTTTATAGAATAGATTCTAATTAAAATCCCAATTCTCTTTTTACATCTGCAAGAATATCACTGCCGTTAGCAACGATAAGGCCTAAACCTGGACTCGCATCAATCACGTAGTCAAAGCCTTTTGTCGCAGCTACTTTCTCTATGGCTGCTTTTGCTTTATCAGAAATAGGAGCGAATAATTCCTGTTGTTTCTTCTGTAATTCTTGTAAAGCTGCTTGCTCAGCGCTAGCAATGTTTCTTTCAGCTGCTTGCAATTCGTCTGCTCTAGCCTTGTTTTCTTCTGCAGTTTTAGAATTCGCTTCGTTCTGATAGGTAACGAATTTCTTTTGCAATTCAGCAACAGACGCTTCGATATCTGCCTTGTAAGTCGCCTCTAATTTTTTTAATTCAGCTTGTGCAGACTTCATATCAGGCATATCTCCAAGTAATTGCTGTACATTGATGTGTGCGACCTTACTCTGCGCGACTACCGAACTGGTTGCGGTAAATAATAATAACGCCGCTATTACAATTGATTTTAATGATCTCATCTCTATTTAATTTAAATTCTAATTATTGTTTGTACTGTCTTTTTTAACTCTTTTATTTCTTGCCTCTATAGCTGCTTTTCGTTGTGCCTCTCTTTTTTCAAGAGCAGCTTGCTTTCGCTCTTCATATTCTTTTCTTCGCTCTTCTCGCTTTCTCAGACTTTCAGCTTTTCGATTTTCAATTTGTTTTTGTCTCGCCTCTTGAGCTTCTTCTAGTTCTTTTTGTCGATCTAAAACCTCTTGATCAAACCGTGTTTCATTTTCCAATTCCTGCTCGTTTTGCAGTGCTTTCAAACGATCGTTAAACTCTTGATCTTCTTTAGACTCGCTTAAACGGACAGATCTTCCGATTTCTCTAAGCACTAAATCACTGATATCATGCCTTTTTTCGGAGTACAACATTACAACATCTGCTGATTTATCAAAAATAAAATCGTACTTTTTCGAACTACCTATCTTTTGAACCGCCTCAAAAACTTGATCCTGAATAGGCTGTATCAAAAGTTCTTGTTGTAACACGTATTCTCCTTTAGGCCCAAATTTCTCTTGTTGCTCCGCTGCAATTTCACTTTCAAGAAATTTAATATCCTCTTCTCTATCACTTATTATAGACTGCGCAAGAACTGCTCGTTCTAGAGCTAAAGCCTCTTTTAATCCCTCAACTTCTGATCTTTTCAACTCTATAGCTGTTTGCCATTTCAATGCTTTTTCATTTAAAGCGTCCTCAGCATCTCGATATGAAGCCACTTGTTCTAAGATGTACTCCATATCCACATAAGCCATTCGAATACTTCTTTGCGCATATGCATCTTCTACACAAGTAAACGCAAAAAGTACTACAAGTGTTGTGTAGAAAAAACCGTGCCAAAGTCGATACCTCATATAAATCAAAATTGTTGTCCGATGATGAAATGTGTCTGCCAACCACTAGGCCCTGAAGAATTTGGATTTGCATCTGTATCAAATCCATAACCAAAATCAATACCAAGTAGTCCAAATGCTGGCATAAAAATCCTTACTCCAATACCTGCTGACCTCTTAAGTTCAAATGGATTGAACTTTGAGAAATTATTAAAGGCATTTCCCGCTTCTAAGAAAGTCAAGGTGTAAATAGAAGCCGAAGGTTTTAGCGTCAGTGGATATCTTAGTTCTAGTGAAAACTTGTTGTATATCGTACCTCCATCTTGTTCTCTTCGACCTGTAATCGGATTAACACTATACGGAGTAATAGAGCTATTTTCATATCCTCTCAGTTGTATATTTTCTCTACCATCAAGAGTAAAGTTCCCCAATCCATCTCCACCGACGTAGTAACGCTCAAAAGGAACATTGCCAATATCGTTATTGTAGGCCCCTAAAAATCCGAATTCAGCATTAGTTCTAAAAACAAGTTTATCCACAATACGAGTGTACCAATCGCCTCTGAATTTAATTTTATAAAATTCTAATAACTTAAACCGCTCTTCCTCAAGAGATTCCAACTCTCGACTGAGTTCTGTTGCATTTTCTCCGTCAATTCCAACATCTAAAAGCTCTTCTGTAACCTCTCTAATTTCCTCTCGTAAACCTTTGTAATCTTTTTTAGAAAACGCAGAATAAGGAGGAGTTAAACGAGCTGAAAACTCGAAATTTGAACCTGTCAGCGGAAATATTCTACTCGGTCCTTGGGAACTCCTTGAAACTCCTACGGTGTAGGTAATCGAGTTTGACGACCCATTTCCGAAATTGAATAATCCGTTATTAAAATTGTTAAAACTATAGTATTGATAGCTTAAGGCATGCGATATAACAAAGAAATCGTCTGGCCATTGAACACGCTTTGACAAGCCTGCAGAAATACCGCTAATTGAGAATCCCCTTGATTTATCTACATCAAATGTCCCACCGGCAAAAGAGGCTGCGAATTGCTGTGTTCTCTGCAGTGAAAAATTAAAATTAACTGGCTTTTTTCCGCCCAACCAGGGTTCAGCGAATATTAGACTGTATACTCTAAAGGTTCGACTCGCCTGCAATCGAAGAGAAAAGGTTTGCCCATCTCCCATGGGAACAGGCTTATACGCCTCCTTATTGAAAATATTTCCTATTGAAAAATTATTAAATGATAATCCAAGGGTTCCGATGAATCCCCCTCCCCCAACTCCACCTTGAAGTTCGATTTGGCTTGATCCAGATTCGACTAGAGAATACTCCAAATCAACTGTTCCATCATTTGGATTTGGGTTTTGAACATCAGGAGCAATTTGTTCGGGATCAAAAAAGCCCAATTGACCTAGCTCCCGAATTGATCTTACGATATTGTCTTTGCTGTATTTCTGTCCAGGTTTGGTTCTTAATTCCCTGTAAATAACGTGATCATTGGTCTTATCATTACCAACAACATTTACATGATTTAGAAAGGTCTCTTTTCCTTCTATGATACGAATCTCAAAATCAATGGTATCGTTCTGCGCAGAGACCTCGACAGGATTAATACTTGAAAATAAATAACCGTTGTTTTGATAGAGATTAGTAATGTCTTCTCCATCGGGTTTAGAGGTATCTGCAATTCTCTTTTTAAGTTGCACTCCGTTGTAGGAATCTCCTTTTTTGATTCCCAAAAGTTGGTTGAGTTCACGATCAGCATAAACCGTATTTCCAACAAAATCTATATCCCCAAAATAATAGCGATTCCCCTCTTGTATTTTAAGATGAATTCCGATGAGCTCGTCACTAATCGGATAGATACTGTCTTCAATCACTCGCGCATCGCGATACCCCTTTTCTGCATAAGCATCTACTAAACTTTTGAGATCTTCGTCAAAATCTTCTTTTTTGTATCTCGACTTTTTCCAAAAGCGATAGATTTTTTTAATTTTTGTATTCTTTAGCGCTCTTTCCAGTGCTTTAGACTTCAGTTTTTCTCGACCGTCAAATACAATTTCTCCAATTTTTACTTTAGGCCCCTTATTGACGTTAATCACCATATTTTGGACATTAACTCCAGATGAATCTGCAGAAGTGGCAATGGTTGCTTTTGCATTGAGATACCCCTTTTCTTTATAAGTATTTTGGATGTAGTTCTTGGTATTGGCTATTAAACTTTCAGTGATTTTCTTTCCTGTTTTTAAATCTGCATCTTTAAGTAGCTCGTCAGCTTTGGATTTTTTTATCCCGTAAAAGGTAACTTGATTTAGGGTTGGGCGCTCCTTGATGTTGAGTTCAAGAAATATACTATCCCCTTTGATGTCATTGTAATAAAACGCCACATCACTAAAGAGTTCAAGGTTCCAAAGTTTTTTAATAATTCCTGAAATTTCCTCCCCAGGTATTTCTATGACCTGTCCAACTCGTAAACCTGTATAAGTTTTTACCGTCTGTTCATTATAACTTTTTAAGCCGGTGACCTTAAGATCGCCAAGTATAAAAGTTTCACTCTCTTCAAAACTCATTTCTTGAGCTAGGGTGGTTAGGGTTCCTAAAAAGGAAAATCCTAAGAAAAGATAAGTTATAAACCTGCGTTTATTTTGAATTAACATTGAATTCTTGAAGTTGTTCTGTAGTTTTTCCAAATCGTCGTTCTCTCTTTTGATAACTAGCTAATGCCT
>NZIQ01000039.1 GCA_002691685.1 Flavobacteriaceae bacterium | reverse complement strand
TGTTGGATCCATTTTAGTCAATTCAAAACGAGCACTAAAATCAGCAGGATTTCGAAGAACACCTCCATCAAATTTTGTTTCTTTTTCGTCTGAAAATAACCGTGCAGCTTCAGCAAAATCTAAATGATTTGCAGCTATTTCTGTTCGAACGCTATCCAATTGACTTTTAGCGCGCTCAACAGCATCGTTGTCAATTTCAGGTGCAATCAAAATATGTCTAAGATCTACCTCTTGTCCTCTAATACGTTCGACCAATATGATGTGAAACCCAAAATCAGTCTCAAATGGTTCTGATATTTCACCTTCTTTTAAGCTAAATGCAACATCTTTGAACTCCTTGACAAAAGGTGTTTGTTTATCCATAGTATAAGCCCCACCATTGGATTTTGACCCAGGGTCTTGCGAATATAAGATAGCCTTGACACTAAATGAGGATCCGCTTATTTCTACATCCTGTTTGATTTGTTCAAGTCGTTGAATAACTTTTTGCTTGTCTTCCTCTGTGGGTTTGGGTTGTTTCACTATTTGAGAAATTTCTAACTCAGCACCGAAAACAGGGCGTTCTTCTTCTGGTATTGAATTGAAAAATTGACGAACCTCTTCTGGAGTTACTTCAATATCAGTTATGATATCATTTCGCATCTTGTCGGCCAACATTCTTAACTTGTTGATCTCGAAAAGTTCGTCTTTAAAAGATTGTAAGTCGGGCTTTTTATAAAATTTCAAAACCTTTTCAATAGACCCCACTTGAGCAGTTAATTGCTGAACTTGATTTTCAATCATCGCGTTTACTTGATCATCTGCAACCAGCAAACTATCCTGAATAGCGTGGTGCGCATAAAGACGATCTTCCATCAATTTACCCATCAACTGGCAATTGGTGATTTCTTGTTTTGATACACCTTGATTTTCTAGGTCAATACTCAGTTTGTCAATGTCGGATTCTAAAATCACATAGTCACCAATAACGGCAACAACCCCATCAACTTTAATTCGCTTTGGAGGGGCCGTGTCTTGACCAAATGCATAGGAGGTCATTATTAAAAGGGTTATAACAATAGGTTGTAATGCTTTAATCATAAATTTCAAATTTTCGGTCAATTTTTGCTTGATTGGTGGCTTCTTTCTTACGTTTATACAACAATTCAAATTTCTTGCGATTGAATAGTATTTTCCTCAGCTCTGGAGCTACGAATTCAAATGGAGCAATCGATTTAGCTGTCAAGACTTCTGCAACTTTCCCCAAATAAATTCCACTACTATCTCTCAAATCAAAAACGTATTGATTGCGTTGTAAACGTCTTTTATTAACGTCTTTTAAAGGAGGAATTGTTGTAAATAAACTCCTTGACTTGAACCATTTTCGTTCGTTTAAATTAGCGTTAATTAAATAGTTATGTGTCAAAAGTGAATCTAAAAATACGCTGTCACTTACACTAAATCGAATTAGTGCTTTTTTGACCTCGTCCACTCTGCTGTAAGAGGTATCTAAACTTAAATATCGCAACCTGTAAATATCGTCTTCTAGCACAAAGTTTTTACGCTCCTTTTCATGAAGTGCTAAAAGCTCTGTATCATTGATTAAGGTGTCTATGCTTTGGTCATCTACAAGTAAATCGTAATAATACTTCGTGTATAAATCGTGTTGGTATTGATTCACAAGTCGATCTAATTCCTCTTTTTTCTGTTTGGGTAAATTGATGACTGCATCATCGAAAAGTAATTGCTTAGTGGCCCAGTCCTCAATGAAAGCCCTTCTCGTTTTAAAGAGCTCTAAACTATCCTTGATATAACTAAAATCAGGAATGTCGATTTCATAGAGTTTTTCTTCCCCTACCCTTGCAATAACATTATCGGCCTCACTTGTGTTTCTTACAAACATTTCACAAGATTGGAATGTCAACACTATTGAAGTAATTATAAACAGTTTAGTTTTTCTTATCATACGAATGGCAAAAATATAAATAAACTAGTATTTTAGTCGATTATTCGTGGGATTTAAGGAAATTTTAAAACTTTAAAATCTGACCAAAGCTAATTTTAAACAAAAGAAGAGATTGAAGTACGAGATTGAGATACCCATTCATTGCAATAAAGAGCAAGTCCTCGCCCTTTATACCAATCCTGATCTCTTGTCAAAATGGCAAACTGATCTGACTTATTATCAAACTGTAAGTGGTGAAGTTGGTCAGTCAAATGCACAAGCCATTTTATATCAGAAACACCACAATAAACAGGTCATTATCCAAGAAACTGTGCTAGAGCGAAAAGGATCGGAAGATTTACATCTGAGATATGAAAATTCGAGTATTGCAGTAACTGAAAGCCATCATTTCAAAGTACTTACCCACAATCAAACCCTTTGGACTGTGGCATATAAATTTCGATTTAAGCCGATTGGACTAAGATTATTCAAATGGTATTTCAAACATTATTTCAGGGAAAAACATCTCGCTTTAATGATGTCGTTCGGTCAATTTGCAGAAACCTATGTCCGGTCAGAAAATTAAATTAAAATGGGATTTCAGAGGTCCAGAAGCTAATCAAACTGCGAAACATTTTTTAACGCATTTGATTGAATTTCTTCAAAAGGAAAACTTACCGCATTACAACAAGAAGTCTTGCCAAGGATTAGAACAAACTTCAACCTACCTCTGCAGTGTTTTTTTGATAATCGAATTGAAAGAATTAACTTTCTTCAAAGAACACTTAAAACCCCATCGTGCTTTTTACGAAAAATCTTAATTTAATTGGCACTGCAGCCATCTTACTACTCCTTGTATCATGTTCAAAATCTAATTCTCAATCAAATTGTTCATCTTGCCCTGATTCTAATTCTTCAGGCATACAATTTCAATCTTTATCTGAGCATACCATTAACGCAGAAGCTTTGTCAAAATGGATTTCTGATTCAGAAAACAATACCATTCAAGAAATAATTTCACAACCGGAAAAATTCGAGTTGCAAATTCGTTACAGTAGACGCTCTACAATGGATGATACTGAGTTTGAAGACTATCATTTTTCTTATGCTCCAAAAGATGAAAAACATTATTTCTATCCAGCTAGTACGGTAAAATTACCAGCAACTATTTTTGCGCTTGAAAAACTAAATGAATTTGAAAACGTAAATAGAAATACTCCTTTTCTAGTTCAAGGTGACACCTTACCTATTTCAGTTTCACGAAGTATAGAGCAAATTTTTGCAGTGAGTGATAATAAGGCCAATAATTTACTCTTTGAATTATTAGGTACTGATTATTACAATCGTCGATTTATAGAATTAGGTTTTGAAAATAGTAGAATTAGTCATCGTTTGAGCACTGCGAATTCGGCTGAACAAACAACCCTTCCCATTTACTTTTTCGAAAATACAGATACGATTTTTAGTATTGCTTCACAGACAAATGCACCTATCCGCAAACTTGATTTGTTAGGTGTTGAAAAAGGAATTTCGTATATCGATGATAATGGCGAGCGAAAAGAGGGTTCTTTTGATTTTAGTTTAAAAAACTGGTATGATCTAAAAGACCAAATGCAAACTATCAAAAGATTAATTCATTCAGAATTATACGAGGAGAATATGCGCTTTAAAATCAATGATGAGCAACGTGTGTTTTTAATCGAAACTATGGCTAAAACTCCTAAAGACCTAGGATATGATCAAAGCACTTATTTCGATAGCTATGTAAAATTCTTAGTTTTTGGTGATCAAAAACAAATAAACAAGCCCTTCATAAAAATTCACAATAAAGTTGGATTGGCCTATGGAACACTTACAGATACAGCCTATATAGTGGATGAAGAAAACGATATCGATTTCTTTTTATCCGTAACCTTATTGGTCAATAAGAACGAACAATTCAACGATGGCCTTTATGAATACGATGAGTTAGGTATTCCCTTTATGGCTGCATTGGGAAAACGTTTTTTAGGGTTTGAAAAAAACCTTAAGCAGAATTAGACTGGTTTTCCGTATAAATCGAAGTCTTCAGCACTTTCGATGCGAACTTGAATAAAGTGTCCTGGTTGTAAATAGTGATTCTCTGAGGAAATCAAAACGTGATTGTCAACTTCAGGAGAATCAAACTGTGTTCTGGCGATATAGTACCCCCCTTCTAATCGATCGACAATGCACTTGAAGGTTTGGCCAATTAGTTCTTGGTTTTTTTCCCAAGAAATCTGCGATTGAATTTCCATAATTTCGTTCGCACGATTCATTTTAACGTCTTCAGGAACATCGTCCTCAAGCTGATAGGCGTGGGTTTGTTCTTCATGGCTGTACGCAAAACATCCTAAACGATCAAAACGCTGTTTTTTAACCCAATCTTTAAGCACCTTAAAATCTTGTTCTGTTTCACCTGGATAACCTACAATAAGAGTCGTTCTAATAGACATTCCCGGTACACTTTCTCTGAACTGTGTTAAGAGTTTGTCTGTTTTAGTTTTAGTGGTACCTCTTCGCATGCTTTTAAGGATGGGGTCTGCTATATGTTGCAATGGAATATCAATATAATTGCAAATTTTTGCTTCCTCTCGAATTAAATCAAGTACCTCCAAAGGAAAACCCGTTGGAAAGGCATAATGCAGTCTAATCCATTCAATTCCATCAACCTCACACAGGGCTTTTAAGAGTTCTGCTAAAGCTCTTTTCTTGTATATGTCAAGACCGTAATAGGTTAAATCTTGAGCGATTAATATCAATTCCTTTACCCCATTACCAGCCAGTTTTTTAGTTTCTAAAACTAGTTCTTCTATTGGTTTTGACTTGTGCTTGCCGCGCATCAGGGGTATCGCACAAAACGAACAAGGACGATCACATCCCTCAGCAATTTTCAAGTAGGCAAAATGTGGTGGTGTGCTATTTAAACGCTCTCCTATGAGTTCCTTTTTATAATCCGTTCCCAGAGCTCTAAGTAATTGTGGCAGATGATGGGTGCCAAAATACCGATCTACATCAGGGATTTCTTTTTCTAAATCGTCTTTATAACGCTCACTCAAACAACCCGTAACAAAAACTTTTTCAACTTCACCTTCGTTTTTGAGTTTAACGTATTCCAATATTGTATTGATACTTTCTTCTTTAGCATTGGCGATAAAACCACATGTGTTAATCACAACTATGTCCCCATGCTGCTCGTGAACGACTTCTTTTCCTCCGGCCTTCAACTGACCGGTCAAAACTTCAGAATCATACAAATTTTTGCTACACCCTAATGTAACCACATTAATTCTTGATTTTTTTATACTTTTAGTCTTCATATCTAGAGTGAGAAGAAAGAATTTACAAAGGTATGTGCATCAAATTCTTGAAGATCTTCTATGCCTTCTCCCACTCCAATATATTGGACTGGTATTTGGAATTGATCAGAAATACCAATGACCACCCCTCCTTTAGCAGTTCCGTCTAATTTAGTAATTGCTAATCCACTTACCTCCGTAGCATTGGTAAAGGCTTTAGCTTGTGCAAAGGCATTTTGTCCTGTAGATCCGTCTAAAACCAATAGGACTTTGTGAGGAGCGTCTGGAATTACTTTTGACATCACTCTTTTGATTTTCGACAATTCATTCATTAAATTGACTTTGTTATGCAAACGGCCTGCAGTGTCTAAAAGCACCACATCAGCCTTTTTAGAAATAGCTACTTGAAGTGTTTCAAAGGCTACGGATGATGGATCTGTGTTTGGTTGCGAGGTAACTATTTCGCAATTAACGCGTTGCGCCCAGGTTTTTAGCTGGTCAGAGGCTGCAGCTCTAAACGTGTCTCCTGCCCCTAATATGACTTTTTTACCTTCTTTTTGAAGCTGATAAGCCATTTTTCCAATTGTTGTAGTTTTACCCACTCCATTAACTCCAACAACCATAACAACCTGTAATTCTTGATGCTTATTCTCATCAGATTCAAAATCTTGCTGTGATTTTAACAAGTCATTGATTTCTTCTCGTAGGTATTGCGCTAAATCTTCAAGCTTACTGTATTTGTGTCTTTGCACACGCTCTTCTAATCGTTCAATAATTTTCAGTGTGGTTTCTACTCCTACATCAGAGGAGATTAAAACCTCTTCTAATTCATCAAGTAACTCATCATCTATACTTTTCTTTCCGACTAAGACTTGAGTAAGCTTATTGAAAAATGAACGTTTTGAGACTTCCAATCCTTTATTTAAAGACTGTTCTTTTTGTGTATTGAAAATCTTTTTTAAATCACTCATACCAGAAACTCTCTTACAAAGATAGGTGATAAAAAAAGCCGCTCAACAGCGGCTTTTATATACTATAAATTTGAAGATTAGTTTTTGCTAAAAAAGTCTTTGACCATTTCAGGTGGCATTACAGACTCTACAAAAGTATAAGCTCCTGATTTCGGAGACTTTACCATTTTAATCGCTTTAGTTAAACGCTTAGACTTTGACTGAAGTGTTGCTACTGTTTTCTTTGCCATCTTATTTAATCTCTTTATGAACAGTCATTCTCTTCAAAATCGGATTGAATTTTTTTATCTCGAGTCGATCAGGACTGTTCTTTTTATTCTTAGTTGTTATATATCTTGAAGTGCCTGGCATACCTGATTCTTTGTGCTCTGTACACTCTAAGATTACTTGTATGCGATTTCCTTTTTTTGCCATGTTTTGATTCCTTTAAATCTTTGCCTACCTAGTCGATAAACCCTTTTGCTCTTGACTCTTTTAAGACGGCAGATATACCTTTTTTGTCAATAATTTTCACTCCTTTAGATGAGACGTTTAATGTTACCCACTTACCTTCTTCAGGAACATAAAATCTTTTCTTAGAAATATTAACGTCAAAACGTCTTTTTGTCTTGTTAATCGAAAACGATACATTATTACCGAACATTACTTTCTTGCCTGTAACTTCACAAATTTTTGACATTTTAAATCGTTTTAGTTCTTCTGTTTTAAGAGTGTGCAAATTTAGATATTATTTTGATTATCACAAATTAATATTTGCATTATTTAATATTTCGGCATACAGCAATTCTAAACCTTTATTTATAGCCTTTTCAGTGATTCTTATTCTGTGATTTCCGAGATTAAATACATGAGAATAACATCGACCTTCTGTACTTATAGCAATGACCGCCGTTCCTATATCTGAGTCTGAATCTCCTTTGGAAGGACCGGCAATTCCAGTAGTTGCAACTGCTATATCACATTGTAACTTTTCTCTTGCACCAATAGCCATTGTCTCAGCTACTTCTTTAGAAACAACACTGTGCTGTTTTATTTCACTTGGATCAACTTTTAACAAGGATACTTTAACCGAGGTATGGTAAGCGACTAATCCCCCTCTGAATATTTTTGAAGCGCCTGGAACAGAAGTTAATTTTTTGGCAATTCCACCACCTGTAAAACTTTCAGCTGTACCTATGCTCAATTGATTTTGTATCGCATTTTCGACAATGAGCCTTTCAATTTCAGCCATTCCTTCAAGACCAACATAATGCGTCTCTAATCTTTGTGCAATACTTTCGATACACTTATCAACTTCACTGATTAATGCCTTCTCATCTTTTCCCCTAGCGGTTAGTCGAAGTCGAACACGGCCCAAATTCGGTAAATAGGAAAGCGAAAGAAATTCAGGTAAATTTTCTTCAATATCATGAATTCGTTCAGCAATTAAACTTTCACCTAACCCATAGACTAGCATAGTTTTATGAACTATAAAGGGCAATGTATATCTCGCTTGTAATCTAGGGATGACTTCAGTGCGCATGAGCTCTTTCATTTCGAAAGGAACACCAGGTAGAGAAATAAACTCTGTATTTTCTTTACTCATCCACATACCAGAAGCGGTTCCGTACTTGTTTTCTAAAAGTGTACATCGGGACGGCAAATAAGCTTGTTGCTCATTAATTTCGGTCATTTTGATGCGTAATTTCAACTCAAAAAACCGTCTTAGTTTTGCCAATAGCTCTTTGTTTTCGACTAGTGTATCATTAAAAAAATCACAAAAAACTTTTTTGGTGATATCGTCTTTGGTAGGCCCTAATCCTCCTGTAATAATGGCTAAATCAGCATTTATTAGACTGAAATTTAAGGCTTCAGTAATCGAATTACGACTATCACCGACTGTGAGTATTTGAAGAACCTCAATCCCAATACTAGTGAGTTGTTTACCTATAAATGAAGCATTGGAATTTACAACCTGTCCGATGAGAAGTTCGTCTCCTATACTGATTAAAACCGCTTTCATTAGAAACTGAAATCGGCAACTATTGCTTTGATCATCAAACTTGTTTGGGCCTTCAATTCTTTAAAACTTTCAGCAATTTCATCAAAAGACTCTTCAGCCTTTCCCCTTTTTTCAATAGAAAGGGCTAATAGCATTAAATCGCTTCGACCAAACATCATAAAGTTAGGTTTCATTTTATGAGCCATCTGATACGTTAATGCATGGTCTTTTGTATTGACTGCTTCTTCTAAGGCCTGAATGTCTTGCGGAATTTCTTCTACAAATGCCTTTACCAGTGTTACTTTAAACTCGTTGTCTCCATCTGCGAGTTCTTCAACCTGTTTCAAATCGTAAGCCATAATCGCTATTTAATAATTGTCCTAAAATATACTTCTTGCTCAATTTTTCCTACTAGCACATCGTTTTCCTGAACTGGACCTACACCAGCAGGTGTGCCGGTAAAAATCAAATCTCCTTTTTTTAACATGAAAAACTGGGAAACGTAAGCTATAATTTCATCAATTTTCCATAGCATCAATTCAGTGTTTCCACGTTGCACTTGAACTCCATTTTTTTCCAATGAAAACGAAATATTTTCTGAGTTTTCAAATTGTGCTTTAGAAACCCACTTTCCTATAACTGCCGAACCGTCAAATCCTTTCGATTTCTCCCAAGGTAAACCTTTTTGTTTTAATTGTGTTTGTAAGTCTCTGGCTGTAAAATCGATGCCTAATCCAATCTCATCGTAATAATTCGAAGCAAATTCTTCAGCAATATGTTTTCCTACTTTTTGAATTTTAACCAAAAGCTCCACTTCATAGTGGATATCATTACTGAATTCAGGACGGTAAAAGTCTTGCTCTTTAGGCAACACCGCAGAATCAGGTTTTATAAAAATCACAGGTTCTTTAGGTCGTTCATTTGAGAGTTCCTCAATATGATCTGTATAATTTCTACCTATACAAATAATTTTCATTGGTCTATGGTTTCCAAGTTCCCAATTTAATTTGTGTCAACACCTTTTGGGTATACTTTGGAAAATCAGCATTGAGCATCCATCCAAAATATCCGGGTTCTTGTTCTAAAACCTCTTTAATTCGCTTTCCTTTAAATTTTCCAAAATTAAAAATGGGCTCTTCTTCTTTATTTAAAGTTAGAAATCCTGCAAAATCAAGTGTTTCTCTTCTCTTGGTAAATGATGAAAGTGACTTTATGTCATTATCAAGATCCTCGTAACGTTCAATCTGAGATAAAAGCACCTCATATGTAGCCATGGTATCGGCTAATGCAGAATGTGCATCAACTAATTCCTTATCACAATAAAATTTATAAGCAGCTGAGAGCGTTCGTTTTTCTTTTTTGTGAAATATGGTTTGCACATCTACGGATACCATTTTTTTGAGATCAATATCCACACCTGCACGCAGTAACTCTTCAACTAATAGCGGGATGTCGAATCTATCAGAATTGTATCCACCTAGGTCGCTGTCTTTCAGAATATCGTATACCTTTCTTGAAAGCAGTTTGAAACTCGGTTCATCTTTAACTTTTTCATCTGTTATACCGTGCACTTGGGCTACTTCTGGCGAAATGGGAATTCCGGGATTGACTAGCCAACGGTATTGTTCTTTATTGCCGTTAGGAAAGACCTTAAAAATACCAATTTCTACGATACGATCTTTAACCACATTAGTTCCTGTGGTTTCTAAATCAAAAAAACAGATTGGTTTCGTAAGGTTTAACTCTAATGGCATAAGTGCATTTTAAATTTTAGCCGATACGTCCCAAGACTCGAGATATTCAGCGATGAACTTTATAAAAGACCCTCCCAAAGCTCCATTAACAATGCGGTGATCGTAAGAATGAGATAAAAACATTTTAGATCTTATTCCAATAAAATCTCCTTCCTCGGTAGATATTACAGCAGGCATTTTTCGAATAGCTCCTAAGGCTAAAATTCCTACCTGAGGTTGATTGATAATCGGTGTGCCAAAAACACTTCCAAAGGACCCTACATTAGTAATCGTATAGGTTCCGTCTTTGATATCATCAGGTTTCAACTTTGCATTTCTAGAGTTGTAAGCCAATTCATTAACTTTTTTCGCTAATCCTACAAGGTTAAGTTGATCGGCATTTTTAATGACAGGGACGATTAGGTTGCCGTCTGCCAATGCAGCAGCCATTCCTATATTGATTGCCGACTTTTTAATAATTCGTTCTCCATCAAAACTTATATTGAGTAATGGGAAATTTTTAAGAGCACGAGCAACCGCTTCTATGAAAATTGGTGTGAAGGTTAATTTCTCGCCCTCTCTCTTGTAAAATTCGTCTTTAACCCTATTTCTCCATTCAACAAGGTTGGTTACATCTACTTCAATAAAACTTTGAACGTGTGCAGAAGTTGCTAAACTCTTGGTCATATGCTCCGAAGTGAGCTTACCCATGCGGTTAAGTTCAATGATTTCATCTGAACTGCCAATATTAATTTGTGGAGCAGGGTTTGTCGCTTCTCCAGATTGCTTTTTGGGTTGTGGCACCTCTGTTATTATGACTTCTTTTTGCTGTGTTGCTTCAAAAGCTGGTCTAGAGGCAACATACTGCAAAATGTCATTTTTAGTTACACGACCCTCTAATCCACTTCCTTCAATTTGATTGAGTTCAGCCTCAGAGACATTTTCTTCTCGAGCTATTTTACGCACTAGCGGAGAATAGAATCTCCCTTCACTATTTGCTGTGATTGACGCTTTGAATTGAGTTGTGGTTTGTGTGATATTTTGTTCAATCTCCTTTACATGATCTACTACGTCTATTTTTTCTGGTTTTGTTTCTTCTGGAACAAAGATATCTACAGGGGCTTTTTCTTTAGAAGTGTTTTGCTGAATAGTAGGTTGACTTTCTGAGTCCTTCGCAGTGTCTTCGATATCACTTGTTTCAATCACAGCAATCACATCTCCCACTTGAGCAACTTCTTCTTCACTAAAATTAACTTGTACCAAGGTGCCCGAGACTTCTGAAGGGACCTCTGAGTCGACTTTGTCAGTGGCTATCTCAACTATAGCCTCATCTACTTCAATGGAGTCTCCTACATTTTTTAACCAATTTGTTATGGTTGCTTCCGTAACGCTTTCTCCCATTTGAGGGAGTACAACATTAAATTTAGCCATCTACGTTTTGTCGGTTTTAAATTTTAAACAAAAGTAAGAATTTAATACCGGAGTGGTATACGATTACTGATACTTCGACCTAAAGTTACTTCGTCAGCATACTGCAATTCATCTCCTATGGAAACGCCTCTAGCTATAGTGGAGAATTGCAACTCTTTATCCATTAATTTTTTATAAATATAGAAACTAGTGGTATCGCCTTCTGGAGTTGCGCTTAAGGCGAAAATGATCTCACTAATTTCTTCTTTCTCAACGCGTTTCACAAGGGCTTCAATAGTAAGGTCTTGAGGACCTATACCCTCTATGGGTGAAATCAATCCGCCAAGTACATGATATTTTCCGCGATATTCGGCTGTTGATTCTATTGCCATTACATCTCGAACATCTTGCACCAAACAGAGTGCCTTGGATTCTCTTTTCACATCATTACAGATATTACAAACCTCTTCATCGGTTATATTGAAACAATTCTTGCAATGTTTAATCTTAGATCTCAAATCTACAATGGCTTGTGCTAGATTAATACTTTGAATTTCAGGCTGTCTCAATAGAAAAATAGCCAATCGCAATGCCGTTCTTTTACCTATCCCGGGTAACTGAGCAATTTCGTCTACTGCGCTCTGTAATAATTTTGAAGAAAAATCCATAATGAATTAGAGGTAGTTTTTCAAAAGAAAGATTTGTATTTTCCGCTCGAATTTATAAAACATCTTACGTGTGAATTCTTCGACCATAGCTATACTTCTGATCTCCTATTTTTTGGTATTACTGTTAATAGCCAAATTTACCTCGAAATCTGATAGCAATGAAGACTTTTTCCGTGCTAATAGAAAAGCACCTTGGTATTTAGTGGCATTTGGAATGGTAGGAACCTCCTTATCTGGGGTCACTTTTATTTCTGTTCCTGGATGGGTTGGGGAAACAGAAATGACCTACCTGCAAGTGGTTTTTGGTTATTTGGTAGGATATCTCATAGTGGCTTATGTTTTGCTTCCCTTATATTACAAACAAAATCTCATCTCAATTTATGGCTATCTTGGAAACAGATTTGATGCGAAGACACAACAGATTGGATCATTTTTCTTTTTTGTTTCTCGTATTCTAGGTGCAGCTTTTCGCCTCTATTTAGTAGCTATTGTACTTCAAGAATTTTTGTTCAGCGACATGGGACTTCCCTTTGAAGTTACAGTAATAATCTCTGTCTTTTTAATATGGATTTACACGCATAAAGGGGGTATTAAGACCATCATTATTACAGATACCTTACAGACATTGTTTATGATGGCTGCAGTGGTTTTTGCCATTAGCAGTATACTACAATCTTTGAATCTTTCCCTTGTGGAATATTTGCGAAGTCCTGCTTTCGAAAATTACAATCAGCTGTTTATTTTTGATAGTCTACTCTCTAAATCGCACTTTATCAAATCTTTTATTGGAGGGATGTTTATCACAATTTGTATGACGGGATTGGATCAAGATATGATGCAAAAAAACCTTAGTTGTAAATCGCTATTTGACGCGCAAAAAAATATGGTATCCTTCAGCTTTGTTCTGGTCTTGGTGACTTTTTTGTTTGTGTTTCTCGGAGGTCTTCTCTTCTATTACAGTGAACAAAACGGGTTTGGTATTCCTCTCATGGACGGCAATCCTAAAACAGATTTACTCTTTCCTGAAATCGCTCTTTCAGGAGATTTAGGTATTGGTCTTTCTGTTTTTTTCTTACTCGGTCTTATCGCTGCTGCCTATTCAAGTGCTGATTCAGCATTGACAGCATTGACAACTGCCTTTTGTATTGACTTTATCCATATTGAAAATCTCAGTGAAGAACGTCAACAAAAAGTACGTAAAAAAGTTCACATTGGACTGTCTTTTTTATTGGTTTTGGTGATTGTGATTTTCAACAGAGTCATTAGCACAAATGTAATTGACAGTCTTTTGGTGGTAGCGGGTTATACTTATGGGCCACTACTAGGTCTCTTTTGTTTTGGTATGTTTACAAAACATAAAATAGCAGCCAAAAAAATTATGGCAATTTGTCTTTCAGCTGTGGTAATCATTGCACTTATCGCTCAAATTCCTGCTGAAAAAATTGGAGGATATGTCATCGGATACGAATTGTTGCCTTTAAATGGTTTACTTACTTTTAGCCTGCTGTTTCTATTTAAAAATAGATCTTAAAATGACTACCACTTCATGATAACGCTTCCCCATGTAAATCCACTTCCAAAAGCTGCGAGGACTACGGTTGAGCCTTTTTGTATTAAACCTTTTTCCCAAGCCTCCGTTAAAGCGATAGGTATAGATGCCGCAGTTGTATTTCCGTAACGCATAATGTTATTGTACACCTGTTCGTCCTTCAAACCGAATTTCTTTTGAATGAATTGAGCAATTCTCAAATTTGCTTGATGTGGAATAAGCATGTCAATATCTGCCGGTGTCATTTGATTAACACCTAAGCCCTCCATAATAACTTCACTAAATCGAACAACTGCATTTTTAAATACAAATTGACCGTTCATGTGCGGCAAATAAGACTCATCATCTGGATCGTTATCATCCAAAATATCTGTAACCCATCGTGAACCCATTCCTGGGGCTAACAATGCCAATTCTTCTGCGTGTTGCCCTTGTGAATGTAAATGCGTTGATAGGATAGCAGATTGCTCATCTTCTGATCTTGAAACTACTGCTGCCCCCGCTCCATCTCCAAAAATCACTGAAACTCCTCTACCTCGAGTTGTTAAATCTAAACCTCCCGAGTGCAATTCAGAACCAATCACCAAAATATTTTTATACATTCCAGAACGAATGTACTGATCTGCGACAGAAAGGGCATACACAAATCCTGAACATTGATTTCTTACATCTAAAGCACCAGCTGTGTGAATCTCTAAATCGCGCTGCACCAAAACACCAGGTCCAGGAAAATAGTAATCAGGACTCAAGGTCGCGAAGATGATAAAGTCGATTTCGTTTTTATCAATTTCTGCTCTTTCAATAGCTATTTTAGCGGCTTTAACCCCCATGCTGGTTGTCGTGTCTTCACCTCTTACAGCAAATCTACGTTCGCGAATACCTGTGCGTTCCTGAATCCAAGCATCATTGGTATCCATTAATTTCGACAAATCATCATTGGTTACTACTTTGGGAGGCACATAGAATCCCAGGCCTTTTATATGAGCTTTATGCATTGGTTATGATTTTTAAAACCGTTATGACCTTAAATTAAGGATTTAAATCGATTTACCTCAACCTTAGCATTTAAATCATTCAGCAGACTGTACAATCCAAAGAAGGTTCTATTGACGTATATAAAGTGTTTAGAACCTCTATTATTGTTCATCTTTCGGAGTTCTGTCTGATTTGTAAACTGCTGAGCTAGTGCACCAATTTCATTCCAAAAACTACTATCTCCAAAGTCGAATTCTTTAGATTGAAATGGCTTTGTAAATAGCGTCAACATTTGATGAAACAAAGCGGTGAAAAATTTTCGCTCTTCTTTACTATCATTTTTTGTCAATATTTCTAGGGCCTCGAGTTTTTGTTCGAAGAGTTCAGAGTTGTTTAACACCTCAATACTTGATAAATCAAAATAAGGCACATAAAAACTTTCTGGTATCTTTTTTATACAACCAAAATCAATGGCGACGAGTTTGCCTTTCTTATTGATTAAAAAATTTCCAGGATGAGGATCGGCCTGAACTTTTCGCAATCCATGTATTTGGAACATATAAAAATCCCATAAGGATTGACCTATAACATTGCGCTCTTCTTGAGAAGATTTTTTATTTTGAAGATAAGCTCCGAGGGGTTCACCTTTCATAAAATCCATGACCAATACTTTCTTGGATGACCATTTCGGATAGTATTCCGGAAACTTTATATCGAGTACCGCAGCACAAGCCTTACTCATTCCTACACTTTGTTTTAGCTCAATTTCGTAATCTGTTTCTTCTAATAATTTCTTTTCAACTTCTACAAAATAGTGCTCAGCTTCATTCAATTTAATATTGAACATTTTTGATGCAATAGGTTTAACCAATGAGAGGTCACTGCCTATACTTTCCGCAACTCCTGGATATTGAATTTTAACAGCCAAACGTTTTTTGTTTATTACTGCAAGATGAACCTGTCCTATACTCGCAGCGCTAATTGCCTCGTCATAAAACTCATCAAATAACTCCTCGGGGGGTTTACCCAAATGTTGTTTGATGGTTTTACGGACTAATGGTCCAGAAAGAGGAGGCACACTGAATTGGGCTAACGAAAACTTATCCACGTAAGCTTTAGGTAAAATATTGCGTTCCATGCTAAGCATTTGCGCCAATTTTAAGGCACTACCTTTGAGAGACTTCAAGGTGTTGTATATATCTTCGGCATTATCTTGATTTAGTTTTTCTTCTGCTCTCTCTGCATCAATTAATTTTTCACCATAGTATTTGAGATAGTTCGCGCCAATTTTGACACCTGTACCTACCAATTTCGAAGCTCGTTGCATTTTCGAAACTGGAATAGAATCAATACTTTTCATGTAATTTATTATAGCTTAAAACCTTCTTTTACCATGAACTTTCCCAAATCGATCCATTTCTCTAATGGATTGGACTGTAGGAGATCAAAAACAGCCTGAACAGACTTTTCAATAGCGATATCAGTCTTTTCAAATTTTAGAGATTCATCTTCAATCCAAAATTTTAGAAGTACTAAAAATTGAATCCAAGTTCCCTCTGAAAATAATTTGTCATTAAATTCTTTCAGTTTC
This sequence comes from Flavobacteriaceae bacterium, assembly GCA_002691685.1. Classification (GTDB taxonomy): domain Bacteria; phylum Bacteroidota; class Bacteroidia; order Flavobacteriales; family Flavobacteriaceae; genus UBA3478. Next base: position 11,508 of record NZIQ01000039.1, on the reverse strand, counting down.
GAGTTATTTTCGGTTGATAAAAGAATGTCTTTGATAAAATTTAAGTAATGCGTTCTAAAATCTTTTAATTGCTTTAAATTTTGGAGACGTTCTAAAGAATGTCCAGCGTTTAAAACATAAAGGACATAAGAACGGTTAAGGGTTAAAACTTCAAAATAGGAAAATAAGTACGCCAAGAACTTTTCTTTTGAATCATAATTGCTAAAAGATTTATTTTTCTTGAGAACCTTTTTACAATTTTTATGAAAAGCAACCCAGATATAATTTTTAATGGCATCAAGAGAGGAAAACCCCTCGTAAAATTCGTTTTCTTGGAAATTATGCTTTTGACAAAATGCGTAAACAGACTTGGGAAAGAGTTCTGAAGATAGTACCTCTTTCGTGTAGGCTTCAGCAATCTTTGATTTTAATTCAGATTTCATAAGTCATTTGTGTTTAGGTAAAGATACAATATCATTAAACACTATATACGGCAATGCCAAAAAAAAGAGAGCGCAATTCAAGTGAACAACGCTCTCAACAACCTAACCAATAAATAAACAAATTTGTCGAGTTCTTTTCTCTTTCATAGCAAAGTTAATCTCAACACTCCAAATATACAATTTTGTTTAGTTTTTCCAAACAAAAGATAAACAAAAATTAAATTTTAACATTTCGTCGTAAAAAATAGTCGTGTCATAATGTCATAAAATGCAGTATTGGTACCTTTTTTGACTTGGTGTTGTTAAATTTTTTAAAATTCATTTAAAACCAGATTTATGGAAAAAGGAAAAATTAATGTTTCAGTAGATAACATTTTTCCCTTGATCAAGAAATTTCTTTACAGTGATCAGGAGATTTTTTTAAGAGAACTTATTTCAAATGCTACCGATGCAACCTTGAAGCTAAAGCACCTTTGCGATATTGGAGAAGCTAAAGTAGAATATGGTAATCCTCAAATCGAAATTAAGGTCGATAAAAAGAAAAAAGAAATCCGAATTATCGACCAGGGAATTGGAATGAATGAAGAAGAAATTAAAAAATACATCAATCAGGTTGCATTTTCTGGAGCTGAAGAGTTTTTAGATAAGTACAAGGACAGTGCTAAAGAAAATGGTATTATTGGTCATTTTGGTTTAGGATTTTATTCTGCCTTTATGGTCGCTGACAAAGTTGAAATTATTTCAAAAAGCTATAAAGAAGACCCTGCTGTTCATTGGTCATGTGATGGCTCTCCAGAATTTCAATTAAATCCATGTGAAAAAACAGAGAGAGGTACTGAGGTTATTCTTCACATCGCTAAAGACGCTAAAGACTTTTTAGAAGATCAGAAAATTACTGAACTTCTCAATAAGTACAACAAATTTATGCCCATACCAATAAAGTTTGGCACTCGCACTGAAACATTGGAAAAACCTGAAGATGCTAAGGAAGAAGATCCAGCTCCAACAAAAGAAGTAGACAATATCATTAATAATACTTCTCCGGCATGGACCAAAAAACCAGCAGACTTAGAAAGCGAAGATTATGCTTCTTTTTACAGAGAATTATATCCAATGCAATTTGAGCAACCGCTGTTCAACATTCATTTGAATGTAGATTATCCTTTCAATTTAACAGGAATCCTGTATTTCCCCAAGCTAAGCAATGACCTCAACCTGCAAAAGGATCGAATACAACTCTACCAAAATCAAGTATTTGTAACAGATAACGTAGAAGGAATTGTCCCTGAATTCCTAACAATGTTAAAAGGAGTGATCGATTCTCCGGATATTCCTTTAAATGTATCTAGATCTTACCTGCAATCAGATAGTAGTGTAAAGAAAATTACCTCGTACATCACTCGCAAGGTGGCAGATAAGCTGGCTAGTTTATACAAAAAAGATCGTGCTGATTTCGAATCGAAATGGAATGATATAAAAGTAGTCATCGAGTACGGTATGCTTACCGAAGATAAATTTTACGAGAAATCAGAAAAGTTCGCGCTTTATCCTACTGTAGATGAAAGCTATTTGACTTGGGATGAATTGGAAACCCAAATCGGCGAATTACACAAAGACAAAGATGGTAAAACGGTCGTGTTATACTCTTCTAACAAAGAAGAACAATTTAGTTATATCGAACAAGCAAAAGAAAAGGGATATACTGTATTATTGCTAGACTCTCCTATCGCACCGCATTTAATCCAGAAAATCGAACAACAAAAGGAAGGATTTAGCTTTGCGCGGGTTGACAGTGATAGTATTGAAAAACTTATCCAAAAAGAAGATAATCAAGTATCAAAACTATCTGAAGAGCAGCAAGAAACCTTAAAATCAACATTAGAAGAGCAACTAAAAGAACAAGGCTTTATTATACAGCTCGAAGCGCTTGAGAGTAATTCAGATGCTTTCATGCTAACAGAGCCTGAATTTATGCGCCGAATGAAGGATATGCAGCAAACCGGTGGCGGTGGAATGATGGGCATGGGATCAATGCCAGATATGTATAATCTAGTTGTTAATACAAATTCAGAAATTGCTCAAAACATACTAGATACAAATGACAATGAGCAAAAAGCAAGTTTAATTGATCAAGCGTTAGACCTGGCAAAATTATCAAAGGGATTATTAAAAGGAGAGGCACTTGCTGCGTTTGTAAGTCGAACCTATAAGTTAATTAAATAGAAGAAAAAATAAAGCCCTGCGATGCAGGGCTTTATAACTAAACTAACTAAACATTACAGAAGATTATTGAACTGTAAACTCTTCTTCGAACTGCAATCCGTTATCGTAAAGTCGAATGCGATAGGTGTCGGAATATGCAGTTTCAAAATTAAATACCTTAGAAATGGAGAATTCTCCTTTAAGATTCTCACGATAAACTTCTCTATTTTTTGAATCAAGAACGACGATATAAACCTCGTTCAAGTCCCAATTAATAAACTGCATTTTAACCTTATTGTCTTGCTTGCTAAAAACAGGATCAAAAGTTAAGATTTCTTTAGAAGGACCCGACGAAAGCGGGCTGGCAAAAAGAGATGGAAGCATTGCAGTCATTAAAAACAGGGTAACTACTCTTAATTTTAAATTTGTCATAACGTTCGTTTTTTTATTTGATGATTACACTTCAAAAGTACCTCTGATTAACAAGCACTAACAACAACAAAATTGCTCATATTATGTGCTATTTTAACCCTATATTTGCATTAATGTTAAGCAGATGTTAATTATTAACACAAGTAAAGTAAAATGTTCAAGCCCTCCTTAGAAATTGTAACTCCGAATTTTGGAAATTCTTTTGCACTTAACAGTTTTGATAAAAGGCATGTAAATACATTTAAGAGTTGGCACTATCATCCAGAAATTGAATTAGTATACATCAATGGTGGAAGTGGTAAAAGACAAATAGGGAGTCATGTCTCTTATTTCAAAGACGGTGATCTCATTCTCATAGGATCTAATCTACCGCATTGTGGATTTACAGATAAATATACGGGAAACGAAAAAGAGACATTGATTCAAATTAAGGACGACTCCTTGGGTATAGGATTTTTAAATATACCAGAGATGCAGCCTATTAAGCTTCTGTTTGAGCGCGCTAAATCTGGCCTTGCCTTCTGCGGAAAGACTAAAGTGAAAATTGGAGAAAAGATGGAAATACTCGAATACCAATCAGATTTTCAAAAATTAATGAGTATTCTAAATATTTTCCATGAACTAGCACAATCTAAAGAAGCGAATATATTGAATGCCGCTGGCTTTTCTATGAATGCATCAATTACCGATAACAGCAGAATTAATGATGTTTTCAACTATGTCAAAAACAATTTCCAAAGATCAATTTCTCTAGACGAAATTGCATCTGTAGCTTTTATGACTGTACCTGCGTTTTGCAGGTACTTTAAGAAAGTCACTAATAAAACCTTTACACAGTTTGTTAATGAGTACAGACTGGTGCACGCCTCTAAATTATTAAGTGAAGAGCCCATGAGTGTTTCTGATATTGCTGATGAATGTGGGTTCAATAATTTTTCACATTTCACCAAACTATTTAAAAATTTTACTGGACAATCGCCTTCAACCTATAGAAAAAAATTAGAACAGTCTTTATGAAAAAAATTGAATTACCAGAATTAGAGGTTTGGTACAAGACTGATTTTTTATCCTTGGAAGAAGCCGAATATTTCTTCAAACTATTTGAAACAAGTGTACCTTGGAGACAGGATCCCATTGTTATATTCGGAAAACAAATAATGCAACCTCGACTCACTGCATTTTATTCAGAGAATGATTTGAGCTATGGTTATTCTTCAATACGGATGCAACCTCATGCATTCACCACTGAATTAAAAAATCTAAAATATAAGGTTGAGAAATGCACTCAAATGACCTTTAATTGTTGCTTATTGAATTTTTACAGAGATGGTAATGATAGCAATGGATGGCATAGCGACGATGAAAAAGAGTTAGGAAAAAACCCAGAAATTGCGAGTATAAGTCTAGGAGGAGATCGCTTTTTTCATCTAAAGCACAAAAAAAACAAGGAGTTAAAATCAAAAATATTACTTCAAAATGGAAGCTTACTTTGTATGGGAGGTCAAACTCAACACAGGTATAAGCACCAGATTCCAAAATCAAAAACCTATAACAGTCCTAGAATAAATTTGACCTTTAGGCGTATATTTGATGTGCTATGACAAAAGAATTTTCTGAGAAAGAATTAGATCGCATTATTGAAATGGCATGGGAAGATCGCACACCCTTTGAGGCGATTAAATACCAGTTTAACATTAGCGAACAACAAACGATTGAGTTAATGCGAAGACACATGAAGCCTTCAAGTTTTAAAATGTGGAGGAAACGCGTGCAAGGTAGAAAGACGAAACATGCACTCAAACGAGGTTCTACCGTTGACCGTTTTAAATGCAGCCGTCAAAGAAACATAAGTAACAATAAGGTCTCTAAGCGTTAAAATAACTCTTCAAGTAATTTAGCCAAGCGATATCCTCCTTTTCGCAGTTGTTCGAAAAGTAAGCTGTTGTGGTCATAACTATAGCGATATCCAAGTCTATCTCCATCTTTAGCAGAATTGTATATTTCTCGAGCAATTTGGTGAGACTCTTCAATCCATTCTGTTATATTTCCTTTGGCAAATGAATTGCGCTGGGTAACACTTGTTCCTCTCATAAGTTCTTCACTTAAGGTTTTTGCATCCATTCCCCATGACTCTATAAGATTAGAATCCCAGACTCGGTGAAGATTAGATGAAGTTGAAAACCACTTTACTTTTATATTATTTCCTCCTCGGTCTTCAGATTGACCCACATGTAAAGGTTGGTGAGCATCTCCTACAAAATGAATCAATAATTTTAAGTGAAATGCCTTTTCTTCTTTGGAAGTATTCGCACTTTGAATGATTTGAATACAAGTATAAATACCTTGAACTAAGTCGCCTTTTTCTGAAGCTTCTTCTAGTTTATAGGTCTCGCTCATCGGATAATTCACGTAATGCCAAGGACCGTACTTATTGTAGGCACTTTCACTTTTGATTTCGTCCGCGTAGGTCGAATAATAAGCTATACTATGGCCTCCGAGTAGTTTGTTGATTTTTTTAAGCGCTCTCTTAGATAAATTAGCCTCGGCTATATAACCTACAACTCTATGTCCTGTTTGACCCCAATTATCATTTTGAGTTAAAGGTGTTGCATTTAATTCAGGCGCTATACAACTTATCATCACAACTAAAGTTTTGATGCTTGCTAATTTCATCTTCATTATTTTTTATAAAAATACGCCGATAAACTTGACAAAATCTTAGGGTTCAGCTAAAACTTAAAAATTACTACCTTATAGCCATAAAATGAATCAAAATGAAAGTCCAAGCAAAGAATTCAAAATTTGAAAAGACAAAAAGGCCTATCTCTGGTTATATCATGGTGTTTTTATGCCTATCCATTATGGGGTACTCTATTTATCAAGTCATTACATTTAGAGACTCACTTTACGTATTGTCATTCGTTTTTGGATTGTTCATGATTACGGGGACTATATTGATTAATCCAAATACAGCTAAGGTGCTGTTGCTCTTTGGAAAATACAAAGGAACAGTCAAAAAAAATGGCCTTTATTGGGTTAACCCTTTTTACGCCAAGAGAAAAATCTCACTGCGCGCAAGTAATTTTGACAGTGAGCGCTTAAAAGTGAATGACAAAATAGGAAACCCCATTATGATCAGCACTATTCTTGTGTGGAGAGTCACAGACACCTACCTTGCTAGCTTTGAGGTTGACGACTATAAAAATTTTGTGCGTGTTCAGACCGACGCCGCGGTTAGAAAGTTGGCGAGTATGTACCCCTATGACAATTTTGAAGAAGGTACAGAAGACGAACATGTCACTCTTCGATCAAGTATTAACGAGGTCAGTGAAGCACTAGAAAAAGAAATACAAGAGCGACTTAGTATGGCAGGTATAGAAGTTTTAGAAGCGCGTATTGGTTATTTGGCTTATGCTCAAGAAATTGCAAACGCTATGCTTAAAAGACAGCAAGCGACGGCTATTGTAGCTGCAAGACATAAGATTGTTGAAGGGGCAGTGGGAATGGTTGAAATGGCCTTACAAGAACTCAGCGAAAAAGAAGTGGTAAAACTTGATGAGAAAACCAAGGCCTCGATGGTGAGTAATCTTATGGTAGTATTGTGCTCTGATAAAGATGCTGCGCCAATTGTGAATACCACTACCTGATTCTTATTTCAAAATGAAAGTCTACGCCTATTTATTTTATTTGTTACTAAGTGGGTTATCTTCTTTGTTCGCACAGCAAGGCACTGATCACTTTGAAGACTTTAAAATCTTCAATGAAGAGATTGAATTACTCGGACAACTTGACCTTCCAAAAGACTCCGATAAATTTGAAGTCGTCGTCTTTGTGCACGGCTCTGGAAATATTGATAGAGATGGCAATCAGGGACAGTTCATTCAACCTGCCTATATCAAACAAATCGGTACAGAACTCAACAAGCAAGGTATTGGGGTTTTGCGTTATGACAAACGAACTGCCAATCCTAAAAATCGGGATTTCCTGACAGGAATTCAATTCACGGATTATGTCGATGATCTCAGCTTAATTGTAAAAACTTTTGATAATGATAAGCGCATCAGTGGTATGCATTTACTAGGTCATAGTCAAGGTTCATTAGTTTCGGCTCTCGCAATCGCAGAAAATGAAGTTAAAATCAAAAGCTTTATATCACTTTGTGGACCTGCCGATGGTTTTGGAAAAGTGATTGTAGATCAAATAAGCGCTCAGAACGAAGGTTTGGGAAAAATTGCTCAAAACCACGTTGATGAACTTATGGCAACTCAAGAAATCAAAGAAGTTAATCCCTTTCTTGTATCGGTGTTTAAAAAAGAGAACCAATCTTTTTTTTACTCTTGGATGCAATACGACCCCACAGAAATCATAGCTCAAATTGAAGTTCCATTTTTGGCCATTGGTGGTGGATATGACAGTCAAGTTCCTTCAACTGATGCAGAAAAATTGGCTCAAAATACCAAAAGCGGAAAGCATCTTATTATCAATAACATGAACCATGTTTTAAAGGAATTAAATCAAGAGTCAGATAATCTAAAATCCTATCAAAACGATGATTTTCAAGTGCATCCTGAGTTGGTAAATGTTCTTGTTGCTCACCTTAACCAATATTAAGACCTATGTTTCCTATTGTAAACGACACTGTAATTTTTGGTATCATTACCTTCTGTTTGGCTTTTGTCTTTTTAAGTGCCCAAAGTAAACATCACTTTTGGAAAAAATTTTATGGAGTGGTACCTACGCTACTGCTCTGCTATTTATTGCCGGCACTTTTAGTCAATCTTAAAATTATTTCCATCGATGATTCTAAGCTTTACTTTGTCAGCTCAAGATATCTGCTTCCCGCAGCGCTGATTCTGATGACCTTAAGTATTGATTTAAAAAAAATAGCACGCCTTGGACCCAAGGCTTTACTCATGTTTTTAACAGGAACTTTCGGTATTATCATTGGAGGGCCAATTGCCCTTATGATTGTCAGTGTGATTTTACCCTCAGCAGTTGACGGTGTTGGTTTTGACGCAATTTGGAGGGGATTAGCAACCATTGCCGGGAGTTGGATCGGAGGAGGAGCTAATCAGGCTACTATGCTGGAAGTTTTTCAGTACACACCTAGTAAATACGGGTCTATGGTGCTAGTCGATATTTTAATGGCTAATATTTGGTTGGCTATTTTACTTTTTGGAGTGGGTAAATCTGATCGCATCGACAGGTGGCTCAAAGCCGATACCTCACAAATTCAAAACCTTATTGAAAAGGTCTCTCAATTTAGTCAGAAGGTGAATCGTACTCCCCAAACATCCGACTGGATTATTTTAACCGGTATCGCATTTTTGGGAGTGGGAACGGCACATTTTTTTGCTCCCTTAATCGTTGATCTCATGACTCTTGTGATTAACGAAAATTCCTCTCTGGGTATTTTTGAATCCCTTAAAAGTAACTTCTTGTGGATGGTAGTGGTTGCAACTATTTTTGGTATCGCACTCTCATTTAGTAGTTTTAAAAGTTATGAAGGTGTTGGTGCGAGTAAAATTGGAGGTGTTTTTATCTATATTCTTGTAGCCACCATTGGCATGCAAATGGATTTGAGTAAAATTCTAGAAAATCCTGGATTGTTGTTGATAGGATTTGTTTGGATTTGCATTCACGCTGCACTTCTCATCCTTGTTGCAAAATTGACAAAATCTCCCTTTTTCTTTTTGGCCGTGGGGAGCCAAGCCAATGTTGGAGGAGCAGCCTCTGCGCCGGTTATTGCCGCCGAGTTTCATCCCTCTTTGAGTTCGGTAGGTATCTTATTGGCGGTTTTTGGATATGTAGTGGGAACGGCGGGAGCTTATTTTTGCGCTGTTTTAATGGAAATAGCAAGTACTATCTGATAAGTTTTGCGATATTCGCATTTGGAATTTATACCTATGAAAAAATACATATTCATTTTGATGCTTGGTGCCTTGGTGACGGCTTGTCAGCAAAACAAAGGAATGAACCTTCAAGTCGAAGTGCAAGGTTTAAAAAAAGGAATGCTTTACATCGAATCTATTCAAGACAGTCTTTTAGTGGCATTAGATTCTGTTGAGATTAGAGGTGACAATCAAGTAGAATTAAATGTGGCATTAGATCAGCCTGAAATGCTCTACTTACACCTTGACAAAAACGATGAAAATGATTTTAATGACAGGTTGTTATTCTTTGCAGAACAAGGAGAAATGAGTATTCAATCTAGTCGAGAGGCGTTTGAAAATGACGCTTTTGTAATAGGATCAAAAACGGATTCGATATATAGAATCTATCGAGAGGTTTTGACGTCCTTCGCTAAGAGAGACATAGAACTTTTTCAATTGAGTATAGATCCAGAATATGCGACAAAACTAGATTCTATATCTAATCTAGCAACTAGTAATGAGCGAAGAAAATTTGTTTACGTTTTGAACTTCGCTCTCAACCAAAACAATAGTATACTTGCTCCCTACAGTATTATTTATGATGGTGATGGGTTAGCTCCCAAATGGAAAGATTCAGTCTATCAATCATTGGTAGATGAAATCAAAAACAGTCCTATGGGGAAGTCTCTAAAGGCTTTGCTGAGCGATTAAAGCTTGGCTAGCTTAGCTTCTATCGCTGCAGATTTCTTGGCTAAGGCTACTCTAACTGCATTATAATGCTCCTTAGGAGACTGTTCTGACTTTTGATTAATCTTAGCGATAAGCTCATCAAAAAGGGCGATACACTCATCAATAAGAGCCGAACCTTCTCCAGAATTGGTTTTAGAAGACTGTTTTTCCCATTGATAAATTTGTTCAATAATATCTCCTAAAACGTAATTAATTTCTTTTTTTAAATTTCTAACATTAGCCATATCCCTAAATTTTGTTGTAAAAGTATTGATTCAATCTCGAAAGCAAAACTCTTTTAGTAAATTTTCATTGGCTAAAAATTTTATACATTACAACTTTTAGATTATGGAAACTTCTAAATTATGGAAAGAACAGCAAGGTCGTTTGAGAAAAGAAATGAAATTCAAAAATTTTGAAAATGCCATTTCTTATATCAATGCAGTTGCAAAAATAGCTGAAAAGTACAATCATCATCCCACAATAACGAACACCTATAATAAAGTCACGCTCGAACTTTGGACACATGATGAAAATGAAATAACAGATCTAGATTGGCAGTTGACTAAAGTAATTGACGAATTAGATGAAGATTTCAAGTAATTCTGCTCCCGAAGATACCAACTCTAGTTGCTCGCAACATGCAGGAATCATAAGAGTTTCCCCTTTTGTCATACCTAGCTTTCCTTCTTCAGTTCGGAGAACTGCCTCCCCTTCCACGCACATATAAATACTAAAACTGTCACGATCAGATAATTTGATTTCCATCCACTGATTTACATGTAAATAGTTCGTCTTGAAATACTTATTGTGTATGAGTTCATTTGAAGTATTTGGTAAACGATTATAGCTTTTTTTATAATTTGTTTTCGCACTATAATCAATAGCATCTAGAGCTAAGTCAGTATGTAATTCTCTTGTGTTTCCATCTTTATCTCTTCGATCAAAATCATAAACACGATAAGTGATGTCTGAGGTCTGTTGAATTTCAGCCAATAATATTCCCGCGCCAATCGCGTGCATTGTCCCTGTTTCAATCATAAAGGCATCACCTTTATTCACAGGTGTATAATTGAGTAATGTGCTGAGCTTTTTCTCTTCTAAAGCCTTTTGATAGGATTTTTTAGAGCAATCCTTTTGGAAACCTAAAATTAAATTGGCATTTGGGTCGTGATCCATAATAAACCACATCTCATTTTTACCAAAAGATTGATGTCGTTGAGCTGCCAATTCGTCATTTGGATGAACTTGTATAGATAAATCCAGCTCGGCGTCAATGTATTTGATTAGAATTGGAAAATCTGAACCAAACCTATTGACGACCGAAAAACCAAGCAGTTCTGGACCAAAATCTTCAATTAATACATCGAGATTCTTTCCGCTATATGGACCTCCAATCACCTGAGAAACATCTCCTTTTACAGCTGATATTTCCCAACTCTCTCCAATGCCATTTGCACTGTATTGTTTATTTAAGGAGGTTTTTAACTTTTCACCTCCCCAGAGACGTTCTTTATAGATTGGTTGGAATTTTAAGGGACCTCGATACATCAGTTAGCAGGGTAAGTAACAAAATTTCTCGGCGTTTCATATAAGACTACTTCGATTTCTTTACTCGAATCAATATGCGGACGCAGCCTGTTATATATTACCATAGCTATGTTTTCAGCTGTGGGAATCAATGTCGCAAAATCAGATACATCTCGATTTAAATTCTTGTGATCTAAGTGATTTTCAACTTCAGATTTAATCAAATCTTTCAAGATTTTCATATCCATGAGATAACCTGTTTCGGGATCTACTTCGCCGATAACACTAACGATTAAATCGTAATTATGTCCGTGATAGTT
>NZIQ01000038.1 GCA_002691685.1 Flavobacteriaceae bacterium | reverse complement strand
TTAAATCACATAGAAAGTGTTCTTCAAGCAGGTCTTGGGATATTATTTTATCATCGATTTGAATCAACTTGAAAAGGGCTAAGGGTTCTTAGATTTGAATCCGTGAAATATTTGTTGGCCAAAGCCTTTAGGTACATTTTCATCTCCTGGAAAACCCAATTCTACATTGCCGTTTTGATCTGGGACGTAATTCGTTCCAAAAAGATAGTCCCATACACTCAAACTGATTCCGTAATTTACGCCGTTGCTCTTTCCTTCAGGAAGGTGATAAGCGTGATGGTAAAGGTGCATAATAGGGTTGTTGAATACGTACCTTAAAACTCCGTAGTCCAATTTTAAATTGGCGTGGTTGAGGTGTCCGATAGATATAGCGACAAAATGAACGATATAGGCTTGTTCAGGTTCATATCCGCCCAAAAGCATAACCCCAATTGTCTTTAAGGGTTTGTACAAAATATTTTCCATCCAATGATAACGCATGTGAGCGGCAAAGCCCATTTCCTTTACACTGTGGTGTATCTGATGAAATTTCCATAAAGCCTCAAAGCGATGTAATGCAATGTGGGTAAGCCACTGCACAAAATCCAGTAAAACAAAGAAAATGAGAAGACTCCAAAAAACAGGTAAATCGGCTAAGTCAATCAGTTTAATACTGTTATATTGAATTCCAGTAGCGTTGAAAATTTGTCCGAGTAAACTGTAAATTCCGCTAATAGCGATGCCAAATGCGAAGAAGTTGAAAAACATGTAGAATAAATCTAACCAGAAGTCTTTTCGAAGAGGTTTTTGGTTTTTTCTCCACGGAAAAAGTAACTCAAGGCTGTAGACCAAAGCCGAGATGAAAATCAGTCCCCAAAAAAAGTTTTGATACCAAGGCACATCGAAGGTAACAGAGCGCATAAACCAGTTAGCACTCCCTCTGATACTAGACCAAATGATTTCCATAGCAGTGATCATATGTCAAAATTACAACTATGATTTAAAAATTAAGGTAACTACGGTTACTTAATTCGCTGTAACTATCATATTACTAGTCATAATAGACATCATTTTTTCGAAGTCTATTTTGGATTGGTAGTTCCAATCATAGCTAGCCTCTTTGTAGGACAAGCTATCAGGCCAACTCTCGGCAATATCATACCTGAAGTCTCTTTGATACTCAGGAATGAAATTAGGATATTTACGTTTTAAGGCTAACGCCAATTCGTTGGGAGAAAAAGACATTCCTCCAATATTGTAAGAATCTCTAATTGTTATTTTAGAAGATTCTGCATGCATCAACTGTATGGTTGCCTCTACCGCATCCGATATATAAAGCATGGGCAGGGCTTTTTCGGGATTAATTGCACAGCTCATAAAAGTCCCTGAAGAGGCAGATCGAAACATATCCATAACGTAATCTGTAGTGCCACCTCCAGGCTGGTTCTTGAAGCTAATTAGCCCCGGGTAGCGAATACTTCTAACATCGAAGTTGTATTTCTGGTGATAGTATTGGCACCAGTACTCCCCTGAAAGTTTGCTAATTCCGTAGACCGTTATTGGTTTGTGTATTCCATTTTGAGGACATTGTTGACGTTGACTTTCATAACCAAAAACGGCAATACTCGAAGGCCAAAACAGTTTTCGAATGACTCCTTCTCTACCCAATTCAAGTAAATTTAAAAGGCCTTGGATATTGACTTTCCAAGCTTGCTTTATATTTTTTTCTGCAGACGCACTCAATAGTGCAGCCAAAAGATAGACCTCCGTGATTTGATGTTTATCGATAAGCGCTCTAATGGCATCTGCATCAGTTACGTCGAGGTATTCAAAGGATGTACAAGACAGATGAGTACTCGAACGAATATCAGCTCTAATGATATTCTTGTCGGGATAGTACTTTTGAAGTGCCTCGCAGAGTTCTATACCCAGTTGACCTTCACTACCGATAATTAAAATTCGATTATCGTTCACGGGGGATTTAGTTTAGTATAGATAAAATTAATTCAAATTCTGTAAGTACATTTGATATATGAGAAAATATTTAATTTTCAATATCGCTCTTTTGTTTTTTGGATGCAAAGCAAAAAACAATACCACTGAGCTTAGCCTAATCGAGGCAGTTTCAGAACTCGAAGAAAATGAAAATCAAGTTTATGCTTGGAAGCTTGAGCGTAACGACCTTAGATTATTAGATGAAAAAACCTTTGGTTTAGTAGAAAATTGGGGCGCTTTTATGAAATTTCAACTTGGGCTCGAAAACCTAGTAAGAGCTAAAAATGAATCTGAGATGCTCTTGGCAATTGAAGATTTAATAGTTCAAGAGACTGAACTTTCCAATTCAACCTATCCTGAAGTTTTCAATCACCAAATGATTAAAAGCCGACAAAAAGTTGTTCGAACTTTTTTACTTCAACTCAAGGCTGATTTATTGGATAAATCACCTTTAACCAATTCGAGAACTAATTTCTTAGACAGCTACAATCAATGGATTGAGTTTATGAATTCCCTTAGCATACAATTAAAATACCAACCTAAAGATGAAAATAAATCTTAAAAAAAGTCGATTACTTTTAGTATTCCTAGTTCCAATTTTTATTCAAGCCCAGCAAGGTCCGGCGGTAAAAGAGCAAATCACCTCGGTGCTCGATCAGTGGCACAAAGCAGCATCAGATGCCAATTTTGATGCTTATTTTAAATTGATGGACCAGCAGTCCATATTTATAGGCACAGATCCGGAAGAACTTTGGAATAAAAAAGAATTCATGGATTTTGCAAAACCTTACTTTGATAGAGGTAAGGCCTGGAGTTTTACCTCGGTTGAACGGAATATTTACATCGACAACAATGAAAAATACGCTTGGTTTGACGAGCTTTTAAATACCCAAATGGAACTTTGTCGAGGCTCTGGAATTCTAATGTACACCGATGAAGGTTGGAAGATAAGACACTACGTATTGTCCATTGCCGTGCCCAATGAGGATGTTGATCAGCTTGTGGCGCTCAAAAAAAAACATGACCAAAGTCTTATTGATGCGCTGCGCAAAAAGTAATTATTGCGCATCATTTTGAGCTTTCCGTTCTAAAAGCGCTTGTCGACTTAAACTCGCTAAATTAAAATTAGGGGCTATTTTGATGGCTTCATCAAAAATAACTACAGCCTCATCGATATTTTCATTATTTCCGTTAAAGGTAATTAAAGCCTTAAGGTGCATAAAGGCTGCTTTTAGAGGAACTTGATAGGGTTGTTGTCTTTCAAAAAATGCATAGTTCATTTCATCTGAAGCATTCGACAAGCCAAACTCGACATCTTGCATCGCGGCCTGAGTATTACCGGTTAATATTTTGAGATCGGCGACCTCATAAGCCGTAAACGGACTCTGATTTTTATCAAATAAAAGTTGAAATGCATTTAATGCTCTTTGGTTATCTCCAAGATTTTTCAGTGATATGGCTCTCGCAGACAAGGCGACATCTGAGTCTTCTGCACTTGAGTTTAAACCAAGTATACTTATCGCTTGTACGTGCTGCTCGCTATTCATATAAATATAAGCTAAGGTGTCTCTGCGTTCCACAGATGGACTAATGACATTCAAATGGGTTAATGCATTAATCATACCACCAACATCATTTTGCAATTGCATTTGTCGATAAAACTTTTCGTAGTGAGAAAGTAAGGCTGCATTGTCCTGAGCTTGTAACCACCCAAAGTTCAAGGTGATTAATAAGAAACATCCAAAAATGATCTCTTTTTTCATATTTAAGAATTAGGGCTTGAAAGTAATAAACAATTTTGAGATTAAAGAAAATTATAGTCTTTGATTAAAATTGAAATGATTTTTGTTGAATTATGGCATCATTGATTACAAAAGGCGTTGGTATCGTTTCTACTGGTCGATCCGAAATACTGAATTCGGGGTGCCTTAAAAGATCATTTGATATTTCATTAATCGTTAGATTTAAAGATTCGTTTTTATCGAATTGCAACAAGATTTTAGTGCTAGCCCCGTCGCTTACATAATGCGTAAATAATCGCTTGCCTCTATTGGTTAAAAACAGACGTGATAAAGGGCTTTCATTCACCTCCACATAATTGATCAGAGCACCCTCAGTAAAAACTTCGATACGATGAACCTTTCTGTGATTTTTGATTTCGAATTCAAGCTGTCGAACATCTTCAATAATGCTGTCTTTACTCATGTGTAATTCGAAATCAGCTATAGCTTTTTCAGGCGCCGAATTTACACGTTGAAATCGAGAACCATATTTACTTGCAAATTGTAGTGTTGATTGAGATGCATCCGCCGTATTGAAGTAGGACACATTCCAAGGGTGAAGCACGTGATCATAGGTAGCCCAATAAGCTCCATTGTCATTTTTTAAATAAACCAGACTGGTGGGCTTTGGACGCTCCTCATTATAACTTGAATTTAAGTGTGCATTAACCATTAAAAGTCCAAACAAAGAAAAGGCCAATAGACTCCATTTTTCATGGGAGCCCATTTGAAATACGGTGGTGATAGAAGCAAAAAATAATAGGCTTATCAATACACTTACGCTCACTAACATAGAAAGACCAAGACCAACTGGAAACATTTCAATCATTGGAGTCAAAATCAGTACAGCTGGAATGGCGAGTAGATGAGGTATCCACTTATGATCTGGGTAGTAATGATAGAGAAGCAAGGTCGCACTCATAAAAAAAGGAATCCAAATAAATAAGCTAGCACCTGCCAAATAATACTGAAGAAGTCCCGTGATAATGATCCAAATCAAGGTCATTACACTAAGTAGAACGTCCAAATTTTTAAGTTCAAATTTAAATCGTCCTAAAATCAGCAATTGAACGCCTAAACTTAAGGCAACTACAGCGGCAATATATGATTTACCGTTATAGGTAAATCCGTGAAGGATATCCTTGTAGGAAGGATAAAGGCTTTGCAGTACATCGTAGAAAAAATACCCAATTATCCCATTTATGAGAATACTAAGGATTACATAGAGCGAAGCTTTACCCAAAATAGTCGTTGTCCACTCTCCAGCGGTAAATCTTTTAAAAACTGCCCAGCTGAAAAGTCCAAGAACAATAAGAAATAAGGGCCATATCATAGCGTTGTCGTAGTGTACGAATCCGACTACAGGTAAATTGAAATACACCCGATCTCGGTTAGACTTTAAATCAGATAAATCAGCATTACCGAAATAGTGTAATAAGGGCATTAAATAACTCTTTTGATGGGCCAAGCTCTCTATGTCTAAGCGGTCAGCGCGGTCGAGGGCGGTGTGATAATCAAAATGGTCATCGATAAAAGCAAAGTTGAATCCATCAATGTCCTTATCTTCTCTAAAAACAGTCAAATCGGTGTCGTTAGGAAGTAATTTATAAATACTATAAGCTAAGGAGTTGGCAATAGGATGTAAGATGCCGGCCTTTGCAAAATGTTTGATGAGGTTACTGTTTCCTTGGTTGGTTTCGATCAACATATAACTTGGACCCCCACTGCCTCTAGCTTCAAAATTTAAAACTAAGCCTATATCTTCTGCCCAAGGGTGTTTGTTAACGAATAAATCTGCTCCATTTAAACCTAATTCCTCAGCATCTGTAAAGACAACAATAAGGTCATTTTTTAAGCTTTGATTTGAAGTGATAAGTGTGCGAACACCTTCTAAAATGGTGGCCACTCCACTCGCTGCGTCACTTGCTCCAAATGACGAGTGCGGCGAACTATCGTAATGTGAGAGCAGTAGTAAGGCATTTTTTGATGTGCCTGAGCTTCCTTTAATTCTAGTAATGATATTTGTGGGCTGTGACACATTAGCCCAGTCGCCTGAAGTGTATCCTTTCTGTAATAGCACTTCTAAGTCTAATTTTTCGAGTTCTAGAGTCAAATAGGTAAGAACATCAGCGTGTCCTTCAAAACCTAAACCGTGAGGAGCTTGACTCATTTGTTCCACATGCGCAAAAGCACGTTTAAGAGAATAGGTGTCGGCAGTAACCTCTTCGTTGAGATCTGCTGATGGTGTTAATGTGTTAAGGCTGATAAATGCAGCCAAAAAAATAAGAAGAATGCCTAGATTTTCTTTGAGTAATTTGAAGGCCATAGTTGTGATTTAGTCAGTGATGTTTTTTCAAATTCAATTTGGTTTTTATCAGATATACGGTAGGTCAAATCGTAGAGTTCAAATATTATTTTTTCCGTCTTTGCAAGCTTAACCCCAGTAACCTTTGTTGAATCAAAGCCGAGCAACCACAATTCTCTGAGGTGAACTTTGCTTTTGCCTTTTCTTACGAACGTCTTTAAGATAGCATAATTCCTTTTAAGCTGTCGGTGAAAATGGTTGAAGCGCTGGTTTCTTGTCCTATTCGCCTCATTGTGATATTGAGTTCGACAACTGTCAGAACAAAAACGCTTATCAATTCGACCTCTTAGTTCTTGTTCGCATTGCACACAAAATTGAATCATTTTTTGGACAAAAGATAACACCCCTCTCTGCAGCTCTAAAACAGAAAGGGATGTGCTATTTTACTCTTCTGAGCTCAAGGGTTGTATCGCTGCTTTTAAGTAAGCAGCATTAAACTTAGTAATAGCTTCATCAATGCTCTTTTTCTCATCGACCAAGGTATTCCACTGACCGCTGAGGTCATCAAATCGTTCCTGCGCACCCTGTGTTGGCTCAGGATCGTCAGAGTCGATATAGGACTTCAAATAAATCATGTCTGCTCCAAGTTTATTGTGAAAATTGATGACATCTTGAAAGGTTTTTTGTTTGGGCTGGATGATTTTTTCTTCCCAAACCACGATTTTATCCATTAGGTCTTGAGCCACAGACGACAATTCATCACTCTCGTCTAGACGCTTTTGAGCCCACTTAAGTTCTTTTTTTACGTTTCTTAAATAGTTGACATCATCGTGCATCTGGGTGAGCATTTGGTCAAGTGAACTGAGCATGACCTCTTGTGTTTGATATGCGTATAAAGGAGCATCGACCCTAGGATCTGCTTTTAGTTCCAAATTAGTGCTGCTCATTTCTTCACCTATATACATATTTAAGGTGTAAGTGCCAGGAGCAGCATTTGCGCCACTAAGACCTCCAAAAACAAAGATATTTTCTAAGCTCGGGAGGGGTTCATGTCTCAAATCCCAATGAAAACGATGGAAACCTTCGGTAGTCTTAAGGCTTAAAGGTTTGCTCGGACCTCCTGGCCAGGATTTGAAATTTTCAGGAGCTTCACTGCTGTAACTTCTAATTATATCCCCTTTTTTGTTGAGCACTTCAACTTTAATTTCTTTTTCAGCATCTTCTGCGCTGAGGTAGTAATCGATAATTGCGCCGGGAAGCGGATTTGTTCCTTGTAGTGTGGACTTGCTTTGACCGCCCATAATTCTATAGGTCGTCTTCGGACTGAATAGTTGACTTTTAGAAGTGTTCTCAGCACCTTGAAGAAATCCGAGGTCATCTAAGATCCAAAAAGATCTTCCGGCAGTGGCGGCGACTAGATCGTTATCTGCAATGGTCAGATCGTTTATAGGAACGACAGGTAGATTTAATTGAAATGCATTCCATTGTGCTCCTCCGTCTGTACTTATAAATAAACCTGTTTCGGTTCCTGCGTAAAGTAAACCTTTGCGTTTGGGATCTTCTCTCACCACTCTGACAAAAGTGTGCTCACCGTCAATACCGTCTGTAATGAGTTTCCATTTTTTTCCGTAATCAGTGGTTTTGAAAATATAAGGGGTGAGATCCATATTTTTATAGCCCATCACAGCGATGTAAGCTGTTGCGGCATCGTGAGGAGATACTTCAATACTATTGATAATGTAATTTGAAATTCCTTTTGGA
>NZIQ01000037.1 GCA_002691685.1 Flavobacteriaceae bacterium | reverse complement strand
GGACACGGAGGAGGACTTTTTGTCAACCAAACAAACCTAGAAAAAGTATTTTCTTTTCTAAACATGCACCTTAAATAAGAGCTTATTCTGGGTTTTCTATGCTAATTCTGAAATCGAATATTTAACTCTTACACTAAACTGGCTTTTAGCAGAATATCACATTTTAGTACCCCAGAAATCGGGCAATTTTGCTTTGCCTCTTCAGCTAAAGTGTTAAACTTATCTGGATTTATATCAGGTATGGAGGCTTTGAGATCCATTTCAATTTTGGTGATCACACCCTCTTCGAAAGCAAGAACTGCGTTGGTGTCAAGTTCGTTAGGATGATAATTATTTTCATTTAATACAAAGGCTAATTTCATGTTGAAACAGCCTGCCAAAGCAGAAACTATTAATTCTTCGGGATTAGTCCCCAATTCTCCATCTTCATTTTCAAATCTTGACTTAAATGAATAAGGCATTTGATTTATGGCTTTACTTTGAGTAGTCATATGGCCTGTACCATCGGCACCATTACCTTTCCAAATTACGCTAACTCTTCTTTTCATTGCTTGTGTATTTTGCTTAATTAAATGTAAAAAATTTATAACTTAAATTCCCTTTGAAAAGATAAAAAAAAACAAATACTAGTCTTATAAAAATAAGTCTAGTATTATTTAGCTTAGAACAATTTTGAATTCAATAATTGCCTTGTTACTTGTATTTAGTTCAATTCGTATTCAATTAATAACAGTGCTGATTGTAAGGCGCTTTCAACATTGTTCAATCCAGTTTTATATTGATTGATGTATAACGTAATTTGATTGTAAAAGTTCAACACATCCATTGAATCGTAATAGTCTTCACTTATATAGTAGTAATCCACCTTATGTTCGAATTGAGGAAAATCAGATACTTGTTTTTGTTTTTGCTCCGAATTTGAAGAAAAAACAACAATTTGACTAGAGAGACTTAAATAGGTTTTCCATCGCATTTCATCTAAAACTGGGTCTGCGGCCTGCATTCTTTTTAAGAGATTTTCATAAAGGTAAACTAGCTCTTTTTTTAGCTTTTCATCTTTTATGTTTTCCAATCCGTTAGAAGTAAGCAATTGATTGTAAATTCCATACTGAGGGAAAAAAGATAAATTCATAAATCGCAAATCAGAGAACTTTTTAGCCAACACCTCTTGATTTAATTTTTGATCTTTCGATAGAAAGTCATCGATTAAAATTCCTGCAGAATCTAGTGTTAAATCTAATTTTTTATGTACCTCATTTAATTGAGAGATGTCCTCAGCAATCATTACAGTTAATTGTTTTAAAAGCTTGTCTTTCAATTTAATCTGTAAAATACTTTCTCGATAAGATTCTAAAGCAAATGCTCCTAACACACTAATGAAAATAAATATACCTTCTCGAAAATGTTTTTTTGTTGTGATTTTTAAAATATTCATAGTTTGCTCATTATTGATTCCATTTTAATCAAAGTAAACAAATCTTCACTATAAAATTTGATTCCGTTTTATACTTCCTATAAAGTTTAATTGTAATCTTGCCGATTGTTAACGCAAAAAGATCTCTATTTCTTTACCATCAAATTCTTTTTCAATCATGAGATAATCCTATGACATGAAGAGTCCTTAATCAAGATTAAAATTCTTGTTTATCTTAATTGTTAATTAAAATATGCGATGTAAATTAGCGTAAACACATAATCCTAAACAATGAAAAAATACATCATATTAATCACCGTATTTTTGCTTTGTTCTTGTCAACAAAAAGCAAAAGAACAGAATGTCAAAATTAGAATTATAGAAGAAGGAATCACTTCTATCATTGACCCATATGCAGAGATTGAAATATTAGCCGATTCTATCGCATTACCTGAAGGCCCTGTTTGGGATACCAATACCAATACACTGTTCTTTTCAGATGTTATCAATAATAGTGTACACAGTTGGAATAAAAATGAAGGTGTCAAAACACATATATCTCCAAGTGGTAATACGGGTTATGCCGATAATCTAGGCGAAGGAATTCTAGGAGCAAATGGTCTTAAATTAACATCTTCGGGCAGCTTAATACTATGCCAACATGGAGATCGCAGATTAGCTTTAATTGAAAATATTGCAACTACAGAACCAGAATTTTCAACCCTAGTAGATAATTACAATGGCAAGAGATTAAACAGTCCAAATGATATGAGCATTGCTAAAGATGGTTCTATTTATTTTACAGACCCTCCTTTTGCTTTCTTCGATTTACAAGCCTTCAGTTTTGTTGAAACCGAAATGAGAGAACTTGATTTTAATGGAGTGTTTAAACTTTCGCCCAATGCTCAAAAACTTGAATTAATTACTGATCAAATTGATGTGCCAAATGGCATTGCACTTTCTCCGGACCAAAAAACCTTATATGTGAATAAAATGGGTATGTTAGATGGTAATCCAGAGGTTAAAAAAATCGATTTGGAAACCCTCAAAGTTGAAACTCTCTTTTCCGGTAAAGAATTAGCCGGGCAATTTGAAGGAAATTTTGACGGCATGAAAGTACACTCATCAGGAAATATTTTTACATCAGGTCCTGGAGGATTATTAGTGATTTCACCTGAGGGTGAACTCAAAGCTAGTATTGATTTTGGTCATATTACGAATTGCGCATTCGACGATGACGAAGAATACCTCTATGCAACCGGTTTTGTAAATAATCCAAAGATTTTTAGAATAAAACTTCAGTACTAAATAAATTTAAAATTGTATACTGGTCAGTTGTTATCTCCTAATTCATCAAAGACTTGGTCTAGAGTTTCTTCATATTTTTTGAGTAATTCTTGGTAAAAAACAATTCGTTTCTGTGCATTTGTGAGATAGCCAAGTGAAGCATTTTGATAAAAACTATCGTGTATAGTGTAAATAGAAATACTCGAGCTTAAATCAACAGAATTGTCGAGTTGATTCAAACTTGTCACGTAATTGATATGAGGAATAAAGTAATAATCAAACTCTTGATTGAACTGGTCTAATTTTATATTGATAGAGTTATTTCGCTCGCTCAAATGTTCGTAGTAGTCTGTTAGTCCTTTTTTTAGTTCCTCGTTTTCGATAAGTTCAAACCCACTCGAATTGATCAGTTGATTATAAATACTTTTTTGAGGAAAAAAAGAGATGGACATACGCGCCGAGACATTTGAAAAATGAGAAGCCACGCTTTTTGTGTTTAAATTTCTTCTGCTGTGATTCTCTAGAAGACTGTCAATTGATACTAAACAATTATCCAGTGCAGATTTTACTACCTCTAGTTGAATACGATCTTCATTTAAAGCAACAGTCAATTGATTTAAGAGTAAATCTTTATTGGCTATACGCTCATTGACCTTAATTCTATTGTCGATTACAAATGAGAGTAAAATCCCTGAAAACACAACCAAAAACTCAAGCCCATATCGTATAACTTTTTTTCTCATCTCAATACCACTTAATTTCAAGAAATCGCTTTTAAACTCATGTCTAAAACTTTAGCATTATAAATTATGCTGCCCATCGAGATAAAGTTAACGCCGGTTTCAGCTATTTTTAATACGTTGCCTGTATTTATTCCTCCAGATGCCTCTGTTTGAATTTGATTTGCTATTAAATCAACTGCAACTTTTAGATCGTTAACCGACATATTATCCAACAGAATACGATCAATATCATCACTGTAATTTAAACATGCCTGTACTTCATTCCTATTTCTAGTCTCAACAACAATAGGAACTTTTATATTATTGTTTTTTAAATAAGCTAAAGTCTTTTGAATAGCGACGTGTATCGACCCGCAATAATCGATATGATTGTCTTTAAGCATTACCATATCGTATAAACCCATTCTGTGATTTGTTCCACCTCCAATTTGTACTGCCCATTTTTCTGCAATTCTAAAATTAGGCGTTGTCTTTCTAGTATCTAATACTTTACATCCCGTGTGACTTATTTTATTTTGGACTTCTGCCGTTAATGTTGCAATACCACTCATTCGCTGCAGACAATTTAAAACGACTCTTTCAGCTGACAAGATTGAAGATTCAGGTCCTTTAATTTTAAAAAGAACCGTTCCTGCAGCTAGATTTTGACCATCTTCTACAAAGGGATTGAAATGAATTCGTTCATCGTGCATTTGAAAAATTAACCTCGCCAATTCTATTCCTGCAATGACCCCATCTTCTTTTAAAAGCAATTCCGCTTGAGAGTCCTTTTGAGTATCCAAACAAGCTTTAGCGCTAATATCACCAGCACCAATATCTTCTTCTAGTGCGCTGAGAATAAATCTGTTCAACTGTGATTGAATTAAATTTGAATTGAGATCAAGCATAGTCTTCGTTGTAATACACCCCTTTATTTTCTTTAGTTTGTTGAGCTTGTTTGATTATAAGATAACTGACATTCACCAAATTTCGAAGTTCAAGCAGTTGTGGTGTCATTTTATTTTGTTGGTAATACTTTTTTGTGGATTGATAGTAGTAATCAAGTTCTTGTTCAGCCTTTACTAAACCCTTGTTTGTTTTAAATACACCAACTTTTGAGGACATAATTTGCTGCACTCCTAACTTTAAATTTGAGATTTTTTCTGAATAACGATCTAAGATTTCTTGTGGGTGATTCCATTGTGGAATCTTATTTAAAAACTCTTTTTCAAGCCATTCATGTTCTAAAGTTACTTGGGTAGTATTAACTGCAGTGTGCGCATAAACTAGTGCCTCTAACAATGAGTTTGAAGCGAGGCGGTTTGCGCCATGAAGTCCAGTGTGACTGCATTCTCCTATGGCCAAAAGCCCATCTAAGGATGTTCGAGCATCAATATCTACAGCAATGCCACCACAAAAATAGTGTGCAGCTGGACGAACTGGGATCAAATCTTTATGAAAGAAAAGGCCGTGTTTTTTACATTCCTTAGAAATGGTTGGAAATGCATTCTCAACTTCTAATTCATCTAAATGTTTGAGACTCAAAAAAACATGTGGTAATTCTTGTTTTTTAATTTCTTTTTCAATGGATCTTGATACAATATCGCGAGAGGACAACTCCCCTCGTGAATCGTAATTCAACATAAAACGCTCTTTTTTTTCATTGAGTAAGTGTGCTCCAAAACCACGAACCGCTTCAGAAATTAAAAAGGGGGCTTTTTGATTTTCAAGGGCTAATGCAGTTGGATGAAATTGAACGTAATGCAGGTTTTTAACTCTCACCTTGGCTCTGTATGCTGCTGCAATACCATCTCCAGTTGCAGATTCAGGGTTTGTTGTATGCTTGTATACCTGACCTGCTCCCCCAGTTGAGAGCACCGTGATTTGAGCGCTTATTTTTACAATACTCAGGGTTTCTAAAGAAATTACATATGCACCATAACATCGATTTCTGGCGGTCATATTGTGATGATGATCAGTTATTAAATCGACTAGTGTATGATTTTCTAAAAGACTGATGTTTTTGATTTCCTTAAGGCGTTGAACTAGCGCTCGTTGTATTTCAAAGCCAGATTTGTCCTTGTGGTGAACTATTCTATTTGCTGTGTGCCCTCCTTCTTTTCCTAAATCAAGAAGTGAGCTCTGGCCCGATACCTGATCGAATTGTGCTCCCCAACTCATTAATCGCTTTAAACGACTTGGACCTTCTTTGACAACCTTTCGAACAACCTGCTGGTCACATGTAAAATCTCCAGCTAAAAGGGTGTCATTTACGTGCTTTTCAAATGAATCAGAAACAAAATTTTGAACAACTGCAATTCCACCTTGAGCATATTTCGTGTTAGACTCAAAAACTTCTCTTTTTGAAATAATGACAATATTCAAATCAGGTCTCTGTTCTGCTAACTCAATAGCATAAGAAAGACCTGCAATTCCTGAACCAATAATGAGTACGTCAGAACACATTTTAAAGCCTCAACATTTTTTCAATTGGCTTCAAGGCCTTTTGCATTAATTTGACATCCATTAAAATTTCAGGCTTTTCGTGCTCGATGCACAAGTATAGCTTTTCCAAGGTGTTTAATTTCATAAATGCACACTCACTGCAGGCGCAAGTATCATCTTCTACTGGAGCTGGAATAAAGGTTTTCTGTGGAGCTACTTTTTTCATTTCATGAATGATTCCAGCTTCTGTGCCCACAATATAAGAATCAGCATCATCTTTTTGAACAAAATTTAATAAGCCCGAAGTACTCCCGACGTAATGAGCGATGTCTAATACTTGTGATTCACTTTCAGGATGTGCTATAAATTTAGCCTTCGGATTAGCCTTGGCAAGATTGACAATCTTTTCAAAACTAAAAGCCTCATGGACAATGCACGACCCATCCCAAAGAATTAAATCGCGACCTGTTTCTTTTATTAAAAAACGCCCAAGATTTTTATCAGGCGCAAAAATAATAGGTGTATCTCTATCTATCGATTCTATGACCTGAACTGCGTTTGAAGATGTGCAGACAATATCTGAAAGCGCTTTGATTTCTGCTGAACAATTGATGTAAGTAACTACTACTGCCTCAGGATAGTTCGCCTTAAATGCGGCAAATTCTAGAGGTGGGCAGGAATCGGCCAATGAACAACCTGCATTTAAATCCGGCAACAGCACTTTTTTTGAAGGATTGATGATTTTGGCTGTTTCAGCCATAAAATGTACCCCAGCAAAAACGATGATATCTGCATCAATATTTTGTGCCGCTTTTGCCAAATACAGACTATCTCCTAAATAATCTGCAAGCTCTTGAATGTCTTTATTTTGATAATAATGAGCTAATAAAACAGCATTTTTTTCTTTTTTGAGATCAAGTATTACCTGTTTTAAATCCATCCCTTTTGGAATAGGCAAATCAAGATAACCTAATTTCGATAAATTGGCTTGAGCTATTGTATAATCCATTCCATCACAATTTTAATAAAGGTAAGAACTAACTTTTAAAATATGTGATTGATAAGGACTTGCGATTTTTAATTAATCCCTCCTATATAGGTTTTGAAGGCTGGATTCATTGGTTGGAGTTTTCCTTTAAATTCGTCGCTCACTTCTCCTAAAACAGTAACACCCTCTCTTTTAAATAATTCGTTGAATCTTATGTTTATAGGAGAACCCAAGACTTTACCTCCCAATTCTTGAAATGCATTGGCATTTTCAAATACTTCAATTAATGTGGCCGTACTTTGTTCTTCATTCATAAACCATTCAAATCGAACGATTCCTGAATCTTCAAGCTCAAAAAAGAAAGGAGCGTGTTCATCAGTAATAAAAGTTTTAATTTCTTCGGCACTTAAAGAATACGATACATCGACCATAACAGTCACCTGTTCATTGTTTTGATTCAGTTTTTTCGGAGTTTCAATTTGCTCTGCAGTAGTGCTTTGCTGATTACAGGCGAACAGTAAAAAAAAAGAAATTACAAAGGTTAAGTTTTTCATGAGTGTTTGATTGTTTTTAATAGCAATATAACTAAAATAACTCTTGGTTAATACTACTTCTCTTTTATGTAGCGCATTCCCTCAACACCTTTGTTTAAATCAAGACTTACCTTAACGACCTGCTCATTGTCATTTTTGAAGTATGCGATTTCATCTTTACTGATGAAAAGCTTGATTTTTTGATTTGGTTGCAGTTCTAGTTCATTTAAAATTTGAGCTGAAGTCTTACTTTGAATCGTGATCAAAACCTTAAACTCAGAAACATTGGCGAACTCCGCTGAATAGTTTTTGGCATTTAATTCTCCGAGTATAAAAGTCTGATTTACAGGAATTGTTAGCCCTGATTTTGAAAATCCGGATGAAATAACGGCAAAAAATATGAAGCCTATTAATAGTAGTTTTTTCATGGTGCTAAATAATTAATGTTGTTGTACTCTAATCTGAGAGAGAATTGCCTTATACTATAAAGGCCACCTTTAAAGCTAATTCTGCATTAGATTGTCATTATCACATGTCTAAGCAGGTTCTTATCGTAGTTGAAGATGAGGGATAGTATCGAGAAAGAGGAAAAGATCTTATTGTAATGAAAACAGGTGATGTTATCAGATACCCAAGACAAACAGAGCACTGGCCATTCCTCTTCTAAAGATAGCGGTGTGATTTATTTAGCGCTTTATGGCGGAACCATTCCTACTACTTGGACTGAGATTTTGACTCAAGAGTACTGTGATGAAGTAGCCAGTAAATTGCAAGTACGTACTTGTTATTATTTCAAATAAAGCCCTAATCGTTCTCAAGAGCTTGTTGAACCAACGCTTTCAAAATAAAATAACCCTCTGTATTGAGGTGTAATCCATCTTGCAATAAAACATCTTTTCGAATGTTTTGGTTTATGTCTAATAAGGCTTCAAAAAGTCTAATTTGAGATAAATAAGAGCATTCTTTTGTCAGATTATGCATAGCATGATTTATCGCTTGAATCGAATGAAGATGTTCTTGTCGCTCTAAAGAAGGTTTAATTGAAATGTGATAAATTTTAGTTTGAGGAAATCTTTGATGTATAGCTTCGACAAAGGTTTTACTTTGCGCTATTATTTCATCGGTTGAAAGATCGAGATTGAGATCATTTCCGCCCAGGTATAAAAAGATAGCTTTTGGGGTTAATCCTGTAAAGAGAAATTCAAAATGCGTAACCATTAAATGAATAAACGCCCCGCCAAACCCTAGATTTAAGACATTGTGTTTTGGAAAATCTAGCTTTAGATTCGACCAGAGTCGAATGGTAGAACTTCCGTAAAAAACAATGAGATCCTTTTGGTTTTGTTTGGCCTGACTTTTTTGTTTTAACAACTCGATTTCAACTTTAAAATCTTTATCGTCAATACTTAAATGGTCAACCCATGTTTTATAGGAAGTATTGAGTGTTTCAGCGACTTCAATAATTTTAGGATCTTTGGGTGAATTGATTCCGTAATCTGACATTTTGAAAGGAGGCATCACCTGTAATTTATAGGTGGTTTCTTGTGGAAGCCCATCGAAATTCACCAAGACCAAGGGTACGATTTTAGGCTGACGTTTCAAACTACTTGCCAGTGAAAAAACTCCTTTCTTAAAAGGTCCTGGAGAGTCTTGAGTTGCAAAAGAATTTCCTTCAGGGCTGCAAATCAATGCACGACCATCATCTAAAACCGCTTTAGCCCTTTGATAAAAGGATTTGTTGGCTTCTTTGATTTGGGATATATCTGCTCCTTGTGGGATGAAATTACCCGAATAAACACGTATATAATTTAAACGGTCGTAGTATATTTTGTGGTAAATCTCCTCCGGTAATGCATGACGCGTTACTCTAATTCCGGGGTCACCGTAATACGAATACAACACACTACTAATAAAGTGGCTGTCCAAGGTGATTTGAAAGTTTTCTGCTACGTAAAGATTTTGATGGTTGTGTAGGTGATTGTAAATGAAAATACTCTCTCGCTCATAAGGAAGATGTTCAGAGCCCTTGATTTCAATTTCAAGCGAATTAAACAAGTCTTTGACCTGTTGAGCATTTCTAATTCGAATTTGCTGGGAAGTTTCTGTTATAGGAGCCTCAACTACATCGTTATAAATATTTTTGAGTTCCCCTAAGAAATCCATTATTTAGCTTTCAACCTTTACGTAATTCATAGCCTGTAATAAGGCCTTCACTTGAGATACGTTTTCAAGGTAATAAGAGGCAATTGTCGGCTTTCTTCCTACTTTGATACTTATGGCGTGGGTTGGTAAGGCTGCAAACATATTTTCATCCGTGACATCATCTCCAATGCAAAGAATAAAATCATAATTCTTTTGCCGAATAATTTCTGCAACCGCTGTTCCCTTATCTGTTCTTTGGTCTACGACTTCTAAGGCTTTATCCATATCCATAACTGAAAGACGATCCGATATAAGACTTGATAAAACCGTCTTGAGTTCAGTCACTCGCTGATCGGCAAGTTCAGGGTCAGTTTTTCTGTAATGCCAAACGAGACTATTTTTCTTTTCTTCTATAAAAGTTCCTGGGGTTCGATCTGTAAAGGATTCAAAAATGGGGACAATATTTTGCATCCAATCATTACTTTTCACGGCAGCACCTTTCCATTCACCGCCCTTGTGCTTCATAAAGTGTCCGTGTTCTGCGGCTAATGTTAGCTCAAGATTTTCGAAATGACGATTCAAAAACTTTTGGTCACGTCCACTAATGATTGAAATACTCGTATGCGTTATGTCGCTAAGATATTTTAGATGTTGTAGAAGCACTTTCTCAGGAACAGCCCTGTCAGGATTATCGTGAAATTCTACAAGTGTTCCGTCATAATCAAGTAATATAGCCTTATGTTTTGCATTGTGAAATGCTTTTATGATTTCATCTTGTACTTTTGAGCTTAATTTGGGCGTGTTTTCTTCAAATTGAAGCAGCTGCGTCGCTTGAAGCGACTTCATAAACTCTTGGGCCCAATGTTCCACAGAATAACGCTTAAGCCTTTTTTGCATGCTTAAATTTCTTCGCTTTTGCTCACTCAATGGCATGCGAATGGCCTCTAGTAGAGAATCTGCCATGGCATTTAAATCAAAGGGGTTGACCAAAACAGCTTCAAAAAGTTCTTTGGAGGCTCCAGCCATTTCGCTCAGCATAAGCACTCCATCTCCCTTGACACGAGTAGCAACAAATTCTTTAGCAACTAAATTCATCCCATCACGCACCGGTGTAATCATCGCGATATCAGAGGTCATGTACAAGTCAATCAGATCGTCAAAATCCATGGCTCTGTAATAATACCAGATAGGAGTCCAGTTGACCGTGGCGTATTTACCATTTATTCTACCCACGATTTCATCTGTTTCTTTTTTTAATCTAATGTACTCGGGTACATCAGAACGAGAAGGAACAGTCAGCATCACCAATCTCACTTTTTCACAATACTCCGGATATTTGGTCAGAAATAAATCGAAGGCTTTAATGCGGTTCACCACACCTTTGGTATAATCTAAACGATCTATAGAAAGAATTAACTTACCAGATTCTGAGGCTTTCTTGTGTAATTCTAATTGCCTTTTTAATTCTGATTTTTCTGCTTCTTTTTGCAGGTTATGATTTTTTGCGGCCTCTTGAAATTTTTTAAAATCAATTCCCATAGGGAAAGTGTTGACTGCTATTTCTCGCTGGCTTTGTACAATTCGATTAAAGCGCACATCTAACTTTGCAATTCGTTTCACCGAACTTAAGAAGTGTCGCTGATAGTCAAAAGTGTGAAATCCTATAAGATCAGCACCCAGCATACCTTCTAATAATTTTTCACGCCACGGAAATATTCTGAATATCTCAAAAGACGGAAAAGGTATATGCAGAAAAAACCCTATTTGAACATCGGGACAAACATCTTTTATCATTTTTGGACAAAGCAATAATTGATAATCGTGAATCCAAACAGTATCACCGGGTTCAATTTGCGAGATAACCTTATCTGCAAACTTTTTATTGGCCTCAATATATGAAGACCAATGCCCTTCATTGAAAACAGAGTATTCTATAAAGTAATGAAAAAGAGGCCATAAACATTTATTTGGAAGACCGTAATAAAAGTTATCTAATTCGTTTTGTGTTAAATGAACAGCAAGAAAATTTTTAGCCCTCAAATCACCATCTATAGAAGGAAGTAGATGATCCTCTATTTCATCTACTCCTATACCAGGCCAACCAATCCACAAAGCGTTTTTATCTTGGTGAATCGATTTAACACCAGTGGCCAAACCTCCAGAGGTAGGTGTAAATTTAAATGAATTTTCTACCTTCGTAATGCGGATGGGTAAGCGATTTGAAACGATAATCTTCTTCGCCATAACCTAATTTTTTTACATCTAATTTAGACAATAACAAATACTTTGAAGAACAAGAATAGCTTTAATTTAGGTATAATAGGAAATTGTAAATCTGCAGCACTTATAAATGAGGATTCCTCAATAGATTGGTGCTGTTTACCACAATTTGATTCCCCGTCTGTCTTCGGGAAAATCATTGACGGAAAGATTGGAGGGAGTTTTAAGATCGAATGTGACCCTTCTTATCAAATCAAACAAGCCTACATCGAAAATACCAACATTCTATGTACTCGATTTTCGAAGGGCAATCATATCTTTGAACTTCTTGATTTCATGCCTCGATATCAAAAAGAAGATAGCCTTTATTACGCGCCACCAGAAATTACACGTGTATTTAAGCATATAAGTGGTAGCCCAAAACTTAAGGTTATTTATGACCCCCGTTTGGAATATGCCATCGGAGAGACCAATAATTATATCAAAGATGATTTTATTGTCAGCGTTGTTGACGACAAGTATTACGACACCCTCTTCTTGTACACAGATATTGACAAAGAGAGTATAGTATCAGGTAAAGAATTCACCTTAGAAGAAGATAAGTTCACTACCGTTTCTTACAATGAAAAAATAAAAATTCCTACCCTCGAAAGGACCTTGCTTGAATATGAACGCACCAAGGTATATTGGCTTAATTGGTGCCATAAAACACCTACCTTTCAAAATTACAACGAAGAGATTTTGAGAAGTGCAATGACTTTAAAGCAATTGACTTTTGAAAAGACAGGGGCGGTTTTAGCCGCGGCAACTACGTCTTTGCCAGAAACCGTTGGCGAAGTTCGCAATTGGGATTATCGTTTTTGTTGGATTAGAGACGCCTCAATGGTCATAAAAGTCATTGCCAAACTTGGACATACCCAAATTGTCAAAAATTTCATTCGCTATATCATTGATTTAATTCCAGATAAAAACGAAAAGTTGCAAATCATGTACGGAATTAATGGAGAAAAAATACTTACCGAAGAAATTCTTGACCATTTAGATGGATACAAAGGATCTCGCCCAGTCCGAATAGGCAATGCTGCGTTCTCCCAAAAGCAAAATGACATTTATGGTATTCTAATGGATGTTATACATTACCAAATTGAAAACTATAAGGAAGATGACGACAAACACGAAGAACTTTGGACTATTGTCAAATCAGTCGTTTATGTGGTCAGAAATAATTGGCGTTCTGCAGACAAGGGAATTTGGGAATTCAGACAAGAAGATCGTCATTTTACATTTTCAAAATTATTGTGTTGGGTTGCGGTTGATCGTGCCATAAAGATTTCAAATTTGATTCAGGGAGGTAAGTCAGTTCAAAAATGGAGTACGCTTCGAGATGAAATCCGTGAAGATATTTTAGTAAATGCATGGAATCAAGAAAAACAGGCCTTTACACAATCGTACGAATCAGAGCACTTAGACGCATCTGTTTTGCTGATGGAGTATTACGGATTCATCGAAGGAAAAGATCCGAAATATATTAAAACGGTTAAGGCTATAGAAAGGGACCTTATGCATAACGGTTTGCTTTACAGATATAAGAATGAAGATGATTTTGGGCTACCTAGCTCATCTTTCACTGTATGTACATTCTGGTTTATCAATAGTTTGTTTCAAATTGGAGAACGTGAAAAATCCAAGCAACTTTTTGATGAACTCTTATCGTGTAGCAATCATTTAGGACTTTTCAGCGAAGATTTAGATTTTAAGACCAAAGAGTTATTAGGAAACTTCCCTCAGGCATACTCGCATCTTGCATTGATTGACAACGCCTTAAATTTCAATCCGTAAAACCCACCGTTTTTTTAAATCGTGCTTCTTGCTGAGAGCTATTTTACAGGCGGGTATTACCTCATTTTTTTGTTTTAACTTGAAGTGCAATCTAAAACCCATACTAAATATGCAAGCACTTTTTAAAACAACTGTAAAAAAACTCATTTACTTATCTCTATTTATCACTTATTCTTTAAGCTATGGTCAGCAATGGTCAACACCAGTCATAGAAGGTTATGGCGGAATTGTTTACGACCCCGCAACAAGTGTTCAGCCTCGGAAAAATTTTGACTATAAGCTCTTGTATAAAATCACCGATGATGAAAAAAGAAATGGGGTTAATCGAGGCTTAAATGGTATCGCGCACGCCTTAAATATGTTTGGGGTTTCTGGTGTTGATTTAAAGGATGTTCGCATAGTAGCTTCTGTATCTGGTAAGGCCACTTTTGATTTGCTGAGTGATGAAGCCTACATGAAAAAATACGGAACAAAAAATCCAAATACGGAGCTCATCAAACTACTGACAGAAAACAATGTAAAGCTTTACGTATGTTCTCAAGCCTTATATCCACGAGATCTAGAAAGAACGGAAATTAACGAGCATATTGTTTTTGCCCTATCTGCATCAAGTGTGATGTCAAATTACTTGATGAACGGCTATGTTCGCATGTAATCTGAGCGACATACTTTAATTACTTTCCTTTTAAAAGGATATTTTCTATGGAACTTAAACCAACTTTAGTTCGTAAAATGGGTTTAATTACCGTCATAGCTACGGGTGTCTCATCTATGGTGGGCGCATCAATTAATGTAGTTCCTTTTATGATCCACAGAAATGTTCCTGATATTGGGCCTTATGTTCTTTGGGCATTTGCCTTTGCTGCGATTCCAGCCTTATTTGCAGGATTAGCCTATGCCATACTTTCTTCTGCTATGCCTAGAGCGGGAGGCAGTTACCTCTATGTGAGCAGAGGCCTAAATCCCTATCTCGGTTTTGTTGCAAGTTTTTCGCAGTGGTTCGGATTGTCGATTGTCATAGGAGTCATCGCTTATATTGTAGTTCCCTTCTTCAGGGATATTGCCAATAGTTATGGTTTGCTTAGCCTTTCTCAAATTTTAGAAATTTCTTGGATTCGCGTCGGCCTAGCCTTGAGTTTTATCTGGGGCTTTGTTTACTTAAATATTCGAGGGGTCAAATCTTACGCAAGATTGTTGATTCCCATGGTCATTGTGATTTTTTGTTTGGGAAGTATTGTCATTCTTTCAGGACTATTTTTTGATCAATCGGATTTTCTTTTGGCCATCAAAACAAAGGAAGGGACGCAACACAAAACACCTCCTACTCCCAACTTTCATTGGGCTACATTTCTCTCAGCGGCGGCCGTACTCTTTTCGAGTTTTATTGGTTTTGATGCCATAGCGCAAACGGGGAGCGAAGCAATAAATCCAAAAAGAAATCTACCCTTGGCCATTCTCGTGGCTATATTGGGTGTAGGCCTTTTTTACTTTCTTTTTGCCGGATCAGTATACCACATTATTCCATGGAGTTATGTCGCTGAACAGGCTCAGACAAAAGATATTACGGCTCCAGGGCTTCTGAGTTATGTCTTACCCAGCGGTTTAGATACGCTGATAATCTTGGGTGCAGCTATTGCACTGATCAATGACCTTCCTGCCATGTTACTATCAGTTTCGAGATTGATGTTTGCCTGGGCTAAAGACCTTATTATGCCCCAAGGTATTGCCTACATACATCCCATAAGAAAAACACCTGTCACGGCCTTAATAGTTGCAGGAATTTGCGCTAGTATCGGAGTTTTAGGCTCCCATTTTGCAAGAGATTTTTTCTTAGGTATAGACATTATGGTAACTTCCATGCTGGTCAACTTTCTACTGATGTGCATTACTGTAATACGTATCAAAAAAAACAATGAGCCTTTGTACCAACAAATTATAGTCATTAAAAAAAGAAGCTTACAACTTTTTGTAGGCTGGGGAGGTATCGTCTTTCTGACCCTCTTTTTGGTAATCCATACCTATAAAGATTTGAGTGCAAATGTAAATGCTTGGTACTTTCATTCGACTTATGTTTGGCTTCTTGTTATGGGGTTGGCTAGTTTAATATTTACACTGCGGTGGAATGCGCTAAAACGAAATAAAACAATCTCTAAGGAACATTTTAAATCCTTATCAAACGAATAAATTCAACGCAATGAGACAAAAAACAGTTCTCTTTCTATTCTCGATCATACTCTTATCATGCACTGATGACAAGACTGTTCAAACTATTGACACTTCAATTAGTTTAGAAGAACTCTTCAATGATTGGAGAGCCTTTGAATTTCCATCGCTCAGAAATGGAGTTCCTGACTATACGCAAGATACTTTTAATCGACGTGCTAATGACTATCAAAAACTGCGAAACACCTTAGAGGCTTTACCTGTCGATAAGTGGTCTACTGAAGATCAAATTGACTGGCATATTCTTTGGGCAGAGATGAATGGGTACGAATTCAACACTAAAGTGCTAAAACCTTGGCAAAGAGACCCTGCCTTTTACAAGGTGATATGGACTGCCAAAAGTGATGTTCCTGCGCATGAAGGTCCTACTCCTCATTTTGTAATTGAACTTTGGCAGTATGACTTTCCGTTAAATGCAACCCAGAGCGCTAAATTCACAAAAGATATTGGACTTATTCCCAACTTCTATGAGCAAGCTAAAGAGAACCTTACAGGAAATGCTAGGGATTTATGGGTTGCAGGAATACGCGATATTGAAACACAAGTAAAGGTGCTCCAATCTATCATAGAAAAATCTGGAGTAGCTGAAAACAAGGAATTAATAGCAGCTATTGAAGAGGCTCAAAAGGCAACTCTGGCTTTGGCGTATTGGTTAAAAGAGCAAGCGCCATCAAAGAACGGGCCTTCTGGTATAGGGAAAGACTATTACACTTGGTATCAACAAAATGTGCACTTGGTTCCGCTCACTTGGGAAGATGAAGTCTTTTTATTGAAAAGAGAATTGGCGCGCTCTTGGTCTTCTCTTAAGCTCGAAGAACATAAAAACAGAGCCTTAGAAGAACTCTCAGCGGCAGATTCTCCAGAAGCCTATGATGAGTTGGCGCGAAATGCAGCTAAAGAATTGCTCGATTTTCTCGATAGAAATGACATTGTCACAGTAGCCGATTATTTTGAAGGGGCTTTAAATGAGCATTTGGGTGGTTTTGTTCCAAAAGAAACCAGAAACTTTTTCTGGATTACAGCGCATCTAGACCCTAAGCCATTGTTTTCACACTTTTACCATTGGTTTGAATTGGCGCGAATGCAAGAGGATCCGAACCCAAGACCAATTCGAAAACAAGCGCTCTTGTACAATATTTTTGATTCTAGAAATGAAGGTCTTGCCACAGCTGTTGAAGAAATGTTCATGCAAGCTGGATTGTACAACACTAATCCGAGAGCTAAAGAAATTGTCTATATTTTAATATCCCAAAGGGCCGCAAGAGGATTGGGTTCCTTATACGCTCACGCCAATATGATGCCTATGGAAGAGGCGGGGAAAATACATGCAGAGTACACTCCAAGAGGGTGGATGAAAACAGAAAAAGAATTGCTTCTATTTGAGCAGCATTTATACTTAAGGCAACCCGGGTACGGTACGAGTTATATCACAGGGAAATACCTCATCGAAGAGATGATGATGGAGGTCGCCAAAAAAGACGAAGCTCAATTTGAACTTAAAAACTTTTTCGATAGTCTTAATCGAATAGGGAATATTCCTGTTTCGCTCGGAAGATGGGAAATGACAGACGACCCATCACAACTGAGAGAAATAAGAGCAAACTACAAGCCCTTATGGTAAGTTTTATCAAAGTTGTACAGCTCTATTTTCTGTAAAGGATTGTTTTACCGCTAGTGCAATTTTTAAAGCTTTCAAACCGTCATTTGGGGTTATTGTTGGTGATGTTCCTCGGTCTAGGTGATTTATAAAATCAATCATGATATTTCTGTAAGACTCTTCGTAGCGCTCAATAAAAAAATGTCTGGCTTTTGCTGTATGATATCCGTCTTCGTCAGCGATGAGCACTTCATTTTCTCTTAAATTTTGGGTGGATATACTCCCTTTTTCTCCAAAATACTCTATGCGCTGATCGTAGCCATAAGAATTGTATCGACTGTTGTCTATTTGAACCATACAGCCATTTTCAAAAATTAAAGTGATCACGGCGGTGTCAATATCATCGTAATCTTGCAAAGGCAAGTCTCCAAATACTGCTCCATGAGCGACGACTTCTTTGACCTCGCTACCGACCAAATAACGAGCCATGTCAAAATCGTGAATACTCATATCTAAAAACAATCCACCTGAATGCTTGACAAATTCTAAGGGAGGTGGAGCCGGATCTCTACTGCTGATTTTTAAAATTCTTGCAGCACCTGCTTTACCGGCCTCAACCGATGCTTTGAGTTGCATAACATGAGGATCAAATCTTCTGTTAAAGCCCAGCATAAATTCGATGTTGCTGGCTTGAACAATTGAAACAATTTCATTGACTTTTTCAAAATTAAGGTCTATGGGTTTTTCACAAAAGATATGTTTTTTGGCCTTTGCTGCTTTGACGATATGTTCAAAGTGAAAAGCGGTTGGAGAGGCAATAATAACTGCATCTATATCCGACTGTTCCAACATCTTATCAAAAGAATCATAATGTTCGGCAATACCCTGATTTTGAACAAAAATGAGATGCTTTGAGCTAACTGGGCAAGCAGCAACGATTTGGGCATTATCACAATAGCGTTGCACATTTAAGAGGTGTACTTTACCAATTCTTCCTAGGCCGACAATTCCAAATTTGATCATTTCAAAAAATTATCAGCTAAAACCGCAGTGTTTCGGGAAGATATTTCGCGATTAAATCTTCATAATAGGGCTTTAATTCTTTTACGTTAGGCGGCTCTGGCGCCTTAGAATATAAATCATAAGGATTGAAAGCCTTTACCCATTTGAAACATTCTCGATCTTCATCGTTTAATAGGAAATCATAAGCTCCTTCTCTATGTTGGGCATAGAAGGAGTGATAACGAATCATATAAAGTGCGGGTTTAGGTAAATAATCTTTGACAATTTGATATAGGTATTCGTCATGGCCCCAGCTCATTTTAACCTGATCTAGTCCACAATGTTCTTGATAGACTCCAAGCTTAGTGCTATATACCTCATGAGTTGAATCTGGATTGTTACTAAAAAAATCAGGATAGACTATTTTATCAGAAAATCGACATCCCACAGGAAAAGTATCACCAACTACCGCCCACTGCGGTTCATCAAACAAGCAAAGCACCTTACCCAAATCGTGTAAAAATCCGGTTAAAACAAACCAATCTGGATGACCGTCTTTTCGAATGGCCTCAGAGGTTTGCATCAGATGCTGCAACTGATCTAGGTCAATATCTGGATCGCTGTCATCTACAAGGGTGTTTAAAAATTCAAGGGCATCCCATATTGACATTTCTCTTTTGTTGAAGGCCAAGAATTCTTTCTCTTTTTCACAAACAAAATCATAGGTTTGAAACTTGTGATTTAATTGATAAAATTCTCGCACGGTAGCATCTCGATCTGAATCTGCGTAATTTCTAAATTCACTTTTCTCTTTTGAAGTCTCAGGATCAGGATAACGTTCTAACAAGTCATCTTCCCAATGATCCATACTTTTTAGTGGATTCGCTTTTGGTTTTTCCATATCTAGTATTTGCTGAGTTTAAGAGGTCATGCTATCACATTGACCTCGTTCCACACAAATTAGCCTTTTCAATTTATTTATTTTTTTGGTTAATACCCTCTATATTCTATTTATTTTCATCTCTTGCAGAGCAGTAATGAAGCATATTGATTTGAAATCGCAAGTCACTCTAAGTCTTATCGCCCTGAGGTGTATTCTATTTTTACTTAAAAATGTTTGCAGCAGGATTCATTACAACGCAGTTTAGATGCAGGTAATGGTGTTAGACTCAGGTATTCGTTTTCTATGTTCAATATATGCCTTTGGAGTTACTTCATTTGATGATGACCGAACTCCATATCAAGACTACATTAATTCAAAGATTCAATATCATAGACTTTGCTCAACTTAACGCTGAACTGTCAAAAATTATGACAGAAGAACTACTTGAAATGAAGGCCGAATTGAATTATTCGTATTACGAAAAACATTAAACGAAGTGAAAACCTACGAACTTTTTAAAAAGACTCAGTAATAGTTGAAAATTTCTCACTAAGATGCCTTTTTACATAGCAAAATCTTTGAACTGTCTTATCAATCATTAAATAATAATAAATTCGATGAAATACCATTTTTATCGATAAAGTGTATTTTTTATGCGCTAAACCGCATTAGGTTTGTGCAACCAAATCTTACCATTTTGATGATTGTTATGTCAACATATATCGCTTTAGAAATAGTTAAACGCTCATCGAAATAATTTAATAAAAAACAATTATGAAACAACTTGCTTTACCAGTATTTTCAGGCATTATCCTCGGTTATTTAGCTGCCTATTTTATTATGGATTACTTATTTCTAAGTACTTAAAAAGCCTTGCCTAATGTCTTTAACTACCGTAATCATCACAGTTTTAGTCGGACGATTTATTTCAACCCTATTGCTTAGTCCCAAAGCATAAATTGTCCCAAATTTTACCATTATAAATTGAATGCATGAAAATCAAAAACAGAAACGAAGCTATAGCTGTCTCCTTAGCTCTTGACGTGTCCTACACTAAGTCTATTTTAGGAGAATATCAAGAACAACTTTCCTTTAAAGTTATAAGGCACAACCTTCATGAAAGTGAATGTATAGAAGAGCGTGACAATTACCAAGACGCCTTAGTGTTAGCCAAAAAAGAAGCCGACAAACACAAGGTTCAACTTTTTGTTCAAAATGCCATCAGTAAACTACAACCAAGCCCAGTTACCTTATTCGCGTAACTATTAATATTTAGTATTCATTTTTAGTAGTAATTAGTTCAGAAGTCTTCACCAATGGTGAAGACTTCCTTAGTTTATAGTAAATCGATAGTTAAAATAATTTTTTTTTATTAGCCTAATCTTTATTAAATTGTATTTTACAATAAATCATCCCTGATGAAAAAAACTACACTTTTTAGCTTGTGTTTACTTGCATTTATAAGCATTGTATTTGCGCAAAACCAAGAGCGTTTAAGCGTTCATTATTTCGATGTACCCGATGAATTAGTTGAAGAATTTTTGGTATTTAATAAAACCAGAAATCTCATGTTAGAAGAAGCTGGTTTCGGTAAAGATTTTTACAAATTATACCGCGTTACTGCTAGTGACGAAGCTAGTCAATATCGTTACTTTATGATCAGTCAGTACACTAGTGACAAACACTATGAAATGACACATAATGTCAGCGAAGCTTATCAAAAACTAAATGATTCATTTTGGGATTCTGAGCTCGGAAATATTTTTACGATGGATAACAAAGGCCACGTCTATCGAAAAGTATACCGCATCGAAGATTAGCGGTCTTATTTTAATATCCTACTTAAAACCATCTTCCCAAGCACCGTAAATTAAGTTGGGTATTAAAATAAATTTTTGTCCCAAATCTGACTTTTTTTCCTCGAGTGCTCGGTTGCGTTCAGTGTTTGTTTGTTTGTCAAAAACAACGTCAAAATCCGAGAGGTTATCGCCTAGAAATAACACCACATTAAAGTTGGCGAGCTGATTACGCCTGTCTTCTTTACTGCTTGTTTCATCTCGTAAAAGCATAATGGTATCCTCGTCAAAAGGAAAACCAAGGGCCACCAGATTTGATTTTGTAGGGGCATAATTCTCTTCTCTTCTATTAGAGATGTAAATCACTTCTACTCCCATTCGTTCTGCGTAAGCGTAAAAGTCTAAAGCCCCCGGAATAGCCGTAGCTATTTCTTTATTTACCCATTCCGACCATGTAGCTTGAGAGAAACTCATCTCTTTTTCGATGAGCATTTCATTATAAGGTAAATTGTTGAGTACCGTCTCATCGATGTCTGCCACAACAGCAATTGGTTTTTCATGTTCCAAGAACAATGCCCTATTGAGTTCCAATTTGGCTGAATTGTATGCTTGTATGCAAAGGGCCTTGTATTCAGTTGCGTTTTTTTGCCAATATATGGAGTGGTCTTTTCGTGAAAATTTAGGGTTACAACTACTTAAAGTGACTAAGAGTGTCAAAGAGAAGACTACTATTCTCATGTTTTTTTATCATTTTAATCTTTTCGAAATTACGTTAAAGACAGTCGAAGATTCTACTTCTTTATCGAGTTTAAAATTTGCCCTAAAGCAGAGGCCATAAACCCAAAAGCCGCAACAATGTAAAAGGCTGCTGCTATATAATTGTCAGTTGTGGTTTCATCAGGATATAAAGCTCCTACCAGCATACAAAATCCACCAAGCATTAAAAAAAGGTTGGAATT
>NZIQ01000036.1 GCA_002691685.1 Flavobacteriaceae bacterium | reverse complement strand
TTAAACTCAACCACAATATTCTGTTGCGAAGTATTAATCTAGCGACACCTGCCCAAAAGCCATTGAAAATATCTAGCAACATTTACCGTGATTCAATTGTGGTTACACCTTCATGATTTCACTTTCCTTGGATTGAAAAGCCTGTTCTACTTTTTTAGTATAACCATCGGTCAATTCTTGGACATCAGTTTCATTATTTTTTAAAATATCTTCTGAAATATCCAGTTTTTTCAGCTCTTTGTTGGCTTCTTGGCGAGCCGAGCGAATTCCCACCTTAGCGTCCTCAGATTCAGACTTGGCTTGTTTCACCAATTGAACACGTCTTTCTTCAGTAAGTGGAGGTACACTTATAATAAGTTGTTCTCCATTGTTCATAGGATTGAAACCTAAATTTGCATTCTGGATTGCTTTTTCGATCTCAGGTAGTAGATCTTTTTCCCACGCTTGAACTGTAATTGTTCGCGCATCTGGTGTATTGATGTTTGAAACTTGAGATAAAGGTGTTTGACTTCCGTAGTATTCTACCATAACTGAAGAAAGCATTACAGGACTTGCTTTACCTGCTCTTATTTTTAAAAAGGCCTTCTCCAAGTGGTTGATAGCTTTATCCATACTTTCTTTTGCACTGTCTAAAATGAATTCTATTTCTTCTTCCATAAGACTATGTCATTTTAATTATATTCTCTTAAACGTTAACTTTAGTTCCTATAGGTTCACCAGAAACAACTTTGAACAGGTTATTATTGGTATTCATGTCAAAGACTACTATTGGTAAATTGTTTTCCTGACTCAAGGTAAAGGCTGTTGTGTCCATAACCTTTAACCCTTTAGAGAGTACGTCTTCAAAAGTGATGTTGTTGTATTTTTTAGCGTGCTGATCTTTTTCTGGATCTGCATTGTAAATTCCATCGACTCTAGTTCCTTTTAAAATGACATCTGCATCAATTTCAATAGCTCTCAATACAGCCGCTGAATCAGTCGTGAAATAGGGGTTCCCAGTTCCAGCTCCAAAAATCACGACTCGACCCTTTTCGAGATGGCGAATAGCTCTTCGACGAATAAAAGGCTCAGCAACTTCATCGATTTTAATAGCAGTTTGAACTCTTGTACTTACGCCTTCGTTTTCTAAAGCACTTTGAAGTGCTAATGCATTGATGACCGTAGCGAGCATACCCATATGGTCACCTTGAACTCGGTCCATTCCTTGTCCTGCGGCTGCTAATCCTCGAAAGATATTACCTCCGCCAATTACAATGGCAATTTCAACGTTTTCTTCTTGAACTTTTTTAATCTCTAGTGCATATTCCTTCAAACGAGAGGAATCTATTCCGTAATTCTGTTGCCCCATTAGGGCTTCGCCACTTAATTTTAGTAGTATTCTCTTGTATTGCATGTCGGAAAGCTAACGTTGCAAAAATAATGAAAAAAGCCATCTGTTAAGATGGCTTTTTTCATTATTCTCAACCTTAAAGATTAACCTAGAGCTACTCTTTTAAAATCTACAACGGTCAATTCAGTGTCTATCGATTTTACGTAATTAGCAACACTTACCTTAGAATCTTTGATATAATCTTGGTTGACTAGCGTATTATCTTTGAAGAAACGTTTTATCTTTCCTTTAGCGATATTGTCTAGCATCGCCTCAGGCTTTCCTTCAGCACGCAATTGGTCTTTGGCAATCTCGATTTCCTTGTCAATGGTCGATTGATCTACCCCATCTTCGTTAAGTGCGATAGGGTTCATGGCAGCAGCTTGCATAGCAACGTTTTTCGCACATTCTTGAGCGCCTTCAACGTTATTAGATAAACCTACCAAAGCAGCTATTTTGTTACCTGCGTGTATATATGAACCTACGAAAGAAGATTCAACCCGAGCAAAACCACCAATCTCAATTTTTTCACCTATTACCCCTGTTTGCTCAACAAGTTTATCTTGAACACTCATACCTTCAATAGAAGCACTTAATAATTCTTCTTTTGAATCACAATTAAGAGCTAGCTCAGCCATGGTGTTTGCAAGAGCCACAAAGGACTCATTTTTAGCAACAAAGTCTGTTTCGCAGTTAAGAGAAATAATTACCCCAGCATTGGCTTCATCATTCACTTTAGCAATAGCGGCACCTTCAGAAGAATCACGGTCAGCTCTTTTAGCGGCTACTTTCTGTCCTTTTTTGCGGAGGATTTCAATTGCTTTGTCAAAGTCGCCTTCAGATTCAACTAAAGCTTTTTTACAATCCATCATTCCGGCTCCAGTTGTTTTTCTTAGCTGATTTACTTCAGCAGCTGTAATCTTTGCCATATTCTATTTAATTGTTTGTGATTGAATTATTCTTTTGAATTTTCTTCAGCTGCAGGCTCTTCTGCAGCATTCTCGGTGCTTTCTTTAGCCTCCTCAGCTACTGGTTCAGCTTTTATTTCTTTTGCGTCAGCAACTTCAGCTTTTACTTCTTTTGCGTCAGCAACTTCAGCCTTTACTGTAACTTTAGGAGTAGCTTCCTCTTGTGCCCCCTCTTTTTTATCT
Source organism: Flavobacteriaceae bacterium (assembly GCA_002691685.1). Taxonomy (GTDB): domain Bacteria; phylum Bacteroidota; class Bacteroidia; order Flavobacteriales; family Flavobacteriaceae; genus UBA3478. The sequence goes on along the minus strand of NZIQ01000036.1, from coordinate 12,057 downwards.
TGCTTTTCAGATTTGCGTTCTGCGAGTCCTTCAGCAATAGCGTTTGTCACCTCAGTTAAAATTACATTGATTGATTTACCAGCGTCATCATTCGCTGGAATCACAAAATCAATTGGGTTTGGGTCACAATTGGTATCGACCATAGCAAAGATTGGAATATTCAAGCGTTGAGCTTCCTTGACAGCGATGTGTTCTCTCATGGTGTCCACAATAAATAGAGCTCCAGGAAGTCTTGTCATGTCAGCAATTGAACCCAAGTTCTTTTCGAGTTTGGTTCGAAGTCGGTCAACTTGAAGTCTTTCTTTTTTCGAAAGCGTATTAAACGTCCCATCTTTCTTCATTCGATCGATAGCAGACATTTTCTTAATAGCTTTTCTGATGGTTACGAAGTTTGTCAACATACCGCCTGGCCATCTTTCAGTGATGTATGGCATGTTTACATTCGAAACTTTTTCAGCAACGATATCTTTTGCTTGCTTTTTGGTGGCTACAAATAAAATTTTTCTTCCTGACGCAGCAATTTTCTTCAATGCTTCGTTGGCTTCACTTAATTTCGCAGCTGTTTTGTAGAGATTGATTACGTGAATTCCGTTTCGCTCCATGTAAATGTAAGGAGCCATGTTTGGATTCCACTTTCGGGTAAGGTGTCCAAAGTGTACACCAGCGTCTAATAGACCTTTAACGTCAATTTTTGCCATTTTATTTTAGTTTACGTTCTTGAAAAAGCAACGATAGAGTGGTCATTTTAAAAAATCGCCTTTATCGTTTAGATACTAAACTTAACCTGTCTTAAAAAGACTTAGGTTTGTGCGTAAGAGCTTTCAATGAACAAATTAATTATTAGTGTTCCTCTAAAATTATCTTTTCGAGAACTGGAACTTCTTTCTCGCTTTTTTCTGTCCAAATTTTTTACGCTCTACCATTCTTGGATCTCTGGTTAGTAATCCTTCTGGTTTTAATGCGGTTCTATTTTCTTCGTCTATATCGCATAGCGCTCTCGAGATCGCTAAACGTATTGCTTCGGCTTGTCCTGTAATTCCTCCGCCATAGACGTTTACATTTACATTGTATTTACCCACTGTTTCAGTTAATTCGAAAGGTTGATTTACTTTATATTGTAAGGTTCCCGTCGTAAAGTACTCTTCTATTGGGCGCTTGTTCACTGTTATTTCTCCTTTACCTTCGCTTAGGTATATTCTTGCAACAGATGTTTTTCTTCTTCCAATTTTGTGAATAATATCCATTCTAATTGAATTCGTTTAAGTTAATTTCTACAGGTTTTTGAGCTTCTTGTTGGTGCTGGTCACCTGCATAAACTCTTAGATTTCTAAACAACTCTGATCCTAGTCTGTTTTTTGGAAGCATTCCTTTAACAGCATTTTCAATAATGCGCTCAGGCTGATGCTGAAAAAGAGCTTGAGAAGTCGTTGTTTTTTGGCCACCTGGATACCCAGTGTGTCTCACGTAAACTTTATCTGTTGCTTTCTTACCCTTTAAAACGATTTTCTCAGCGTTGATGATAATAACGTTGTCTCCACAATCTACGTGAGGTGTGAAGTTAGGCTTGTGTTTACCTCTTAATAGTTTAGCCACTTTAGAGGCCAATCTACCTAATGTTTCTCCTTCGGCATTAACGAGCAACCACTGTTTGTTTACAGTTGTAGCTTTTGCTGATATTGTCTTGTAACTTAATGTGTCCACGCTTTACAAAGTGTATAAAATTAAACCGATAATTTACGGGCTGCAAATGTACAATAACTTTGTTGATTTACAAATGCTTTACTCTTTTTTTAAAGGTCCTTTTAAATGCAGCAACCCCTTACCTTCTAGTGTGCTTCCAACCAATCACTGCCTAAACCTACATCCACCTTTAACGGAACCTCAAAAGCATATGCATTTTCCATAGCGCTTACGATTAAATTTTGAAGTGCTTCTAGTTCGTCTTTATGTGCGTCAAACACCAGTTCATCGTGAACTTGAAGCAGCATTTTGCTTTTAAAATTATTGGTTTTGAGATGCTGGTGAATTTCAATCATGGCCAGTTTAATTATGTCTGCAGCTGACCCTTGTATAGGAGCGTTTACAGCATTGCGCTCTGCTGCCCCTCGAACAATGGCATTTCTTGAATTGATGTCTTTGAGATACCTTCTTCGGCCCAATATGGTCTCAACATATCCATTTTCTCTGGCCGAGTTGACCTGATTTTGCATATAAGCCCTCAACTTGGGGTAGGTTTCGTAATAAGTGTCGATAAGCACTTTGGCCTCTTTTCGACTTAAATCTGTTTGATTGCTCAATCCAAAGGCAGATACCCCATAAATAATCCCAAAATTCACAGTCTTGGCATGACTTCTTTGGGTACGGCTGACCTCTTCAATTGGAACATTAAAAACCTTTGAAGCGGTATCGGCGTGGATATCAAAGTTATTTTGAAAGGCCTTAATCATGTTTTCTTCTTTGGCTAATGCGGCAATAATTCTCAACTCAATTTGTGAATAATCTGCAGCCAATAAAACGTAATTCTCGTCCTTTGGAACAAATGCTTTACGAACGGCTTTACCTCGCTCTGTACGAATGGGGATATTCTGAAGATTAGGATTGTTGCTACTCAAACGTCCCGTGGCTGCAACGGTTTGCATGTACTCTGTGTGAATTCGTTTTGTCTTGAGATTCAACTGCTGCGGCAAGGCTTCAACATATGTGCTTTTGAGTTTTGCCAATCCTCGATATTCTAAAATATTCGAAGCAATTTCGTGGGACTTAGCCAATTCAACCAGAATATCTTCAGAGGTAGCGTATTGACCTGTTTTGGTCTTTTTGGGTTTATCAACGAGATTTAAGTCTTCAAAAAGGACTACTCCGAGTTGTTTAGGTGAAGCAATATTAAAATCACGACCAGCCTGTTGATAAATAGCCTGCTCTAAATTATTAATATCTGATGTAAGCTCGCGATTTAGTCCTTGGAGATAAGAGGTGTCGATATTTATACCTTCGAGTTCCATAGCTGCCAAAACATTCAATAGCGGTATTTCAACGGCATTAAAAAGCTGATCGAGGTTTGCAGATTTTAATTCGTCTTTGAAGAGGGCATAAAGCTGAAAGGTAATATCGGCGTCCTCAGCAGCGTATTCTGTTAGTTGAGTTAAAGAAACATCTCGCATACTTTTTTGACCCTTGCCCTTTTTACCTATGAGCTGGGTGATCTCAATAGGACTGTAGTTGAGATAGGTCTCTGATAGCACTGTCATATTGTGACGCATATCTGGATTGATTAAATAATGCGCCAACATGGTGTCAAATAAACGACCTCTTACTTCTATGCCGTACTTTTTAAGCACCTTGATATCATATTTTAAATTTTGACCGATTTTTTGTACTGCTGTATTTTCAAAAAACGGTATTAGTTTTTCCAGCCAAACAGAGGTTTCTACTTCTTCATCCGCGAGATGTAAATAATAGGCTTTATGTGCGCTCCAAGCAAAGGATATTCCCACGAGCTCAGCGTCCAAAGGATTCAGCGAGGTCGTTTCTGTATCAAAACTCACCTCGGTTTGTTTGCTGAGTTCTTTTAGGAAATATTCAAAAAGTACAGGGTCATTTACACATTGATATAGATGAGTTGTTTTTTTTGTGTCTAATCGGCCGTTTTCTTGTTGTTCTTCAGGACCATCAAATAGACTAAATTGTCCTTCTCCTGGTGTATTTGAAGTAGGAGTGTTGTCTGGAGCTATGGGCTCATTTTCAGCAGCATCAGCAAATAGTTTGGTCAAGGTTGTTTTAGCTCTTCGAAACTCCAGTTCATCAAATATCTTATAAACGACTGAGAGTTCTGGTTTTTCTAGGACAAATGCCTTGGGATCAAAATCGATCTCACAATCAATCTTAATGGTCGCTAATACCTTAGACAATTTACCGAGCTCTGCATTGGCCTCTACTTTTTCTTTCATCTTTCCTTTTAGCAAATGGGTATTTTCTAAAAGGTTTTCCAAAGAATCAAATTCTGCTAATAATTTTTTTGCTGTTTTATCACCTACTCCAGGTAAACCAGGGATGTTGTCACTAGCATCTCCCATCATTCCAAGATAGTCGATGACCTGCTCAGGACGGTGGACTCCAAAGCGCTCTTGAATTTGAGGAACCCCCCAAACCTCTGGGCCAGATCCTCCTTTTCCGGGTTTATACATATATATATTATCTGAAACAAGTTGTCCGAAATCCTTATCTGGTGTCACCATATACACGGTAAAATCTTCTTTTTCAGCTTTCTTGGCTAGGGTTCCTATAAGGTCATCTGCTTCATATCCTTCTTTTACGACCACTGGAATTTTCAATCCATTGAGGATTTTTTCAATATAAGGAACCGCTACTTTAATAGCTTCTGGAGTTTCGTGTCTATTGGCTTTGTACTCAGAGAATAATGCTGTGCGTTCAACACTCCCTCCCTTGTCAAAGCAAACTCCTAAGAGTTCTGGTTTTTCCTTGTTAATCACATCGAATAATGCATTGACAAAGCCCATAATAGCTGAGGTGTCAAGCCCTTTTGAATTGACTCTAGGGTTTTTAATCAAGGCGTAATACCCTCTAAAAATCAATGCATAAGCGTCGAGTAAAAAGAGACGTTTTTTTGTGGATTGTTCCGTTTGCATAGCCATAAGTTTAGAGGTGACTTCTGGGTGTTATTAATTCATGTCCTTTTGTATCAAATCTCCTGTAATTAAACCCAGGGTGTATGCAATAAGCGCCACTATTTCCATATTTATCTAGCGCGATATATCCAATTTGTATTTTTTGATATTCAGGATTGTTTTCCACGATTCTTTCAACAGCAATTTGACATGCTTTATCAGGAGAATGTCCTTGTCTCATAAGTTCAACGACTAAAAAACTGCCCACAGTTTTTACCACTTCTTCTCCCATACCTGTCGCTGTTGCAGCGCCTACTTTTTGATCGACAAAAAGGCCAGCACCAATAATAGGGGAGTCCCCGACGCGGCCAGCCATTTTGTAGGCCATGCCACTTGTTGTACATCCTCCAGCTAAATTTCCTTGGGCATCAAGGGCTAGTATACCAATGGTATCGTGATTTTCAATATTTATTACAGGTTCATAGTTGGAGGTCTTGAGCCATTTTTGATACTCTTCGGCGGATTTTGGGGTCAGTAAATTTTCGGCTTCAAATCCTTGTTCAATGGCAAATTGTTCAGCTCCTTTTCCTGCCAGCATTACATGTGGAGTATCTTCCATCACTTTACGGGCAACAGAAATCGCATGGGTTATATTTTGCATACAAACTACAGAGCCGCAATTTCCTTGGTGATCCATAATACTCGCATCGAGAGTAACATTGCCTTCTCGGTCGGGACGACCTCCTTTTCCAACGGTTTGATTGTTTACGTCTGCCTCTTCTACCTTTGCTCCAGTCTCGACTGCGTCCAGAGCGCTACCGCTTTCTTTCAAGACAGTCCAAGCGGCTTGAGTCGCATCCTTGACATTCCAAGTAGCAATACAAACAGGTTTTCCAATGGATTGTTTTTCTGTGCCAAATAAATCCTTATTCGCTTTGACTTGAGCAAATGTTAACATTCCGCCAACACTTAAACCAGATTTTTTTATGAACTTTCGTCTTTTCATTTGGAGTATTAATTGAAGGAACTAAATATACAATTTAAGCACACATGATTGTAGAAGTTTGCACAGATGATGTCAATTCCATTACTGGAATCAAACAAAGTCAAATTAATAGAGTAGAATTGTGTTCAGCGCTCGAGTTAGGTGGATTAACACCTTCGCTAGGTGTGGCTGAGACATTTTTAGCTGAGCTTGATATTCCTATTCGGGTTATGATTCGTCCTAGACGAGGCCATTTCACCTATTCAGATGCGGAATTGAATACGATGAAGAATGATATTAAGGTTTTTAAAACATTAGGAGTTGAAGGTTTAGTTTTCGGATGCTTAACTGCACAAAACCATATAGATAGGCAAGCACTTAATTTTTTGCTAGAGGCCGCTGAAGGTTTAAAGGTTACTTTTCATCGCGCCTTTGATTGGGTAGATGATCCTTTAGAATCATTGTCAATATTAGACAAAGAAGGTGTAGACACTTTGTTGACCTCGGGTTTAAAAGATAAGGCCGCCTTAGGTCTAGAATTGTTGCTAGAGCTCAAAAAAAAGGCTGATAACATAACCCTTATGCCGGGGAGTGGAATAGGAAAACAAGAAGCTACTTTGTTTAAAAGATTTAATTTTGAGGCAATTCATCTCTCTGGCACAACTTTTGAATCGACATCAATTGGCGTGACCAAACCCAAAATGTCTATGTTATCTAATCCATTAGATTTTGAATTGAGAACGCTGCAATTGGACAAACTTATGGAGGTAGTAAAAATTGCGAACGAAAAAGAAATCTAATACATGAGTACAGCTCAAATCATTTTTGTTGTCGTCTATTTCGGATTGGCGATTTACGCATTTCAAGTCTATAAAAGAATACTATATAATACCCTGATAAAGGTTCTTTATTTTTTTGCAGTAATTTCTGCTTGGATTTTTTGGGTTATGCAACAACGGCAATACGTTGATGAAATCAAACCAATGAATTATGATTTGTCTTTGGGTGTCTTAGGTAGTTTTTTTGTGCTTGTATTTATAGCATCCTGTTTTTCATTAATTGATGATGTATATCGTCTTTTTTTACTATTGAGAAACTGGCTTTTAAATCGCAAAGTGAATCCAACACCTTATTATCCCGAACGAAGAAGATTTATAGCAGGAGTGGCTATTGCTACTTCTTTTGCTCCTTTTTCTGTGATGATGTTGGGCTTGAAAAAATCCTCCAAATACAATTTTAAGGTACATTCTTATGATTTGGAATTTCCAGACCTTCCTCAGGCCTTTGACAACTTCAAAATCGCTCATATATCCGATTTTCATGCGGGTAGTTTTGACGACCCCGAAGAGGTTGAGCGAGGCCTAAAGATGGTTCAAAGATTAGAAGCAGATGTAGTGCTATTTACAGGAGATATGGTCAATAATTTGTCAGACGAAGCTGAAAAGTATATCGACATGTTTTATCGAATAAGCGCCAAATATGGAAAGTTTTCAGTGTTGGGCAATCACGATTACGGTGATTATTATCCTCATAAGACAGACGAACAACAACAACAAGACGTAGATCAGCTAATTGATTTTCAATCTAAAATGGGGTTTAAGGTGCTATTGGACGAGACTGTAACATTTGAAAAAGAGGAACATAAAATGCATGTTGTCGGTGTTCAAAATTGGGGTACGGGAAGGTTTCCAAAAAAAGGAGACTTACAAAAAGCAAGTGAAAAAACAGCAGATGATGACTTTAAAATTTTAATGAGTCACGATCCATCTCATTGGGAAGCAGAAGTTCTAAATAATCAAAAGAAGTTTCAGCTTACACTTAGTGGTCATACACATGGTTTTCAAATCGGCATTGAAATTCCTGGTCTCAAATGGAGTCCAATACAATACCGTTATAAGCAATGGGCCGGATTATACAGTAGGAATCAAAATCATCTTATTGTAAATAGGGGGTTCGGACATTTAGGGTATCCAGGGCGATACGGAATTTGGCCAGAAATAGGTCTAATCACACTAAAATCAAAACTTTCCTAAGTTCATAATTTGATTTTTTATAACTTGCAATGAATTTAATTAGCATTACCTATGTCTAAATTTGGTGATTTAATTGACTTAAATATTCCAGTTCTATTTGATTTTTATGCCGAATGGAACGAAGCTTCAGCACAAATGGAAGCCGTGCTTAACGATGTAGCCGCAGCTGTCGGAGACAAAGGTAAAGTCATTAAAATTGATGTAGAAAAGAACCAAGAGCTTGCACAAGCTTTAAAAATTAAAGGTCTTCCCACCTTAATAATTTACAAAAAAGGCGAAATGCTTTGGCGTCAAAGTGGTGAGCTCGACGCAAATACCTTAATCAATTTAGTGAATCAATACGCTTAATAGCATATTCCTTTATTACGTCTTGTATTATTCTATTTCAGAAGATTCTGAAAGTTCTTCTTGTTGACCAAATAAACTCATAAAACTTTCTATAAGCGTATTGAATTGCGCAGATGGTTCTTGAATAAATTCTACATCTTCGGCGCTAACAGCTATGTCTAAACAGCGGCGGAATGCTTCTAAATCACTGTAAATTCGATCAATTTTTGTGAAATTCTCATTCATAGATAAGCCTTGATGGTAGTCGAGGTGATCAATGTAGATTTCAAATAATTCACTAAGAATAGCTTGAGCTTTCTCCGGTTTTCCAATTTGATAATAGCCTTCTGCGAATGGCTCCATAAAGGTGTAAAACCCAAAGCGATTCATAGGCGTATATTTCACCGCTAAATCCATAACGGATTCTGCCTTGTCAAATTTTCCTTCAGCGATAAGCTGCTCTGTTAGTCTAGCTAGATTTGAGCGATATGAGAGTCCTTGTGATTTAGATTGAGGGTCGATATAAACATCTTCATCATCTGCATTTCCCCATTCCCAATTTGTGACAATTTCGTACATTAATTCTGAGTCAATTCGGCCTAAATCAAATCCGCCTTGATCTTCTGTCCTAATCGGAACTAGTTTGTAGATTAATCCATCTAATTGAAGATAGTCCTTTAGATAAATGTACTCTCCTGGATCCAAACTTCCTCCTGAAAAATAAATAGGTCTTTCCCATTTGTTATTGGCTAAAATGTCGAGCATCATCACTCTGTTTTTTGTAAGTACACTTGGTAAATCAATATCGATATAGTCGACTACCAGGGCGCTATCTTTGGCCTTGACTAAGCCGTTCATCAGCACTTTTTGCTTGTCCACAGGAACTCTGATTTTATTGGTCGGGTAATAAACGATATTTAAATTACCTTCTTCGTATCCACTCAAATCTCTACCTTGCTGCTTGAGTAAAAAGCGCAGTTTTGTTTCTTCTTTATCGCTGCTAATCCAATCTATGAATTTGTTGATGTCCCATCTTTCATCTTGATATTGAGGAATGGCTTGGTAATAGACAAGATCTCTTGTTCCAAATTTGTATTTATCGTGAGAGAGCTGCGATGGAATAGGGTCACTTTCGTATGCCTTTCGTTTCATTTGGTCGATATACCAATCTGTGCCGAATAAAGAAGAGTTAATTACTCGTACATCAGTTCGATAATTTTCAATTTCTTGAACATACCAGAGCGGAAAGGTGTCGTTGTCTCCTATGGTAAAAATCATTGCTCCCGCATCTTCTTGGCAAGAGCTCAGATAAGACATCGCCGTTGAACGCGCAGTCTTCCGACCTGAACGGTCGTGATCATCCCAGTTTTGGGCTGCCATTAAAAAAGGAACAGATAAAAAGCAAAGTGCTCCTACCGATATCGCTAATTTTAATCTTTCTTTTTGCACAAATTTTTCTAACTCTTTGTACAAAGCACTGACTCCAATGCCAATCCAAAGGGCGAAGATAAAAAAGGATCCTACTAAAGAGTAGTCTCGTTCTCTGGGTTGAAATATACCCGGATTGGTATAAAATTGTATTCCAATTCCCGTCAAAAGGAAAAAGACCATAAGCACCCAGAACTGTTTCCAATTGCGCCTTGCTTGATAAACCATTCCAATGAGTCCTAAGAGAAGGGGTAGAAAGAAATAAGTATTTCGAGCTTTATTGTTTTTCAGGTCATTTGGCAAGTTTTTTTGGCTACCTAACCTTGCAGCATCTATGAAAGAAATGCCGCTGAGCCATTCCCCATCTCCGTTATACCTTCCTTGAGCGTCATTTTGTCTTCCTACAAAATTCCAAAACAAGTAACGCATGTACATATAGCCAAATTGGAAGTCGAACATATAATTGATGTTTTGCCATAAACTAGGAGGCTTAACATCGATATACTCTGAAAAGTTTCGTAAAAAATCAATGTACTGAGCAGCGTCTACTTGCCCTTCTTTATTGAGGGTTTGAAATCTATTGACCGCATTTCGCAGTTCAGCATTGGCATAGTATTCAGGTTTAATACTAAAGGACAAGGCCCCGTAGTATTTCATATAATTCTCTGTATTTTGAGCACTCCACATTCTTGGTAAAAGACCGACATGACCAGGGTCTGGGTGTTGAAGAGCGTTCTTGTAATTATTGACAATCACATATTTTCTGAGCTTCAGATTTTTCTCGTATTTCGGTTTATCATCCTTTGGAGGGCCCGCTGGTCCGAATTGATCAGAATAATAAGCGCCATAAAATGGACTCTCAACACTTGGATACTGTTCCCGATTGTAATAAGCGAGAAGCGACCTCGCATCTTCTGGGTTATTCTCGTTAACTACCGTTTGCGCATTGGCTCTAATCGGAAGCATAAACCAGGTAGAAAAACCTATAAACATAAAAAGAGTACAGTGTACAATGAGATAAGCAGTGGGCCAATCTCTCTTTTTTGTCTCCTTTATGGCGTAGAAAAACAAAGCGCTCAGTAGAAGCAGCATGAATATGGTTCCTGAGTTAAAAGGCATGCCCAGTTGGTTGACAAAAAATACTTCTGCGGTTCCAAATAAGCTTAACACATAAGTCAAGGAATATTTAAAAACTAAAAATAGAAGAGCGACAACTATGACATTAATTAGGATGAACTTTTTCCAGTCCAAAGTTTTATACTTTTTGAAGGCATAGAGTAAACCTATAGAAGGTATTGCCAAAAAACCCATAAATTGAATTCCAAAAACAAGACCTACCACAAAAGCGATAAGCATTAACCATTTGTGTCCTCTTTCTTCATCGAGTTCGTCAGACCATTTTAGTCCTAACCACAACAATAAAGACATGACTAAACTCGCCATTGCGTAAACTTCTGTTTCTACAGCGTTAAACCAAAAACTATCTGAGAACGATAAACTTAAAGCCGCTACAAGGGCTCCACTTAAAATAACGATGGTCTTTGATAAGGAGTAGGATTGAGAATTAAGCTCTTCTTCACTCCATAATTTTTGAATCAGATTAGAAGCGATTAAAAAAGTAAAAAATACAGTAAAGGCACTCGAAAATACAGATACCATATTTACCATCAGAGCAATTTTAGTGGATACTCCAAACGCAAAAGTGGCGAAAAAGGCACCAATCATTTGGAATAAAGGTGCTCCTGGTGGATGTCCGACCTGTAGTTTTGCTGAGGTAGAAATGTACTCCCCTGCATCCCAAAAACTTCCCGTAGGTTCTACAGTTAGACTAAAACAGAACAGTGCAATTCCAAAGGAAAACCATGCGCTATACTTCTCTAATGTTTCAAAATTTTCAATCATTTATCATGAGTTAATTAACCATTAGCGAAAATACCAAAAAATAGTTTTTGGAAATTATAAGAATAGTTTAAATTTGCAGCCGCATTGTGGTGCTGGCCTATGGTGTAATTGGTAACACAGCTGATTTTGGTTCAGTCGTTCAAGGTTCGAGTCCTTGTAGGCCAACAGATGAATTAAATTGTTTACATTTACAATGTAATTCGAAAAATGATGAGGGGACCGCGGTCCCCTCTTTTATTAAATTATATGTTGCTCAAGCAGAAAGTTGTTGATTTATTAGAAAAAGCGCTCATAGAGCGTTCTGATTTATTTGTTGTCGATTTCTCTGTTGGCGCAGATCATCACATACATATTACATTGGATGGCGATACATTGGTGTCCGTTCAGGACTGTATAGATATCAGCAGAGCAATTGAAAATAATCTAGATCGTGAAGAGGAAGATTTTTCCCTTCAAGTATCTTCTTGTGGTGCGAGTTCACCTCTTGTCAAATTTCGCCAGTATCCCAAACACATTGGGAGAAAACTTGAAGTAAAAGCAGCAGGTGAGGACTACAAAGGAAAACTAATCGAGGCCCGACAAGAACGTATCATTCTTGAGTGGAACGAACGATTGCCTAAAGAAATTGGAAAAGGTAAGAGAACAGTAACCCAACAAAAAAAAATAGAATTTGAGCATATTGAAAAGGCAAAAGTGCTCATCACATTTTAATGATAAATGACTAAATGGAAAATCTAGCTTTAATTGAATCTTTTTC
>NZIQ01000035.1 GCA_002691685.1 Flavobacteriaceae bacterium | reverse complement strand
TTTCTCGTCTTCTTTAGAGGCATCTTTGAACTCTTTGATTCCACTGCCCAAACCACGCATTAACTCTGGAATTTTTTTACCACCAAAAAGGAGTAAAACAACCACAACAACGAGAACTATTTGCCAAGGACCTACTAAACCGAGTGTAAACATGTACTTTAAATTTAATCTAGTTGTAAACATACAAATTTATCAGCACAGAAATCAACAAATAATGGCTTTCTAACGAAAGTATAGTTAGCTTCAATTATATTTGTTCTATGGCAAACCAGAGTCGAAAAAAGAAAAATTTAAAACGAAGCCTGACTACCCAGTATCGATTGGTTCTAGTTAATGACCGAACCTTTGAAGAAGCATCGGCAGTCAAGTTGACTTTTTTAAATGTACTTATTGCTACGATGGTAATTATTCTCGTAATCTTTTGGGGTTCTTTCTTTTTGATTTCCGAAACGCCTTTGAGATATATTATTCCAGGTAAAGAGACTAAAGATTCAGAACGGATTGTTCAAGAATTACTCTTCAAGACAGATTCTATTTACTATGTTTTAGAACGAGACAACAAACAATTTGATATTCATAATAAATTGATAAAAGGGGAGTTAGAATATGCTGAAGTTGAAGAGCTTACGGACAGTATAAATGCGGTGCCAATAAATATGGCTTTAACAGTTCAAAAAAACAAGGCCATTCAAGAAATTGAAGAAGCCGTTCAAAAAGAAGAAAATTTCAACAAAAAAATAGACGAGAACAGCTTTGATAACGCCATGCTGTTTGTGCCTGTAAATGGCAGTATTTCTCAAGCCTATAATCCCAGCATTGATAAAAACCATACTGCTATTGATATTGCCGCTAAAGAGGGAGAACCCGTAAAAGCAATTTTAGCAGGTGTAGTTATGCATGCTGAATGGTCTTCTGATACTGGATATAATGTGATTGTTCAACACAAAGAAGGGCTAACGTCTATTTATAAGCACAATGGTAAACTTTCTGTAAAACAAGGACAGCGTGTTAGTGCAGGCGAGGTTATTGCATCTGTCGGCAATTCAGGTGAGTTTTCAAGCGGACCTCATTTGCATTTTGAGCTTTGGATCAATGAAAAAGCCGTTAATCCTTCAGATTATATTGATTTTCAAAAACAATGACCTTAAAATCAATTTTGGCCATACCCTTCGCCAAATACACCTACAACAAAGAAAAAAAATGGATTGAAAGGCCACTAAAAGCCCAGAAAAAAACCTTGTCTTATCTCATAAAGCAAGGGAGCTCAACCGCTTTTGGAAAAGACCATGACTTTCGACATATAAACGACTACCAATCTTTTAAAAGCAGAGTTCCTATTCGAAATTACGAGCAGCTCAAGTCTTACGTACATCGAATTATTGAAGGCGAAAAAAACGTGTTGTGGCCAGGTCAACCGGCTTACCTCGCGAAGACATCTGGAACGACATCTGGAGCAAAATATATTCCTATCACAACGGAATCGATGAGTGAACAGGTACGCGCTTCGAAGAATGCCCTCCTGTTTTATATTGCACAGACTAAAAAAGCCAACTACGTCAATGGCAAGATGATTTTTTTACAAGGAAGCCCGGTCCTGACTAAAAAAGGGAACATAAATATTGGTCGACTTTCGGGGATTTCAGCGCATTATCTTCCTTCTTATTTGCTTAAAAACAGGCTTCCTACATGGGAAACGAATTGCATTGAAGAGTGGGAAGACAAAGTAGACGCAATTGTCGAAGAAACTTCTAAAGAGAACATGACCCTAATTGCCGGTATTCCTTCTTGGGTGCAAATGTATTTTGAAAAGCTAAATACTACCACAGGCAAAAAAGTGGGAGACCTGTTTCCTAATTTTTCTCTTTTTGTTTACGGCGGGGTCAATTACGAGCCCTATAGAAAGAAATTTGAAAGTTTGATTGGAAGAAAAGTGGACAGCATTGAACTCTTTCCCGCAAGTGAAGGTTTTTTTGCTTTCCAAGACGACCAAAATGATTATGGATTGTTACTGCAACTTAACTCAGGCATTTATTATGAGTTCATCCCTATAGAACATTATTTCGATGAGAACCCCGTGCGCCTTAATATAGAAGAAGTTGAATTAGGGAAAGATTACGCCCTCATTCTCTCGACTACTGCAGGTCTTTGGGGTTATGATATTGGAGACACAGTCAGATTTACTTCTTTAAAGCCGTACAAGATTATCGTTTCAGGGCGAGTAAAACACTTTATTTCAGCTTTTGGAGAACACGTGATTGCCAAAGAGGTCGAACAGGCGATGAAAGAGGCGATTGAGCAAACAGATGCAAGGGTAAATGAGTTTAGTGTTGCGCCTCAAATTAACCCAAAAGAAGGTCTTCCGTTTCACGAATGGTTTGTAGAATTTGACCATACGCCAAACGACATCAGCTCTTTTGCGGCAATTATCGACGAAAGTATGCAGCGTCAAAACATCTATTATAAAGACTTATTACAAGGAAATATATTACGACCTGCTGTAATCAGCTCTGTGACCAAGGGGGGATTTGAAGCCTATATGAGTTCAGAAGGTAAATTAGGAGGCCAGAACAAAGTAAAACGTCTGTCAAACGACAGGCTTATGGCAGATAAGTTAAGTCGGTTTTTAAAGTGATGGGCAAAATTAAACAACGAGTATTAATTACTGGAGCAGCCGGATTCTTGGGATCACATTTGTGCGATCTTTTTCTTTCGAAAGGATATGAGGTCATCGGGATGGATAACCTTATTACAGGAGACTTAAAAAACATAAATCATTTAAATGAGAACAGTGATTTTAGTTTTGTTCAACACGATGTTACAGATTATGTTGAAGTTGAAGGTCCTTTGGATTTTATTTTACATTTTGCCTCTCCCGCAAGCCCTATAGATTATTTAAAAATCCCCATTCAGACGCTAAAAGTGGGAGCTTTGGGAACACATAATTTATTGGGATTGGCAAAGGCAAAAAAAGCAAGGTTTATGATTGCTTCAACCTCTGAAGTCTATGGGGACCCTCTAGTGCACCCTCAAAAAGAAACCTACTACGGAAATGTAAACACTATAGGACCTAGAGGGGTGTACGATGAAGCGAAGCGTTTTCAAGAATCAATAACCATGGCATATCACAGGGTACATGAATTAGATACTCGGATTGCACGAATATTCAACACTTATGGACCACGGATGCGACTCAATGACGGACGTGTTATTCCGGCATTCATTGGTCAAGCCCTTAGGGGCGAGGAGCTCACAGTGTTTGGAGACGGCTCTCAAACACGCTCTTTTTGTTATGTCTCTGACTTGGTGGAAGGTTTGTATAGCTTGCTTATGACCCCCTACCATTTGCCTGTCAATCTAGGCAATCCCCAAGAAATCACAATACTCGATTTTGCCAAAGAAATTGTGAAGCTCACTAAGTCTAAAAAGGGAATTAGCTTTAAATCGCTGCCTAAAGACGACCCCCTTCAAAGACAACCGGACATCAGCAAGGCAAAGGAATTGCTTTCATGGCAGCCTAAAGTACAACGTCATAAAGGAATGCAAAAAACTTTAGACTATTTTAAAAGCCAATCAAAACACGAGTTGAATAAAACAGAGCATCGCGACTTTAACAAGCACAACAATAATTAAAATGAAACACAACATACTACTTATCGGATCTGGAGGAAGAGAACACGCCATGACATGGAGAATCGCACAAAGTGAGTCATGTGGGTCGTTATTTGTAGCGCCAGGAAATGCAGGGACCTCTGCTTTAGCCACCAATATTGAGATCGATATCAATAATCATCAAGCGCTTAAGGAGTTTTGCTTGACTCATACAATAAGTCTTGTGGTTGTAGGTCCAGAACAGCCTTTGGTCGACGGCATAGTTGACTATTTCAAATCAGAAAATGAGCTTCAGCATATTGCCGTAGTTGGTCCAGATTCTAAAGCGTCACAGCTTGAAGGAAGTAAAGAGTTTGCCAAAGAATTTATGAGCAAATATTCTATTCCAACTGCGGCCTATCAAAGTTTTGAGGCAGATCAATTGGAAGAGGCATTAGCTTATATCGACCAGATTCAAGCTCCATACGTGATTAAAGCAGATGGACTAGCTGCTGGCAAAGGGGTAGTGATTGCCGACGACACCGAGACGGCAAAGGGTACTTTGATATCTTTTTTAAAAGACAAGCAATTCGGAGAAGCTTCTTCAAAAGTGGTTATTGAAGAGTTCCTCAAAGGCATTGAAATGTCTTGTTTTGTGGCTGTTGACGGGACAGAAAATTATATTATTTTACCAAGAGCTAAAGACTACAAGCGCATTGGTGAAGGAGACACTGGCCCCAATACTGGAGGAATGGGAGCCATCTCTCCTGTACCTTTTGAAAATGAAGCCCTTTCCAAAAAAATAGAAGAGACCATTGTAAAGTCAACGGTAAAAGGAATTTTAAGCGAAGGGTATCACTATCGCGGATTTGTTTTTATTGGGCTAATGATTGTTGAACAAAACCCATTTGTGATTGAATACAATGTTCGAATGGGCGACCCCGAGACGCAAGTAGTATTTCCTCGATTTGAAACCGATTACATCGATTTTTTTAATGCCATAGCTTCAGGTAAATTAAACGAGCTAAAACACGTTGAAATTCATGAGGCAGCAACGACAGTTATAGCGGTTTCTAAAGGCTATCCACAGTCTTATGAAAAAGGAAAGACAATAGTAGGGTTAGCGGTCATAGATGACGACCGAATTGTATTTCATGCAGGGACAAAAACAGACAATGAGAAACTGCTGAGTAATGGAGGCAGAGTACTAGCATTCACCTCATATGGTCAAAGTATACAAAGCGCATTAGATAAAAGTTACGAACAACTTTCAAAAGCAAGTTTTGAAGGAATGACGTTCAGAAAAGATATAGGATTTGATTTAGAAACCGAATAACTAGAGGTAAGAATGAGAAGAAATAGACTTGTCTTCTTCTCCGTTGTCACTGTATTTTTTGAGTTCACCCATCCAATAAACAGAGGCAATAGCACCTATGACGAAAAATATCCAGTTTACGGCGTTAGACATCCACCAGCTTTCCATTGCTCTGAAAAGGTTAAATGGCATCAACAAATAGTTTTCAAATAAATCAGCAATACCGTAAAAGATCGAAGACCACATATTTTTATTATTTGCATCAAAAATAAACATTAAGCCCATTAAAACAAGTTTTGTTCAGGCAGAAAGCACAAAAATTTAAAGACTAAAGCATACATTATTCAAGCTTGATTCTCTCTAACGAAATATAGGATTTATCTTAGCAAAAAATAAAGGCTAAATGTTTACACAAAAAGCGTTCGACATCTTTAATCAGGCTATTTCTATTTATCACATCAAAGACGATGTAAACCAGGACACGGCCTCACCTTACGACAAAGGAAGCATAGAAGATTTATTGTTCACCAAAAACTGGATAGACACTGTCCAGTGGCATTACGAAGATTTAATACGCGATCCAGACATTCAACCCAATGCAGCTTTAGCCCTCAAACGACAAATTGATTCCTCAAACCAAAATAGAACAGATTTAGTGGAATATCTAGACGCTTACTTTTTAGAATTGTATAAGTCAGTTGAAGTAGATAAAAACGCGAGTATCAATACAGAAAGTCCAGCTTGGGCCTTTGACCGTCTCTCTATCTTAGCTTTAAAGATTTATCACATGCAAGAAGAGGCTAGTCGTGAAGACGCGTCTGAAAAGCACTTAAGTGCTTGCAAACAAAAACTCAACGTATTACTTGAGCAAAAAAAAGACCTGAGTACAGCCATTGAGCAATTGCTCACCGATATTTCCGAAGGAAAAAAATACATGAAGGCGTATAAGCAGATGAAGATGTATAATGATGACGAGTTAAACCCTGTGCTACGTGCCAAAAGAAGCTAGAATATTATTTATTCGCTTTTCTGCCATGGGAGACGTAGCCATGTGCCTACCTGTAATAAAAGCCTTTCAAAACAAACACCCCAGTCACCGTATTTCAATATTGACCAAAGAGATATTTTGCCCTTTGTTTTCAGAGTTGTCAAATGTTCAGCTTATTGGGCTTCAAAAAGAAGAAGGAACCTTTTCATTGCTCCAACGGATTTTAAAACTTCAATCTTTTGACTTAGTAATGGACTTACATTCAAGCTTAAGGTCTAGAATAATCTGTTCAACACTTGCTTTAAAAGGGGCTAAAACGCATAAAATAGACAAACGAAAATCAGCAAAAAAAAAGTTTTTAAAAACAACGAACTCCTTGTTAAAACCCATCACCTCTCAGGTTCAAGCCTATGTAAATGTTATTCAGCACTTTGGATTTGACTTGAGCACAAAAGACTTGAGCACAATTAAAAAAGAGAAAAAGAGCACAAATAAAATTTATATTGGAGTGGCGCCCTTTGCTGCTCATTCGTCTAAAACCTATCCTGAGGACTTAATGAGGGCTTTGATTGAACGGCTCTGTACCACAAATCCAAATATTGAAGTCATTTTGTTTGGAGCCCCAGGAAATCAGCAGCAACTACTTAAGGAGTGGTGTGGTAATTCGATACAACTCAAAACGAATTCAGGCATGTGCCTTAAAAACGAATTAAATGTAATGTCTCAATTAGACCTAATGATCAGTATGGATTCCGCTAATGGTCATATGGCCGTTAATTACAACGTCCCAGTCATTACGATTTGGGGAAGTACCCACCCTTTCTCTGGGTATCAGCCACTTTTTCAGCCTTTACAAAACAGTTTTTTGCCGGACTATCAAATGTATCCCAAATTACCGTCATCTATTTTTGGAGAGCGAGAAATAAAAGGATATGAAGACGCCATGCGTTCTATAAACCAAGAATCAATAATCTTGCGCATTAAAGAGATTCTAAATTTGTAATATGGTGAAAGAGGTATTAAAACAAACAGCTTTGATATTATCTGGGGGAGGCATAAGAGGCATTGCTCACGTCGGCCTGCTCAAAGCTATGCGAGAATTTGAGCTTCAGGCTGATGAAGTCTCAGGAACTTCTATAGGAGCTTTAGTGGGCGCCTTGTATAGCAATGGAAATCCCTGTGAAGAAATTTTAAACTTTTTTAAAGAAACGCCACTTTTTCGCCCAAACAACTTTGCCTTCAATAAAGCAGGACTTTTTGATACCGACAAATATTACAAGGTTTTACAATCCTACCTAGGACACTCGAGTTTTGAGGCCCTAAAATCAAAATTGTATGTAATTGCTACAGAACTGGGCGAAGGTAAAGAAGTAGTATTTAAAGAAGGAGAACTGATTAGGCCTTTATTAGCTAGTGCTGCTCTGCCTCCCGTTTTTAGCCCTGTTGAAATAGACCAAAAATTGTATGCAGATGGAGGGATACTAAACAATTTTCCATCCGAATATGTGTCAAAAAAAAGCTTGAAAATTGGCTCAAACACAACAATTATCAACCCTTTAGAGAAGAAAGATATCAGTAATGCAATTCAATTGACAACACGGGTTTCAAGCATTATGATTCACTCGTCCACAGCTAAAAAGCTCAACAGATGTGACATATATATCGCACCTAAAGAGTTGAGGTCCATAGGATTATTAGATAAGACTTCAATAGAAAAAGCCTACCAAATCGGTTATGAGCACGCCTGTTTAGCCATAGAAGCCTATTTAAACGCAGCGGATTAAACGTCATCAAAGTCTATAGACAAAGGAGCTTCTATAACTTTTGCTTGGCATGATAAGGTTAGACCTTGTGTTATTTCACTGTCGGTTAAAATTTGGTTTTTAATCATTTCTACGGCTCCTTTCTTGACTTTACATATACAACTGCTACAAACCCCTCCTTGACAAGAATAGGGGGCGTCTAAGTCGTTTTCTAGCAAACTATCCAGCACTAATTTGTCTGCTGGAGCCATTATACTATGTGTAACACCATCGATGAGCACATCGATTTGCACCTGACCTTCAATACTGCTACTCATCTCTTCTTTTTCAGAATAAAAAAGCTCGTACAAAATTTTATCTTCTGGTAACCCGTAATTGTGCAGCGTTTCTTTTAAGGCTTCAATCATCCCTTCTGGCCCGCATAAATAAGCAACATCTAACTTTGGTTGATTAAAAGCATTTTTTAGCGTATGAAGACAAAGACCGTTATCTATGCGCCCAAAAGCACCTTTATCAGAGGCTATTCTGCTATATGTTCTAAATAGTTTTAAACGTTTGGGATAAGCGACTGACAGCTGTTCTAATTCTTCAGCAAACATTTCATCAGCCTCGGATTGGTTGCCGTATAGCAGATAAACAGTATTGGAATTATGATTGGTTAAAGCCTCTTTAACGATACTCATAATTGGAGTGATTCCACTACCCGCAGCAATACAAAGTATGTTTTTTGAGCGCCATCTATTGTTTTCAAATGTAAATCGCCCCTCTGGACTTGAGACCAACAGTTCATCACCAGCGGACAATTCTCTGTTGGCAAACACAGAGAATTTACCTTGTTGAATTTCTTTAATCCCCAAAACAAGTTGACTTTCAGTAGGCGCTGTACAGATGGAATAGGATCTTCTTATCTTTTCACCTTGATATAGGTGCTCAACGGTTAAGTATTGTCCAGCTTTAAAGGAATATGCTTTTTTATATTCTTTTGTAACATCAATACTGACTCCTACAGCTTTGTCGGTAAGACGTTTTACGTTATTAACTTTAAGGGCGTTAAATTCCATGCACTTCTCTTTTTTTTACAAAGGTAAGGGTATACTTTCTATGCGAATGCCTATTTTTATGCTACCTAAACCTATTTATGAGGAATTATTTTTCACTGCAGCTCAAACAATTGTTTAGATCTCCTACGTGGGGCCAAACGCTTTGGATGAGAATTCTAGTTGGCTTTTTTGTATTGTATTTTGTTGCTGTTTTTCTGCTACTGGGCATAGGTATTTTCTACATTATTGAAAAGCTAGAACTCGGGGATCCTTTGGACGTTGTTCATGGATATATGCTTTTCTATGTTTTAGGCGATTTGGTTTTTCGTTATTTAATGCAAAAAATGCCAGTTGCTGACATCAAGCAGTACCTTTATTTACCGATAAAAAAAGCAAAAATCGTGAGACTTAATCTCATGAAGTCTCTGTTCTCGTTTTTTAACATTAGTCATTTATTCTTTATTATACCTTTTGGCATTATCTTGATTGTTGAAGGATATCCTCTCGCAGAAACCTGTGTCTGGATGGCATCGATATACGCAGCGCTTTTGGCAAACCACTTTTTAAATTTGCTTGTCAACAATAGCAAGTGGATGTTTGTTATTATGCTAAGTCTTTTGCTTTGTTTGCTAGCTCTTCAATTTTATTTTGGCATGGACATCACCCCATTGAGCTTTGCGATTTTTGCTCCTTTTTCAAGTGTTAACCCAGTAGTAATAGGAGGTTTGATTCTTTGGACTGTATTCTTGTACATCCTTGTCTTTTACCAATACAGAGCTAAAATGTATTTAGACGCAGGATTTCTAGACAAAAAAGTCAAATTCCGAGAGAACGATTATAAATTCTTAGATCGTTTTGGACCTCTAGCACCTTTCTTGAAGATAGATTTAGCCCTAATTACTCGAAACAAAAGGTCTAAGAGCGCAGTTATCGCAGGCTTTATTTTTGTTTTTTATGGTCTATTGTTTTTTACTGGAGCTGTCGAGTCATATGAGTCACCAGCTTGGCAGTTTTTTGCTGGTATTTTCGTCACAGGAGGTTTTATGTTCAGCTTTGGACAGTACGTGCCGAGTTGGGATAGCGCCTATTATCCTCTGTTGATGAGCCAGAACATTAGGTATATAGATTATTTGAATTCGAAATGGTATCTCGTTCAAATTGCGACTATTATTTCAACGATACTTGCAACTTTTTATTTGTATCTAGGATGGGACGCATACCGATATGTGCTCTTGGGGATGATTTATAATTTAGGAATCAACTCTTATTTGGTTTTATGGGGAGGCGCTTTCGTCAAAACTAAAATCGACTTAAGTTCCAATAAAAAGGCGTTTGGAGACAAAAGTGCTTTTAATTACAAAACCATGCTTTTGATCCTGCCTAAATTGGCCCTGCCTATGCTAATATATGCGTTGACCGCTTATTATTTTACTCACGAATTGGCTAGCATTGCCATTATTACGGTTTCAATTTTGGGCTTCACTCTTAAAAAACCAGTATTTCGTCAAATAGAAAAAGTTTACAAAAAAGAAAAATACACAACTCTTAAAGCCTATAAATCATGATCGAAGTCAGTAACATCATTAAATCTTACAAAAAAGAAGTCGTTCTTGACATCGAACAATTACAAATTGGCAGAGGAGAAGTGTTAGGGTTAGTAGGAAATAACGGCGCAGGAAAAACGACGCTTTTTAGTTTACTTCTGGATTTGATCAAAGCGAACCAAGGTCTCATTACAAATAAAGAAATTAGAGTAGATCAAAGCGAAGAATGGAAATCTCATACCGCTGCTTTTTTAGACGAATCTTTTCTCATAGGCTATTTGTCACCTGAAGAGTACTTTACATTTATAGGTTCACTTAGGGGGCTAAACAAAAAGGAAGTTTTAGATTTTGTAGCAGGCTTTGAAGATTTTTTCAATGGAGAAGTCCTCAGTAAGAAGAAATACATTAGAGACTTCTCAAAAGGAAATATGAAAAAAATTGGCATTGTCGCTGCTTTTATCGGAGAACCTGAAATTGTTATTCTTGACGAACCCTTTGCCAATTTAGACCCATCTACTCAAATTAGGCTAAAAGCTCTAATTCAGCAATACACAGAAAAGCATAATGGCTGCTTATTGATATCTAGCCACGATTTGCATCATATTACAGATGTATGCAATCGAATAGTCTTATTAGATAAAGGAAAAGTTGTCAAAGACAACGTTAAGTCAGCACAAACCTTGGTCGATTTAAAAAAATATTTTGAAAACGAAATAGCTAAATAAATGACGTTATATCGCTTTATTTGGGCAAAGGCAAATAAGCTTAAACACTTGAATTATTTAGTGATTGCTTTTTTTGTTTTGAATTCGTGCAGCACTCAAAAGGACAAATTTATAAACAGAAACTGGCACGAGTTAAACACTACATTTAATGTGCTATACAATGGAAATATTGCTTTAGAGACAGGATTGAGTCAGCTCAAGGCTGAACAAAAAAACAATTATTTTGATCTACTTCCTATTGAACCTTTCCCTTCAGAAAAGTTTGATGTCTTTTTAGATGATGTTGCCAATGATGAAAATTTTGAACGGGCTGAAGAAAAAGCAACCAAAGCTATTCAAAAGCACAGCATGGTGTTTGCTTCAAAACAAAAGAATCAGAGTATAGAAAACGCCTATTTTTTATTGGGCAAGGCTCGTTATTACGATCAGCGATTTGTGCCGGCCTTAGAAGCTTTCACAAAGGTACTTAGTCAAAGCAGAAGTGAATCTAATAAGGCTTTGGCCAATATATGGATTGCCAAAATTTACTACAGAACAGATAACATCGAACGCGCACAGTCTCAATTACTCAACGTGAAAATAGACAGGATCGACAAAGTGGTATCCCTCGAATATTTTTTGATTCAATCTCAGATTGCTTTAGAAACCAAAAACACCGAATCCTCAAGAGCTTATCTTAAAGAGGCAGTGTCTTTGGCTGAATTAGGGGAAAAAAAGGCCAGATGGGCTTTTCTTTTAGGTCAATTGTATGAACGAGATCAAAAATGGGATAGTGCTTATCAAGCCTATAAGGAGGTCATTAGAATAGGACATAGAGCCCCCGCACTACTGCAATTATCAGCAAAACTGAGCGCTATTAATTTATGGGAAAATGAAGAAGAAGCCCTACAAGAGCTGAAACAAATAGAGGGTTATTGGGAATACATATCCTTTAAACCATTTGCTGAACGGGCGGAGGCAAAACTTAGAATGCGCAAAGGTGAAGACAGTTTAGCGCTGACAAAGTACGCCCAATCTAACCTTGGTGCCAAAGGAAAATTCAGAACCCTTCTTCGAGAAAATTACAGAGATCAAGCTACCTATTTTTTTGATAGGCAAGAACTTTTGTTGGCTGCAAATTATTATGACAGTTTATATCCGCTCTTGACTTCTTCCAAAGCGAAGCGAGAGGTGTCCAAAAAAATAAAGAGTTTGTCAGATCTCAAAATACATTCTCACCAAATCGCAAAGGCAGACAGCATTTTGTTTTTAATCAACCTCAATGAAGCCGAGCGAATTGAATTTGTGATTAATACGCTTAAAAAACGAATCATTAAGGAACAGGAGCGCAAACAAAAAGCTTTGGAGCGAAAAGTTTCTTCAGGTAATTTTTACTTTGATAATGATCAAAGAATCAATACTGGAAGAGCAAACTTTCGATTAAAATGGGGAGCAATACTTAAATCAGATAATTGGTTTTTAAAATCTTCTAATCAAGGCGGAGTCACACAATTTATTGAAAAAACCACACAAAAAGACAGTCCACAGGATAGTTTAATAGTTGCTGCGCAAGAAATATTAAGTGCATTGCCGAGCACTAAACGTGCCTCAGATAGCCTTTTACAGTTAATTGATTTTCAAAATTTTCAAATTAATCTATTGTATGAATACCGTTTTGGTTTAACCGACAAAGCCCAAATTGGATTCTCTCAATTAGCTGAGAAAAAGGAGGCATACGTAAAATTACCTGCACGTTTTGAGCTCTATAAAATTGCACTAAATCAATCTCAATTTGAAAAGGCAGAGGAGTTGAAAAGAGCAATAATTAAAGAGTTTCCTCGATCGATTCAAGCAGAATACCTCAAAACCATCAACAGTACAAACTTTAAAGAGGCATTGGCTGACCTTAATGCCGACAAAGACAAATTACTTATAACAGCTGACAGCTTATTTCAATACAAGAAATATGATGAGTTGATCCAGCTTGCTAGAAACAATGCCTTTGTTGTTTTTGATCGTTCGGTAAAAGCACAGTTAGATTATTACGAATTGCTCGCTATTTTGAGAGCAAAAGGGACAAGGGCTTTTAAGCCTAAATTGTCACAGTTTAAAGCCCTTTATCCAGAAGCAGAAAAACAAAAGCTCATAAACATACTCAGCAACTTATTTCAAGAAAGAAAACAAAAAAACTCAAGTTCTTGCTATATTCTGTGGAGAGTAGGAGACTTTAATGAAGAGGAAGTTAACGACCTAATTGCGGAAGTTAAAAATGCTTCAATTTCGTTTTCTCCAGAAAAACAAGATATTTTTATTGATTATTTCGACAAAGAGATGAAAATCATCGTTCTTTCGGATTTTGACGATGAGAAAGATGCATCCATTTTTTTAACTTTAAATCGAAATTTGAATCGAGCCAATTTAGTAGGTATCTTTAAGAAAGAAGAGTATGAAAAGGCGCAATTGGATAAAAAGTTGTTTTCAAAGAGAAAATACCAAATACCAAATTGAATCGTTTAAATAAAAGACCTCATGTTCCAAACAGGCCAAAGATTATTTGAAAAATTAAAACAAGAAAACGAAATGTTCGACAGTAAAACAGGAAAATTTATGGGAGAAAGTCAAGGCAATCAGCCTAATAGAATTGAGAAGAATACGACAATTACTGGTAATATTGTTTCTGAAAACGATTTTAGAATAGACGGAAAATTAGAAGGAGACATCAAAACTTCTGGAAAAGTAGTTATTGGTCAAAACGGAAGGATAAATGGAAAAATAAAATGTGTAAGTGCCGATGTGGAAGGTTATTTCACAGGAGATATTTCAGTAAGTGAAACACTTTCTCTTAAAGAAACCGCGACTATAGAAGGAACTGTTCAAGCTGGAAAATTACAAATCGTTCCGGGAGCTAAGTTCAACGCCAAGTGTCAAATGAGCTCAAGATCAGCACCTTTATCAGCTGACAAATCAATGCCTGCCAAGACCATTAGTGTTGAAGAAAACAAACAGAATATTGCCTAAACCCTCCCGCTACATAGAGTATACGGGAATGGGAATTAAGATGTTCTTGTATATTCTTATAGGAAATTGGATAGGGACTAAAATTGTACTTTATACTCAGAAAGAATATTGGGAACCCCTATTCACCATGATAGGCGTGGGATTGGCCATGTATACTATCATTTCTGATGTGATTCGAAAAAGTAATTGAAAAACAAACTATACATAGTAGGCTTAATGGTGTTTTCATTAGCCTATTTAGCACTTAATTTCAGCATAAGATCACTTTTTGTACACCTTTTTTTTTACCTATTCTCTTTGACATTTCTTGCTATAGTCTACAGGCTTAATGCAAAACACGATTTTCAAAATGTAGGATTTATCTTTTTGATATCTGTTTTTGTAAAACCAACTTTGTATTGGGTGTTTTGGAGCTCGTCTGCACCTATTTTTTTAAGCTCATCGAACAACTGGGCACAAAACGACCTATTGCCTTTTTTGCTTTCAACTGCATTAGAAGTCATTGTATTGATTCAGTGGCTGGCCCGTTCTCAAAATACTTGAGTCGTCTGGTCTAAAAAAGCCAAAAAAGAGCTAGACTTTTCTAGTACTTTAATTACATTTGCACAAAATTTTGAAAGACCAACCCGAGCATGCGTTTAACGTCCAAGCTTCAAATCGTTTCATTTCTTTTTTCTGTATTTTATTCTGCAGGGATTTTCTCAATGCATGCAAAGAGTTCAGATCCTAAAGAAATACAACATGAAGAGGCAAATGCCATCGATCAAGATGATGAAATTGCCGAATACATTCTTCACCACATTAAAGACGCCCACGATTTCCATTTGTTCTCCTATAACGATAGCCATGGTGAACGTAAACACGTTGGATTTGGGCTTCCAATTATCGTTAAAACTTCTGATGGTTTCAGAGTTTTTTCGTCTTCAGAATTTCACCATGACGATTCTGGCCATGTGATTGTTGAAAAAGAAGGAGTGTTTTTGGTCAAATACCACGAAAAAATCTACGAACTCGACAAAGGGGAAACAGCTATACACTTTGACGAAGATCATCATCCAAATAACGCACATGCGGTACTAGACTTGTCTATCACCAAAAGTGTCTTTGGAATGTTACTCGTTTTCACCCTAATGATTTTCTGGTTCAGAAGGCTTGCAGCACAATACAAGAAAAGCAGCATCCCTACAGGATTTTCTAGAATTTTAGAGCCACTTGTGATTTACGTTAGAGATGAAATAGCAAAACCAAATATTGGAGAGAAGCAATACAAAAAATTTATAGGTTTTTTAATGACCGTCTTTTTCTTTATTTGGGTTTCAAACCTATTAGGTTTAATGCCTTTCGGCTTCAATATTACTGGGCAGATTGCCGTGACCTTTTCACTAGCCTTGTTCACTTATATTATTACGCATTTCAGCGCTAATAAGGATTATTGGAAACACATTTTTTGGATGCCTGGAGTTCCGATTCCGATGAAAATTATTTTAGCCCCAATCGAATTCTTAGGAACATTGACTAAGCCGTTTGCGCTTATGGTTCGTCTGTTTGCTAATATTTCAGCAGGTCACATTGTGGTGATGAGCATAATAGCTATTGGTATTACATTGAGAAGCACAATGGGGGTCTTTGGAGCAAGCGCTTTATCTTTTGCATTATCACTTTTTATAACCATAATAGAACTGTTAGTGGCTTTTCTTCAAGCTTATATCTTTACGATGCTTTCTGCATTATTTATCGGTATGGCTGTCGAAGAACACGAACATCATTAACTCGTAATTATTTCGTTTAACATAAACTCAAAATCATGACAATTCCAAATTTAGTAGGTGCCGGATTAATTGTAATAG
>NZIQ01000034.1 GCA_002691685.1 Flavobacteriaceae bacterium | reverse complement strand
GTTGGTGATTTAAATATGACACAGCTGACTGCAACTAGAGTTAAAAGAAATTACTTGCAACCTAGACTAGGAATAAATATTCAGTTTTCACCTTATGACAAACTAGCCCCATACGTCTATGGAGGCGGGTCATATATGGCAAACCTAAGCGGACAGTTAAATGGTGATAGTAATGTTGCTAAATCTGATGCTCTTGGGTTTCATTACGGTGCAGGTTTACAATATGTTATAAATGATGATATATCTGTTTCGTTGTTCATGGAAAATACACATACCAATGCAGATGATATTGATGGTAACGTTTTCGGGAACATCAGTGATAGATTTTATAATATGGGAATTCAAATAAAGTATAGATTAGGAAAAAAACGAAATTATGATGCTCTTCAATAAAAAAACAATTTGTTCAATATTTGCTGTGCTATTGCTCATCTCGTGTGAGTCAGAGCTTATAGATCAGGCAACATTTGGGACCCTTACAGGAACGGTTCTAGATGAAGAAACTCAAGCTCCGCTTGAAAACGCTAAAGTAAGTACTTCGCCTTCGACTTCTACTGTATTCACAGATGCTACAGGTGCATTTACAATCAATGATATGCCCGAGGGTGATTATGCTATTCGAGCAGAATACGATGGGTACCTCTCAGGGTTTGAACCTGCTACAGTAACAGCGGGTGCTACTTATTCTCTTGTGATAGAGATGGTTGATGAGGATACTCAAAATCTCGGTCCAAGTAGAGCAGCTCTTACAGCTCCTGCTGATAACGCTTCAGTATTCAATACAGAAGTCGCTTTTGGGTGGACTTCAGGGAAAAATGATAGTGATGAACTCTCATATGACTTTGAATTGAGAAATGGTACTACTGACGACATTATTAGTAGACAGAACTTAGCAGATACTACACTTACTTTAGATGCGCTTGTTTTAGGTACTCAGTACTTCTGGCAAGTAACAAGCAGTGATGGTTTTAACCCTTCTGTTATAAGTAATGTTAGTAGTTTCAAAATAGAAATCTCAGAAGAGAATAGATTCTTATTTGTTCGATCAGAAGATAACAACAATACAATCATTTCTGGTGGAAACCAGGTGGATGCAGTAGAGGTCAATGTTACGACCAAAAACTCAAATGCTTACGCACCTGCTGTTAGTCCAGAGAGAGACAGAGTGGCTTACATTCAAACCGTTGGTTCTAACGATCAAATCTTTTTAATGGATTCTAATGGTTTTAGTAGAACACAGCTCACTACAAATGTTCCCGCAGGAAGCTTTAGAAACCAAGAAATTAAATTGGCTTGGAATAATCAAGGTGATAAAATTTATTACCCTCGTTTCAATAAACTCTATGCTGTAAATTCAATAACTAAATTCTCTGAGGCTGTATACTCTGCAGATTCTGATAGAATGATTTCAAAGGTTGATGTAAATCCAGCAACGGGAGAGATTGCAATGGTGATTACCGATGCTGATGGATACCAGGGAGAAATTGTAGTATATAATCCAGCAGATTTATCTGAAACAGTAGTATTCTCTAGTACAGGAGGAGCTCTAGGAGGATTAGATTACTCTATTGACGGAACAACAATGCTATACACTGCAGACATTACTGGAGAAGAAAATGCTCAGCACAGAAAATTTGATAACAGAATTTTCAGCTTAGACATGGTAACTCTTGTTTCTTCAGAAGTTAATACTGGGAAAGAAATTGGATATAACGAAACAGATCCTTTCTATTCTCCAAATGGAGCAGAAATATTATACGTAAATCGATCAAATGATGATTTTGGTGATGCATTGATTTATGTAGTTCCTGTTCCAACACCAGGAGACACCAATACTCTTGCTAGAACGCAAACATTTAGTAACGGTTCTGAAGCAGTTTGGTATTAATCCAAAACCACTATAAAACAAAAAAGCCATTTCATTTGAAATGGCTTTTTTGTTTTTCAACTCAAATCTTTACTTAACTTCGCTGGGATAAAAAGAGGCATGACGAAATCCAGGTATGATACTTTTTTGTTGTACAAATACATCCCAATTATTTTGGCAATCTGTATCCTGTGGTTTATTCAAAAGGGAGAAGTTGTGCTGTGGATCCAGTCCATTCACACTTCTTTTTTAGATTTATTTTTTAGTGGTGTCACAGTGTTTGGAGACGCAACTTGGACGTTATTAATTTTAATTTGGGTTATCTATAAATCCAATTACAGATGGTTGAGCATTTTAATACTAGCCTTTTTATTTCATGGCTTTTTTGTGCACATATTTAAACAGTGGTTGGCAAGTGGAGCACCAAGACCCTTTAGCTACTTCACAGAACGTTCACAAGCAGATTTTTTGCATCTGATTGAAAACATAAAAATTAGAAAGTGGAATAGTTTTCCTTCAGGACATACGGCAACAGCCTTTTTTATGGCTTCATTTATAATTGGATACAACAATTTTTCTAGTGCTAGTAAATGGGTTTGTTATTCACTAGCCGTTCTTGTGGGCATTTCCCGAATGTATCTTGGACAACACTTTTACATCGATATCGTTTTTGGGGCATTTTTTGGAATGTTGGCTTTTGATTTGGCACATGTAATTATAGTATCGGCAAAAAAGACAATTTGGAATCAAAAAATCATTAAGTCAAAAACAAGATGAAAAGCTCAACGACCTTTTATATTTTTCTTTTTTTGTTTGTTTTTAGCTTGTTGAATTCATTTTCAGGCGCCTATCCTATCTATATCTTAGATGAAGCTAAAAATGCTGAGGCGGCAAGGGAAATGTACGTAAATGCCTCTTACATCGTTCCCTATTTTAATGGGGAACTGAGAAGCGACAAGCCTGTACTGCATTATTATTTTATGAGTCTAGGTTATAAATTATTTGGAGTCAATGCCTATGGGGCTCGATTTTTTTCAGCTTTTTTTGGTGCTTTATGTCTTCTTTTTACCTTTTTTACAGTGCGTAAAATCAGCAATAAACAAACCGCGTTTTGGACATTAGGGTTATTACTCAGTTCATTGTTTTTTGTACAGGAATTTCATTTGGCTGTTCCAGATCCATATTTAATATTTTTTGTAACATCTAGCCTGTGGTCTATTTTTTTATTCGATCAAACCGGCCAATCTAAATGGTTATTTTCGGCTTATACACTTGCCGGACTAGGTGTGTTATGCAAAGGTCCTATCGCACTTTTAATTCCTATTGGAGCCATGGGTATTTATCTGATATGGTCAAAACGATTTAATTGGAAGACTGTTAGATTTTTTAAGCCCCTAGTTGGTATATTATGGAGTTTGCTTATTGCCTTTCCTTGGTTTTATTTTGTTCATAAGGAAACCCAAGGCGCATTTACTGAAGGATTTTTTTTAGATCACAATCTTTCGCGATTTAGTTCAGAAAAAGAAGGGCATGGAGGATTGTTTATCATTACCTGGTTATTTGCTTTACTTGGTCTGTTTCCTGGTGGACTTGTTTTATTCAAGTCTTTTCGGTTTTTAAAAATTCAGAGTGGCAAAAATGATTTACTTCGATTTTCTATATCCTGTACCCTGATTGTCATCATTATTTTTAGCTTTTCGAGCACAAAACTTCCAAATTATACACTCCCGGCTATTCCGTTTATGGCTGTTATTTCTGCCTTGTTTTTGGATACTAAAGACGCTTTTAACAAACCTAGAAATTGGACCTATGTTTTTGTGTTTTTGATATTGTTTTCCACAGCACTTCCTCTTATTGGATATTTTGCATTGGCTCAGGAAGAATCCTTGAGTGAGTTGAAACCACTCGCTTTTTATTTAGGTGTGCTGACGTTTGTTTCCATTGTTGCATTTACACTTCATTTGAAGAAGAACACTTTTAAGGCCATTCAAATAACCGCGATGGGATGGATTTTGATGTATCTGATATTATTTGGGCATATTTATCCTCAACTCACCGCATATTCTCCTGTTGAAATGGCAAAACCTTTACTTCACAATCAAGAAGATCTGATTGTTTTTAGTCGTATGGATGCTGCTTTTCCGGTGAATTATCAACGTGTTTATCAGGTAGTTAATGATTACGAAGAATTAAAGCAGTGGGTCAAAAATCACCCAAAAGGACTGATCTTAACCAACACAAGAGATCGAGAACATCTTAAAGTTTTAGAAGAGCAGTACCTCTTAATCTTTGAACAAAAAGCGCTTTTTGAAAATCATAGAACCCGTATTTTTGGGTTAAAGTAGATAGGCTAAACCTGTACCTAAAAGTACGACTATAAGCTTACTTAAATTCAATTGGTGATTGTCGTCAGATTCAAACAGAATAATGGAGGCGATATGAATCAATAGTCCTGCTGAAAAGGCGTATAATTCAATCTCAAAATTTTGAAACAATGAAAAGTAGTCAGCACTTAAGCTGCCCAGTGGAGTCATAAAGGCAAAGCCTGTGATGAGTAGCCAAGTAAGAACTAAATGTAGGTTTATAGCTTTTAAAAATTGATAAAAAACAATACCGACAGGAATTTTGTGTAAGACGATTGCCAATAAATAGTGATCAAATTTTCCCATAGGGATTCCTTCTAGAAAGGAATGAACAGAAAGTGCAAACATCACGATAATGGGTTTACTATTTTTAAGATGAAAATGCCCATGTTCGACGCCTTTACTCAAAGTTTCTAAAAATAGTTGTAGCAGAATTCCAGCTAATACAAATACACCTACATTCGATTGAGATTGGAATACGAAGGGTAATACCTCTAGAACAATAGTTCCTAACAAAAAGGCTCCACTAAATAGTAACAAGCTCTGAGTAGCCTTTTTTGATTTAGAAAACCCAGTGTAATGAATGCCAACTCCCATAAAGATGGCCAAAAAAGAAAGCGTGATATCAAGCATGAATCTTGCAATTATTTGCTCGCGAAATTAGCCTATTTTTACCAGAACTATGAAAAATGAAAATAGACCTCTCGTAGCAAAAACACTTTATGGATTTGAGCCAATATTAGCCAAAGAACTTAGACAACTTGGCGCTGTCGATGTCAAAGAAGGTAACCGAGTGGTAACCTTTAAGGGTGATTTAGGATTTGTATATAAGGCCAATCTTTGTTTGCGAACGGCCTTGAATATATTAGTCCCAATTAAAAAAACCAATATTTCAAATCAAGAGGACCTTTATCGATCCATGCAAGAGGTTGATTGGCCAAGTATTTTCAGTGTTGAGCAAACTTTCGCTATTCAAGCTACTGTTTTTGGCTCTCTTTTTGAACACTCACTTTTTGTTGCCCAAAAGGCAAAGGATGCGATTGTTGATCAATTCAGACTTCGGTTTAAAAAGCGACCCGATGTGAATACAACAGATCCGGACATTCGTATTCAACTTCATCTTGTTGATGATTTTCTTCAAATTTCAATGGATAGTTCAGGAAGGTCTCTGCATTTAAGAGGGTATAAACAAAGCACGAATATTGCACCTATAAATGAAGTTTTGGCCGCCGGATTACTTCTCCATTCGCATTGGAACGGCTTACACGATTTTTTAGATCCAATGTGCGGCAGTGGAACAATAGCTATTGAGGCGGCAATGATTGCTTGTCGTATTCCTGCAAATATCAATAGAACCCGCTTTGCTTTTAAAAATTGGAATAATTATAATGAAGATTTATTCGAAACCATTGTAAATTCTTCACTCAATAAGTCCATTGAACATAACAGGCCTATCTATGCCATGGACAAGGCACCTTCTGCAGTGAGAAAAACACAAGAAAATGTAAATGCAGCGAATCTAGCGGATTATATTCAGGTTTCACGTGCTGATTTTTTTAGAAGCCCTCGATCAACCGAAAATCGATTGCACTTAGTATTTAATCCGCCATATGGTGAGCGTTTACCTATTGATTATGATATTTTTTACGGAAAAATAGGAGATACACTCAAAAAAGAATACTCAGGATGTGAGGCCTGGTTTATAAGTTCAAATCTAGATGCAATCAAACATGTGGGTCTCAGAACCTCTAGAAAAATTAAATTGTTTAACGGTTCTCTAGAATCGAGATTAGTCTGTTACCAAATGTATGAAGGTTCTAAAAAGATGTTTTCTCCTCTAGATTCTTCTTAGGCTTTTTATATAGGGGAAGAAAATAACTTATACTATAGTTATAACCCAGTCCAAAGCGACTATTATCCGTTTTTTTATTAAAACCGGGAATCCAAAGACTGTCAAAGTTATCAGGTTGATTGTAAGAGAGCAAAAAATGGATTCGCGCAGACATACCCATATAGATATTTGGCAGTACTTCTGCCTTGAAACCTGTAACAAGTTCTATCCAACTTGCTGAAAGAGAATTGTATTCTCGCTTGTCATCAGAAAACAAAACAAATGCGTCTGGTTCGTAATATCGGTAGGAATCGTATAAGTACCTTTCGTATACTTCCATATTAAAAGTGGATAAGGCGTATCGAAGTCCGAAAAAAATGAGATTTTGTTCTCCGAACCAATTCTTGTAATTGTTGATGTCGACTCCTGCTTTGAGGTAGGCGCCACTTGAGTTGTAACGATAGAGTGGAAGGTCAACAATACGCTCAAAGGTGGTTTTATTTTCGCTTCCCAGTTCGACGGCCACGAATAGTTTTTCCCCCAATCTGTAATCCCCAACTAATTCTAAACCGGTATAATCATCGTCAAAAGATGTTCTCAACAGTTTAGATAGCTCGAGACCTACCCGAAGTCCATATTTTTGGGATGGTTCTCGAAGAGAATCAGACTGGCTCTGTGTCCATCCGACTAAAGGAACAGCACAAAACGCTAGCATCCAAAAGGATTTAGTGAAATACGGATAC
The DNA here is from genome assembly GCA_002691685.1 of Flavobacteriaceae bacterium. Lineage (GTDB taxonomy): Bacteria > Bacteroidota > Bacteroidia > Flavobacteriales > Flavobacteriaceae > UBA3478. Next base: position 6,224 of record NZIQ01000034.1, on the reverse strand, counting down.
ATGAATTTCGTCACTATTATCAATTTTTGTGTTGTTAATTTCAATACTACTAATCCAACTCGTAAGTCTAGTTTGCTCAATTTCAAGGTCAGCGTATTGACCTACAAAACCACAGGCTCTAGAAATATAAACGGCCTCAGGAGTATAGGTAATCCGGAGATCTTCTATTTGTCCAGTTTCTAAATCGTCTTCTGTAGCCGAATTAGAGATTAAAACAAAATCCCCAAAACTTTTTCTGGAGTCCAAGGGAATTAAAATGTCGTCTTGAGTACTGCGATCAGTAAAGGTATTTACGGTGGAATCTTCATCTACAGAAATGACCCTTAACTTGTTCACTGCTTTAGGTTGTGGCTGCTCGTCAGTAGCATCTTTGTCGTAAAAGGCGATGTGAAGCAATGCAGTATCTCCTTCTACACAGACATCGTCTTTTTCACACTGCGTCAGTAGAATACAACCCATTAAAGAAAGTAAAAGTTTGATACGCTGACTCACTACATTCGTTTTTCCAAATGTACGATATTTTCAATGTGATGTGTCTGTGGAAACATATCTACTGCCTGACATTTTACTATTTTATAATGGGGGTCTAACAAGGCTAAATCTCTGGCCTGAGTAGCTGAATTGCAACTCACATAAACAACTTTAGGTGCAGATAGTTTGATGAGTTGATGTACAACATCTGAATGCATACCATCTCGAGGAGGGTCTGTAATGACCACATCTGCTTTACCATGCCTGTCAATGAAACTGTCATTGAATACCTTTTTCATATCACCAGTTTCAAAACAAACGTTTACTACCCTGTTGTGATCTGCATTCCATTTGGCATTTAAAATGGCTTGAGGCACAGATTCCACTCCAACAACTTGTTTGGCTTGAGCCGCGAGAAAAAGGGCGATAGTACCCGTACCCGTATATAAGTCATAAACGACTTCTTTCCCATTTAAATCCGCAAACGATCTGATGATTTTATAGAGTTCATAGGCTTGTTTTGAATTGGTTTGATAAAAAGATTTGGCATCAATTCTAAATTCAAGCCCTTCCATTTCTTCAAAAATGAAAGCTTCACCTTTATAACAACTAATTTCTTGATCGTATATGGTATCGTTAGCTTTTGAATTGACGGTGTATAGTAAAGATTGGATTTGTGGAAACTCATCAGCAATTGCTTGCATGTATGGATCAATTTCATTTTTACTCGCTTTAAAAAATTGAACGAGTACCATCAGATGCCCCTTACTACTATTTCGAATCATTAATGTACGTAAGTGTCCAATTTGATGTCTAGGGTTAAAAAAATTAAGTTCCTGACGCTCGCCTTCTTTTTTACAAAAGTTTCTGATCTTATTAGTGATGTCTTCTTGTAAGTGGCATTTATCGATTTGTACAATTTTATCCCATTTTCCAGGAACGTGAAATCCTAGAGCATTTCTTTCAAAGGTTTCTTCCGTATTGATTTCTTCTTGAGTGAGCCATCTCGAATCTGAAAAGGAGTATTCCATTTTGTTTCGGTAGAAAAAGGTCTCCTCAGCTGCTTTGATAGGCAGGTATTGCGAAACGTTAACTTTTGCGATACGTTCAAAGTTATCAATGACCTCTTGCTGTTTCTGGTCAAGCTGCATAGCATAAGTCATGTGTTGCCACTTACATCCTCCACAAATACCAAAATGAGCACAAACAGGGGTGATTCTTTGTGGAGCGCTTTTGTGCAGCTTTATAATCTCTGCCTCAAAATAATTTTTTCGCTTTTTGATAACCCTTAGATCAACAAGGTCTCCAGGAACTCCTTCTTTGATAAAAATAACCCTTCCGTCTTCGTGTTTAGCCAAAGCTTTACCCTTAGCCGCTGTACCGCTAATAGAAATATGCTCTAAAACAATATTTTTCTTACGCCCCATGGCTAACAAAGTTAACCTCTTTTATTTCTTCACTCAATAAGTTAATGCCTAATAATTGATGTATTTTTATCAAAATTTTATGCTATGGTAACAAGGGCAAATTCTTCTGAAAAGGCGATAGCTTTAGAGGGCAAATACGGCGCACACAATTATCATCCACTACCAGTAGTTTTAACAAAGGGCGAAGGAGTCTATGTTTATGATGTAGAAGGACGAAAGTATTTTGATTTCTTGTCTGCTTATTCAGCAGTGAATCAAGGACACTCTCATCCGCGTATCTTAAAGGCGCTTATTTCGCAGTCTGAGCGTTTGACTTTGACCTCGAGGGCTTTCTATAACGATGTTTTAGGGCCTTATGAAAAAATGGCCACTGAAACTTTCAATTTTGACAAACTTCTTCCAATGAATACGGGTGCTGAAGCCGTTGAGACAGCCCTAAAAATTGCTCGAAGATGGGCTTATCAAAAAAAGGGTATCGCTGAAGGAATGGCCAAAATAGTAGTGTGTGAAAATAATTTTCACGGAAGAACCACGACTATCATTTCTTTTTCAACTGATCGAACTGCAAAAAATGAATTCGGTCCTTTCACTGAAGGCTTTGAGGTTATAGCCTACGATGACTTAAAGGCATTAGAACAACTTTTAATTAAAGATTCTAATATCGCTGCATTCCTTGTAGAGCCTATACAAGGAGAAGCAGGAGTTTATGTGCCATCAGATAAGTATTTGAAACAGGCAAAAGCCTTATGTGAAAAACACAATGTACTTTTTATTGCAGATGAAGTACAAACAGGTATTGCTCGTACGGGAAAGTTGTTGGCCACCTGTGGAAATTGTGACTGCAGTGACAGACATTGCAGTGGTGAGCCTGAGGTCAAGCCAGATATCCTTGTTTTAGGAAAAGCGCTCTCGGGTGGAACCTATCCTGTTTCAGCGGTATTGGCCAATAACAACATTATGGATGTGATTACTCCAGGAAGTCACGGCAGTACATTTGGTGGCAATCCCGTAGCGGCAGCAGTTGCGATGGAAGCACTTAGCGTGATTAAAGATGAAAAACTAGCCAAAAATGCCTTTGAGTTGGGTGAGCTATTTAGATCAGAATTACATCCTTTGGTAGCTGCTAATCCTCTTGTGAAAGGAATTCGGGGAAAAGGGCTTTTAAATGCTATTCTTATAAACGATACAGAAGAAAGTGATACAGCATGGAATATATGTCTAGCCTTAAAAGAAAATGGGCTTATTGCTAAGCCCACGCACGGTAATATTATACGATTTGCTCCACCACTTATCATTTCCAAAGAAGAACTTATCGAAAGCACATCGATTATTTGCTCAACTATTAATGCATTTGCAGAGGTTGAAGTCTAATAAGCTAGATTATTCTAGTTGTCTCAATTTCCTTTGAATTTTTCTAATGGCTACCTCGATTGATTTCTCGGGCTCAATAATGTTAAAAGCACCCCAAAAGTCGGGATCCGAAAAACCTTCTGCTTGATCGACTAAAATGATCGAGGTTTTGAAGCGACTGTCTTTTTCAATTTTAGTGTTTTCGACTGGTTTGATGTCCGTTGTGGCCATTTCCGCTTTTAAGGTAAAGTTTTTATTAAAAATCTTTCTCTTATAATTTACGGCAAAACTCATATTGACATTACTGTAATTGTATATCCCCTTCTCTTTGTATAATCCGTAATTGACGAAATAATTGACCTGTTTTGGCCAAACTCTTAGGTTCGATGGTTTTTTTCTAACAAAAAGTTGAGCAGCTCTTTCGGGATCAATAATGTTTAATGCATAAGAAGCTTGAAGCAGTTGCACTTTCGAGGCGTTGATTTTTAGTGTTCCCTTGTACATATATTCTCGATTTACTTGAATAGGTTCAAAGGCTATAGTGTAAATCAGATCCTGATTTTGATAATTTTGATCTACTAAGGTATAGTTATAGGCATCGATTAAGTCACCTTCAAAAATATATCTGGGGTATTTCACTAAATCTATAAACAAGGCATTGAATGGGCCTCCTTGCAGTTTTAACGCCACAGTATCTAAACGATTATAGTCCGTTTGTTTTCTCGATTTTATCAACGAAATTCTATCGAGTTGACTATTTTGGTATGGCGCTTTGTAGACGTAATTAACTGCCTCGGCTAGAGCTGCATTTTTATTTCCTTTTTTGATAGTCTCTCTGTAAAAAGTTGTCAATCGCTGCGCATCTTGAACATAAGATTCTTTGCGCTCAAGGGAAATTTGAATAAGGTTTTTAAGGTCTGTTAAGCGCTCAAGTTCAACGCCTTCTAGCTCCGTAACTTGACTGAACAACTCAATGACTTTTTCTTTGTTGTCAAATTGATCGACACTGAAAACGCGATCAGCATAGCCCAAAAAAGAAATACGTAATTGGGCATTTTTGACCGATAAAGGGACTTTAATTTCAAAAGTACCTTCGGTGTTACTAATCGTTTTTAGTTCAGTTCCCATCAATTGAATTGATGCAAATTCAAGAACCTGTTTACTCTCCGCTGATTTCACAATACCTTTCACTGTTTTAAAATCTTGCGCAAACAAGGCGGTAGTGCTCATTATTAGAATAAGTACAATGGATTTAATTTGGGTGTTTTTCAATTTCATTATGATTTAAATTAAAATGCTTCTGCTTTTAGAATGTATACATTTTGTATCACAAATTTACGCATTAATACTCAGACGTTTAAACCCAAAAAACAAGTCAATATGAGTAACATTACACTTAACAAAAGCAAGACAACTAAGGGAGGATTTATAACCCTCTATTTACGCATCAGACTAGACAGACGCAGCATTTCAGTACCTCTCAACATTAAGCTAAAAGCTTCGCAATGGAATGGGAGAGTAATTAATCATTCTTATGCTTCAGATTTGAATAAATGGATAAATGAGGAGAAGGCTAGATTATGGGAGCTAGTATCCTTATATGAGATTAAGCGTCTAACATATGCCCAACTTAGAGACAAAGCCAAAGGCCAAGACAAAAGTTACGAGCAAGTACTACACGCTTACCTAGAGGAGAAGCCTAACGTCTATTCTAGTGCCTTCAATAAGTACAAGACAATAGTAGGAGCAGTTGAGGTAACAAACGAAGGATTGAATGAATTCATTAAGGGTTGTCAACAGTCCCCAGCAACTGTAAAGAGTTACGTTAATGTAGTAAAGGCAGTCCATACGGACTTAGTGAGACTAGGACACGCTGAGAGAATAGAATACGACTTAATTAAAATAACCCAGAAACCAGTCCGAAATAGGGCTACTACTGTTAGTGAGGTTGTAAGACGTATAGAAGACGCTAAGCCTGAAGACTATCATTACCACGCTTTAGCCGTATTCAGTCTATTAAATGGAGGATTCTACTACACAGATGCCAAAGTATTTAAGGGAGAGGATTATCACGCAAGGAGCAAGACTGGAGTGCTTATGCCAGTAGCTAAGGAAAGTATAGAGTTGTTTAACACGATAGACTTAAGCAAGGCTAAGGAATATTTCTTCTCTAGGAAGACAGTAGGCTTTAAAAGGCTAAGGAGACTGTACGAGACAGTTGCTACTAACATAGGTGTAGATTTTACCATAAGAAGGCAGTTGCTAGGGCACGCCATAAGTGATATATCTAAGCACTATTATGACACTAAAGCTAAAGAGTCAGAAGAGAAGCTTAGAGAAGCCCAGAAAACAGTCCTAAAGCACCTAAGGGCTGAGTATTTATTAAAGTGTTTACGCCAATTATATGTCCAAGGAAATGCCGAGAAGTAGCGTATTACTAGAGTTTTAATTTCATCAATAGTTAAATTAAGTTTTTTCACCGCTTTTTATAAACTGCTTTACGGCTATTTATAAATCACAATAATTTTTATCTTAGAGGTATGAGAAAAATAGTCCCACTTTTAATCTTTGTTTTTCTTGCTTCTTGTTCAAGTGAAGAACAAATAGAAGGCGATATGCAACTAACTATTGTTAATACTCATCCAAGTTGGAAAATCCTTTCAGTTAGTTTACAAGATTACTCTTTTGAAGATTTTGAAATTAATGAGGGAGGTTCAAGAGCGTTTACATTATACAACGGCATACCCTCTGGAGGTTTAGATATTGGTGTTAGAATTATTTATGATGGTTGTATGATAGAGAATAAAAATGAAATTGTTAGAGCAGATTTTGTAGATGGCAAAAACACCATTATTACAATAATAGAGGATAGAACTGGGAAAGAGGATTGGCAAGTAAATTGTAATTATACTACGACAGTTGATTTAGAATAGCCTTTTGTGTATTTAAACTAAATGCGGTTGAATTCGTAAGACC
>NZIQ01000033.1 GCA_002691685.1 Flavobacteriaceae bacterium | reverse complement strand
TTGCTAACGGCTCGGACTACAAGTGCCGCTTCGGCGGCTCTACTGTGAATGCGAGCTACGACGCGATCGGCGGTACGATTCACTGCCTGTCGGCACCTCAGATGCCGCATTCGGCGGCTGTGGAGGTGTCGCTCAACGCGCAACAGTACACGAGCAACTCTGTGCGCTTCACGTACTACACCGGCCCAACGGTCAGCCTGGTGACGCCCGATGCGGGCCCGACCTCTGGCGACACTCTTGTGCGTCTGTTGGGCTACAATCTCGACGCCGGCTCGGAGTACCGCTGCCGGTTTGGCGAGACGGTCGTGCGTGCGACGATTGCCCATCCGGGCGACGCGAACGACACGCTTCGGTGTGTGGCTCCGGCCGGCGCTGCGGGCCCTCTGATGGCGGATGGCACGCGTGCCGTCTCGCTCGAGGTGTCGCTCAACTCTCAGAACTACACGTCGGACGGCCTGACCTTCACGTATTACGAGCCGCCGTCGGTGACCTCTCTGGCTCCCACAAACGGCATGTTCTACGGCAAGACGTTTGTGGAGGTGCACGGCAGCGCTCTGCGTCACCAGTGGCCCGATCTGCAGTGCCGGTTTGGCAACACGTCATCGGCTCATTACAACGCCTCGCGTGAGAAGTGGTACGGCAATTCTGTTGTCCGCGGCACGTACCGCGATGGCGTCGTCCGCTGCGTGACGCCGACCTCCGCTCAATCTGGTGCGGCTCGGCTGATGAGCATCACGTTCGGTCCGACGCCGCACATGCATCCGATCGGCTGCGTGCCGACGCTGCGTGGCTCTGCGCTCGTGACGGAGACCCCTCTCCACCACATGGGCCATCACACCGGCTACGCTCTGCGGCTGACGACGGCTGGCAACACCGGATACGGCGAGGTTGGCTCGATCTCGTTGGCTGCCGTTGACGGCGATCGCCCTCTCGAGCGGTTCTCTGTGTACTTCCAGCTGAGCATGTCTGGCGGCAGCTGCGGTCACGCGGGCATCAGCTTGCACTGCGGCGCCGAGGGGACGAGCTTCGTGTACGGCTCGCTTCCGGAGACGGCGTTTGGCGAGGCGGATCTGTGGACGGGTCTTCGCGTGTCGATGCTGACGGGCGACACTCCTCGTGTCGTCGTGACCCATCTTCGCGAGGTGCTCGAGACGGTGCCTCACGATCTGCGGACGCCGTCGACCTTCGTGCCGGTGGTGATCTCGATGGGCTGGTACGGTCTGAGCGTCGTGTACGACGGTGCGGTGCTCGTTCGCAACCTGACGATCCCGCGTTGGTCGCCTGAGCCTGACTGGCAGTTTGGCTTTGGCGCTCGTACGAGCGCCTCTGTCGACGCGCATCTGATGCAGGACATTGAGATCCGCGGCGACGCCCTCTCGAGCCATTATCGTGCCTTCGAGGACGAGCCGGTGAGCGTGGAGGTGACATTGAACGGTCAGCAGTTTACGGGCAGCCGCATCCTGTACACGTACAATGCGCCTGCCCGTGTGTCGGCCTTCAGCCCGACGAGCGGTCCGGTCAACGGCGACACGAGCATCGTCGTGTACGGCGCTCGCTTCCAGGGCGGCCTTGCGTATCTATGCCGCTTTGGCGACGCGTCTGTGAACGCGACGTTTGTGAATGAGGAGCGTCTTGCTTGCTACTCTCCCGCCCACGCCTACGGTCTGAACGCACTCGAGATCTCAGTGGACGCGTCCAACTTCACATCGGATGGCGTGCCATTCTCGTACTATCCCGAGCCGGAGGTGGTCGCCCTCTCGCCGACGGGCGGCCCGACGGTGCCTGGCAAGACGTTTGTTGCGGTCTATGGAGCGACGTTCTCGCCGCTCGGCACCTCTTTGGGCTCCGATTACCGTTGCAAGTTCGGTGAGAACTATTGGGGCATCGTTCGTGCGGTGCTCGGCGGCGACGGCAATCTGACATGCACATCGCCCGAGATGCCGACTGACACTCGTGATGTGAGCGTGGAGGTGACTCTGAATGGTCAGCAGTACAGCCGCAGCGCCGTTCGGTTTGCCTACTACGCGCCTGAGGCGGTGGTGCGGCTGAGCCCGAGCAGCGGCCTGATCACTGGCTCTACGGTCGTCCGCGTGCTCGGCAGCGGCTTCCGGCCGTTTGACGTCTCGCTTTGCCACTTTGGCGGCGCGGCCGTGAATGCGACTTGGGTGAGCAGCACCGAGTATCAGTGCATCTCTCGTCCTGCCGACAGCCTTGTCGGCGCGTCGGACTCGATCTTCCTCGACTTTACCGATCATGAGGAGGTGATGGAGACGTCTGCTTTGCACACGAACGGCCCTCGCGGTCCGACTGTGAAGAATGGCGAGCTGATCCTGACGTACGCGGAGACGATGCAGGAGCGGTCGCTTGTTGTGCGTGGCCCACGGATGGCGGGTCATCTGTACGGCGGCCTCGCTCATCAGCACTTTGCGGCTCACTTTGATCTGTTCATTGGCGGCGGTCTTGGCGGCGAGGGCGTGAGCTTCAGCCTTGGCGATCTACCTGACGCGTCGTTTGGCGAGTTGGGCGCTGGCGAGGGCCTTCGTATCCTGTTGCTGACTTACGCGGAGCGTTTGGAGGTGTGGTACGACGGCGAGCTGCTGCTTGGCCGCTACGTGTCTCGCGAGGTGTTCCGTGCGGAGCATTACGTGCCTGTGCGGATCGCGTACGATCGTGACGGCCTTCAGGTGCATGTGGATCGTGTCGTGCTTGTGGAGGATCATCTGATTGGCACGTGGGCGCCTCAGCCGGAATGGCGGTTTGGCATCGGCGCTCGCACGGGCGAGGGACGTACGGACGAGCATCGTATCGACAACCTTTGGATAACGGTTGGTGCGGAGGTCGAGTCGACGTCTGCTTGGCTGGAGGTGGCGTCCAACGGTCAGCAGTTTACGACGAGCCGCGTGCCATTCGTGTACAACACGCCTCACGCGGTGTCGAGCTTCTACCCGGAGCGCGGTCCAGAGCACGGCGCGACTCAGGTGGTGATCAGCGGCGCCGGCTTTGCTAACGGCTCGGACTACAAGTGCCGCTTCGGCGGCTCTACTGTGAATGCGAGCTACGACGCGATCGGCGGTACGATTCACTGCCTGTCGGCGCCTCAGACGCCGCATTCGGCGGCTGTGGAGGTGTCGCTCAACGCGCAGCAGTTCACGCACAACGCCGTCCCCTTTACCTATTACGCACGCCCTCATGTAAGCGTCATGAGCCCTGATGCGGGCCCGACCTCTGGCGACACGCTTGTGCGGCTATTTGGCGTGGGTCTGGACGCGGGCCTCAACTACCGCTGCCGCTTTGGCGAGACGGTCGTTGTGGCTACCGCTGACAATTCGACTCTACTCTGCCTGAGCCCTCCACTGACCAACTGCAGCACTCCTCGATGTGCGGTGCCTGTACACATTACCCTCAATTCTCAGCAGTATGATTTCGGTTGGACCTTCCATACCTACCACCCCCCATCCCTCGTATCCGTCGTACCTCTCTCATCTGACTTCATCTCAAGCGTTCCAGTCGACCTGAATGGCACCGCCTCCTCCTTTGCCGCCCACATACCGTTCATACTTAATGGCACTGGTCTTCTTGCCGACTTCCCTGATGCCGTCTGTAAGTTTGGGCTGCTAAGAGTCGAGGCGCGGTACGATCTCACCTCCCTTCGTTACTATGGAGAGGCGATTATCCCATTCAACGCGACCTCATCCTCCTGCCATCCAACACGGGCTATAAGCACCGGATTGGACGCACGTATCTTCACGAGCTTTAGCCATCTACCAAGCCATAGCGCTGTATTGGGCTCCGCTCAGCTCAGCCAATGGCCGAATAAGGGTGTCTATGTTGGTGCTCTGCAGATGACACGGCTGCAAGGTGATGTAGGCAGCCTTGTCCTATCGACACCAGCTGATGGCGACGTGCCGAACTCGTTCAAGGCGACCTTCCGTTGGCGCTTCCCTACCGAGCAGCCTTATGGCCTTAGCTTTGTTTACGGTCCGAATGTCTCTACTTATCAGTTTGGCGTCGAGGGAAGTGGTCAAGGCTTACGTGTATGCTTTGTTGGTACCGCCTCCGCACGATCTGGCCGTAATGACGAGCCGCATGTGGTGAAGATCATCTACAGGGATGTCCTTCGTCATGAGATAGCTACACCAGCTAATCTAACGGCTTCAGGCAATAATGTGATCGATGTTCTAATCGCATACGAGCCTAAGCATAACGGCCTTCGTATCATTGCAGGTGGAGTAGTGATTGCCGATCGGTTACGGCTTACACCATGGGAGCCATTAGACACTTGGCAATTCGCGTTTGGTGCGAGTGCGAATGATCTTCCGCTACAAGTCGTGCCATCTCACGAGTTACTTCGTTTGGACATTAGCGTTGGCACTCCTTACCTCAACCACAATCGAAGCGTACAGATCTCATTGAATGGACAGCAGTTCTCACACGGCGTACCACTTACATACATCGCTCAGCCTCTACTTCATCGGATGTCGCCAGTCAGCGGCCCTCTTAGCGGCGAGACGGTAGTAACAATGACCGGCGCCAACTTCCAAGGCGGTACACATTATACCTGCCGATTTGGTATGTTAGGCGATGTATCTGCAATCTATCTTCATGATGAGTATGGAATGGAGACGCTTACTTGCACTACACCGCCCGCTTATCACAGCATGTATTCGAATGTTATTCCAGTTGAGGTGTCTATCGACAACACGTCATTCACTTCAGCCGGTCTACTATTCCAGTACACAACAAGCGCACCCTCCATCCTACTACCAGATCGTGGCTCTATGGTAGGACGGCCTAGCGGGGCGTTAGGTACAGGCAATGTGACAATACAAGGCCATAATCTGCATGGTGGATCGCATTATGTATGTGCGTTTGATCTGGCTCTAACACCAGCAACCTACGATCTCACACGCGATGAGGTGAAATGCGTGGCACCCCTCTCCGACACGCCAAAAACGCCACAGGTTAAGCTATCATTAAACGCTCAGCAGTACGATACTGTTGGTACCTATCAGTATCACGAGCCGATAGTATTAAATGCGATCGATCCGATCACAGGACCGGATAGAGGAGATACAACATTACGTGTACAAGGCTTCCCATTCCTTGGTATGTATGGTGGAGGGACATGCAGCTTCCAAAGCGGCCATGGTGACACTTGGCGGAACATCACTGTGGATGCAACGAATGCGAGTATTAGCAGCCCGTGGAGAGGCAATCCAGCGACAGACCTCGAGAACACGACCATCTGCCTAACACCGCCGTCCTCAAGCGCGTGCTCGTCTGAGCATGCTGTTGAGGACTTTTCTATCCCTTCATTTAAGGACCCTCAACCATTCGAGGTCACATGGAGGGGAGGTACGGAGGTGCGTGATGGCGCCTTACGATTCGCGGAGAATCTCTTCCATTTGAGCAGTTCTGTCATCTATGAGCCAAGATGCGGCCTTCATGCATTACCTCTCTTCCGTGTGAGGTTCAACTTTGTTGCTGGTATCCAGTGCAGGGGTATGAGCCTATCTGTCGGCCCGATCCCCTCTAATGATAACATTGACGAGAGAGGTGTCGGCACCGGATTGATAGTAAGGATGGACCTTATCAAGGATCGTGTCGAGGTGTTGCTGTTTAACACTCCTGTTTGGTCGGCAGCACCAGAGAATGGTATCTGCCGTGATGGCTTCATCACGTATACACTCGATAGCAATGGCCTTAGTATCGAATGTGACGATGCTGGTGTGATTGTTGATCGCCTGCTCATCTTCAACTGGATGCCACAGGAGCATTGGGCGATTGCTATAGGTGTCGGCGCAGAGAATCTCGATGAGACGCGTCTTGACGATTTGAGTGTTGAGTTAGGGGCGAGCTGGCGTACTGGCAAATCGGCAGTACGCATCTCTAATAATGCACAGCAGTACAGTTTAGGCTCGGAGGAGTTTAGATACTATGCGGAGCCGATCGTGTCGCGTCTTCACTTTGAGCGCGGTCCTATCGATGGCGGTACGAGCGTAGCAATCACAGGTAGCAGCTTCCAAGGCGGATCTGTTCATTACTGCCGATTCGGAGGCCAGACGGTCAATGCGACTTATGACGACTACCATGACGAGCTGCGGTGCATCACGCCGGCGGCCAGCTTTGCTGCTTCTGCGCTGGATGCCGGCAGTGGCGAACTCGGTAGCGGCGAGGATGGCAGCGGGTCTGGAGACGGGCTCGGCTCTTCTGTGTCGGGTGGTGCTGTTCCCGTGGAGGTGACATTGAACGGTCAGCAGTTCTCAACGAGCGGCGTGGTCTTCACATACTACGTCCCGCCGTTTGTATCGCATCTGGTTCCTGTTGCTGGTCCGCGTGCGGCTGGTACGGCGATCACGGTGTTTGGCGCTGGCTTTGCGATCGGTCGCGATTATCGTTGCCGCTTTGGTGGATCTACGCCTGCTGTGGTGATGGCGACGGTCGAGGGCGATGGCCGTCTTGCGTGCACTACTCCGGCTCCTCGTTGCGGCCCTGGCGCTTGCTCTGAGGTTGTGGAGGTGTCGCTCAACTCTGAGAGCTACAGCACGAGCGGCGTCGCATTCACGTATCACAACGCGAGTGTCGTGAGCCTGAGCGTGGTCTCTGGCCCATCGTCTGGCGGCACTACGATCACTGTTCACGGCTCTGGCTTCATGCAGATGCCGCGTGTCGAGACGGTGTGCCGGTTCGCTCACGGGAACGTGGTTGCGAGCTTCATCGACGACACGAAGCTACTGTGCGTCTCTCCATCTGGCGTGGCGGCTGGCTCTGCGTCGACTCTGAGCCTCGACTTTGCGACAACAAGCGGCGATCTCGTGCAGACGTTCAGCCTTCCGCCCGGTGCGGCTCGCATCGCGAGCGGCATGCTTCGCCTGACGGCGGCGGACTTTGCTCAGTCTGGGTCGGCTCTCGTGGCCGTGCCATCTCACGACTCGATGAGCGAGTGGTCGGCCGAGTTTGACATGTATGTTGGCGGCGGTAATGGCGGCGAGGGTCTGAGCTTCAATGTTGGCTCGCTTCCGCCGACGTACTTTGGCGAGCGTGGCATCCGGTCGGCGCTATCTGTGGAGCTTCAGTCGGCTGCGCAGCGTCTTGAGGTGTGGCATTCGCACGTTCTGCTTGCTCGTAGCGGCGAGCCTGTCGAGGTGAGCCGCGGTCGGTTTGAGCGTGTGGAGGTGACGTATGGCGACGAGGGTCTGAGCGTGTCTGTTGGCGGCTCTCGTGTGGTCGAGAACGTGACGCTCTCTACTTGGATCCCGGACAGCTCATGGAGCGTCGGCTTTGGAGCGCGTACGGGCGAGACCGAGTACGACATGCACCTGGTTGACAACTTCCGTCTCCGATCTGGCGCTGCGTTCCGCAAGCGGAGCGTGGCGGTGGAGGTGAGCATCAACGGTCAGGAGTACACGAGTGACGCGACGGGCTTCATGTACTATGCGGAGCCGGTCGTGTCTCGTCTGCTGTTTGAGCGCGGCCCGATCGCTGGCGGTACGAGCGTCGCTGTGAGCGGCAACAACTTCCGCGGCGGCTCAATCTATCGTTGCAAGTTTGGCGTTCAGGAGGTGATAGCGACGTACGACGCCTACCACGACCAGATGCGTTGCTTGACGCCGGCTGCTTTAGGCGATGCCGGCAGCGGCGAGGATGGCAGCGGTTCTGGCGAGGCGTTTGGCGGTTCTGCTGGCGGCGTTGCCGTGGAGGTGACTCTGAACGGTCAGCAGTTCTCTACGAGCGGCGTGGTCTTCACGTACTACGTCCCGCCGTTTGTATCGCATCTGGTTCCGGTTGCTGGTCCGCGTGCGGCTGGCACGGCGATCACGGTGTTTGGCGCTGGGTTTGCGATCGGTCGC
>NZIQ01000032.1 GCA_002691685.1 Flavobacteriaceae bacterium | reverse complement strand
TTCCTGCTACCATATTGTCAAACAATATTTGAGTTACAGCAGAACGATCAAATGCAAAATCATCTAATGCAATGTCAACACCTACCCATTGACCTTGAGCTACTCCTGTAGTTTCAATGTCTTCTTGAACTGGATCTGTAGTAGTGTTTACTAATTTTAATCCTATCGTTTCACCATCAGCTGACCAATAATCAAAATGAACGTGAGTCATTCCTGACAAGTCTGTTGGGTTACCGTAATCAGTAACTATACCTGTGAAATCTAAATCAAAATATTTGATTGTGTTGTTTCCTTCGAGTTGAATTTCTTCAAATCCAGAACCTGACCATTCAGTTGGTAATTCACTAACTGTCGTAGGGGTATAGGCATCACTGTAGATTGAAATAACATTAGCGGCGTCTTTAGTTGGTGTTGGAGCTGCAGTAGTTGGTGCAGTGTTTCCACCTCCTCCATTATCGTCAACATAAAAATATAAATTGTCCATATATAATGTAATTGTTCCTGCTACCATATTGTCAAACAATATTTGAGTTACAGCAGAACGATCAAATGCAAAATCATCTAATGCAATGTCAACACCTACCCATTGGCCTTGAGCTACTCCTGTAGTTTCAATGTCTTCTTGAACTGGATCTGTAGTAGTGTTTACTAATTTTAATCCTATCGTTTCTCCGTCAGGTGACCAATAATCAAAGTGAACGTGTGTCATTGATGATAAGTCTGTTGGGTTACCATAATCAGTTACGATACCTGTGAAATCTAAATCAACATATTTGATTGTGTTGTTGCCTTCGATTTGAATTGCTTCAAATCCAGAACCTGACCATTCAGTTGGTAATTCAGTAACTGTGGTAGGGGTGTAGGCATCACTGTAGATTGAGATAACATCTGCAGCGTCACGCGCTGGTGTTGGAGCTGCAGTAGATGGTGCATCTCCTCCCGTGGCTTCAGCATAGAAATAAAGGTTATCCATGTATAAAGTGATATTACCTGCTGGCATGTTGTCAAAAAGAATTTGAGTCACTTGAGAGCGATCAAATGCAAAATCATCTAATGCAATGTCAACACTTACCCACTCATTCTTTGTAGTAACTCTAGTTTCTATGTCCTCTTGACTTATAACTGTGTTTACTAGTTTTAATCCGATTTCTTCTCCATCAGCAGTCCAATAGTCAAAGTGAACGTGCGTCATGCCTGTTAAATCTGTTGGATTATTATAATCAGTAACAATTCCCGTGAAATCAAGACCGGCATATTTAACCGTATTGTTTCCAGCGATTTGAACCTCTTCATATCCTGACGAAGACCATTCAGTTGGGAACTCAGTCACTGTGATTGGCGTGTAGGTATCACTATAAATAGCGATAACATCTGCAGCGTCTTGGGTTGGAGTTGGTGCAGCCATTGTTGGCGCATCATTTCCGCCGTTACCGCCGTTGTCAGCAGTAACTTCAATATTATCAACGTAGAAAGTTTCTCCTCCACCGTTTGTTCCAAAGTCTGGGAAGACTACAACTGCATCATAGGTAGTTGTGGTAGCAAATCCACCATTGGCACCTGTCATGTCAAAATATAGTGTCTCCCACATTCCAGCTTGAGTAGACGATACACTTACTTCTGCAAAAGTCGAAGCTCCACCTCCTGTATTCGTACTTGAATCTTCAAGTTTCAATAAAATTGGTGTTCCTACTCTTGGTGACCATACATCTATTTTAACCGTTGTTCCAGCCGACCAATCAATTGCACCATTTAAATTTAATGAGGCACCTGCCCAAACTTCTGCTCCGGCATTTTTAGTAATAGCAGTAACATTTGCTGATGTATTACCATTGGTGTCAGGATTGGCAATAACCTCGGCAGGGTCAACACCTCCAAATACACCCCAAGTGTAGTCCTCAGTATCACTGTTTTCAAAACCTAGTGGTAATTGTGGTCTTTCTTTACTTGCGCCTTCAACCAATTCGATGTCATCGAAATAGTAAGTTGTATCATCTCCTGGGTTTCCAAAGTCAAAGAATATAATGACTTTGTTATAAGAAATTTCCGGATTGATTTGAGCAGCAAAATTGAATGATAAGGTTTCCCAAGCACTTGCGTTTTCAGTCGTTGCATCAACTTCAATTCCAACTGGTGGGTCGCTGCTGTCTTCTAATTTCATTTTTACTGTACCTCCAGCTTTTGGAGACCAAGCCTTCATTTGAAACGTGTTACCTTGCGTAAAGTCAATAGCGCTTCCTAGAGTGATTATTGATCCAGCGAATACGGCTGAACCTGAAGTCTTTAAAATCGACCCTACTTTAGCACTTTCGTTACCATTAGTGTCTGGGTTGTCTACAACAGAGGCAAAGTTTCCTTCAAAATCAAAGAACTCATAAGCAACAGTAGCATCTTCGAAATCAATAGGTAATTCTATTGAACCTGTTGGTCCAGTGATTGAAACGGTCTCTGTCGCTTCAGAAGTGGCAGCTCCAGCTCCTTTAGCTGTAACTGTAATGGTGTAATCGCCAGCTTCAGCATACTCGTAAGTCGCTGATTCACTTGCCAAAATACTTTGTACGTCTGCACCTTCAACGCCAAAGTCTACATCAAACATAGACGCATTGTCAGCGGTTGGTGTAACCGTAACTTCAAACAAGTTGGTTTCAGAAATAGCGGCATTTACTGCTAGGTTAGCAGGTGCTGCAAAAGTAACGTTAACTGGTTTTGTGATTTCTGCGGTTAAACCTGTTGATCCAACAGCTACCACTCTTAAGGTATAATCACCTTCTTCGTAAGTATGTGTAGCGCTTGAACCTGGGTTCACTGTCGTAGGAGCAGTTGTTGCATCTCCCCAATAAAGGTCGAATCTACTTGCACCATCTGCAGTTGGAGTGACCGTTACGTCACCTGAGTTGTCTGTCGAAACTACGACTGTAGCAGCAACATTACTTGGAGGCATAACCTCTGGTTCTGGCTCCTCGTCTTTTTCACAACTCACTAAAACTATGGCCATTAGGGCCATAAAAGCTAATAATTTCTTAGTTGTATTCATCTTCTTTTTAAAATTAATTAGTAGTTATTTTAATATCCTGGGTTTTGAGACCAGCGATTTCCCGCTAGTTCAATTTCTATATTTGGAATGGGAAACAACTCGTGTTTTCCACTTACAAATCCTGTTATTGCGCTGGCTGCTCTTTGGGTTCTCACCAAATCAAAGAAGTGATGTCCCTCACCCATCAACTCTAACCTGCGTTCTTGATAAATGACCTCTGTTAAGGCTTGACCTGTTTCTGCTGCCGAAGTAAGTCCCGCTCTACCGCGAACTCTATTCAAATAAACTTGTGCTCTTGTATCGCTGATTTGTCCTCTATTCAATGCTTCTGCAGCCATGAGTAAAACATCTGCAAAGCGAATAGATCGGTAGTTGTTTGGATTGGTCAAGTTCGCATCTGGGGTATTTAAATCTCCTTGACGCGCTAAATATTTTCTATTGTAGTATCCTGTATGCTCAAAGCCAATATCGTAAGAAACGTCAGTGTTAGCATTGGCCCAAGCCTCGATATCGAGAATGGCTACATCTCTTCTCAAATCTTGAGGTTCAAATGCTTGATAGGCTTCTGCTGTTGGTACGTTGAAACTAAATCCTGATTCGAAAACAGGACCCGAATAGTTTCGAATTCCATTAAATCCTACAGCAATATTCCCTTCTGAACACTGCAAACATCCAAAACCTGCTCCTTCTATATCAGTGTACTGCACTTCAAAAACAGACTCTACAGTATTCTCGTTATCATTTTCGAAAAGGGTGCCGTAATCACCAACTAAATCGTAGGCTCCAGAATTGATTACCTCCTCAAGTGCAGTTGCAGCAGCTTCGAACTCCCCTTGATACAAATGTATTTTTCCTAATAAGGCTAAGGCGGCTCCTTTGGTCACTCTTCCTGCTTCGGCAGTAACATCTGGTAAGACCTGTGCCCCTTGAGCAAGATCAACTTCAAGCTGCGCATAGATTTCTGCCTTTGGCGTGCGATCTATGATGTATTGATCTCCAAATTGAATGCGCTGATCCAATACAAATGGAACATCTCCAAACCATTTAATCAATTCGAAATAATAGTATGCTCTTAAAAAACGGGCTTCTGCCAAAATCCCTTCTTTTTCCGCAAATTCAATATTGTCTTTAAATTCTAAAATAAAATTGGCTCGATTGATTCCTGCGTACATCCAAGACCACATATCTCTTAGTTGCTGGTTCACTGGTGTGTGAATCATGTCGTCGATTTCTTGAATTCCAGGAACATCTGTTGCAGATTCCCCACCGGCTAAGGTGTTGTTAGAGGCGATTTCTCCAAGCATAACATTGATATATGTTGCCTGTAATAAATCATATGCGGCAATCAACGCTGACTGATAATCTTCTGGTGTATTGAAAAAACTTTCAGAATCTTGGTCAAAAGAATCTACGTCGACAAATTCGTCTGAACATGCTAAAAGAACCGAAAATAAAACGAGTGCTAAATATTTTTTCATTGCCCTTACATTTTTAGGTTTAATCCAAGTAATACAGTTCGAGGAACTGGATAAAATCCATAATCAATTCCTCCTCCGATAGGCTCGCCTGAGCTTGCCGATGGATCGAATCCTCTATACTTTGTAAATGTGAATAAATTGTTTCCTGAGAGGTATAGTCTAAGTTTTGTCAAACCTAATTTTTCAAGAGTTTCTGGTTTAAATGAATACCCAATTTGCGCATTTTGCAAACGCACAAATGAAGCGTCTTCGACAAAATAATCCGAGAATAAGGCGTTCGAAGAGGCGCCAACTGTAAGCCTTGGGTCAGTGCTCGTACTGCCTTCTCCAGTCCATCGGTTAATCGCATAAACAGACTTGTTAACTAAAGGTTGGTTTCGCTCGTAGTTTCTAACCATTTCGTTCCCAACAGAGGCAAACGCATAGGCGCTTAGATCAAATTGTTTGAATGTCATGTTGAGATTGAATCCAGCTGTAAATTCTGGGATTGGGTCTCCAATATAAGTTCTATCGTTACTATCGATTATGCCATCTTCATTTAAATCTACATAACGCAGGTCTCCAACTGATGCGTTGAGTTGATCAGCATGAGCCTCTAATTCTTGAGTGTTTTGGAATATTCCATCCGTTTTCAAACCAAAGAAATATCCGATTGGAAATCCTGCTTCCATTCGAGAAGGTGGTTCTAATCCAACTCCAAAAGATCCTCCTTGTAAAAAGCCTACTCCATTATTTACCGAGATAACATCATTGGTCAAAATAGTTGCATTTGCATTGGCCGATAAACTAAAATCCTCGTTGTCAAAAAACTGATACCCTAAAACAAATTCAAATCCGCTATTCTCAATGATTCCCGCATTTACAACAGGTGGTTGAGCTCCAGGTCCTGTAGCTCCTAAAATTCCCGATACTGGCGGCTGTAATAATAAACCGCTTGTTTGTTTGATGAAATAATCAAAAGTAAAATCAAGGCTGTTGTTAAAGAATTTAAAGTCAGCTCCTACATTCATGGTTTCTTGCTCTTCCCATTGAATTTCTGGGTTTGGAAGCACCCCAATAGCCTGACCAAATTGGAGCGTATTTCCTAAAACATAAGCTCCTTCTCCATTCAAAATAGCTCTAAATGCGTTACCCGCTATTCTGTCGTTTCCTAAAATTCCATAACTCCATCTCAATTTTGCAAAGGAAACAAGGTCTGTCGACTTAAATGAACTGTCACTTTTTAAGATGTATCCCAAAGAAACAGATGGGAAATATCCAAAGCGATTGTTAGGCCCAAATTTTGTCGAACCGTCTCTTCTGATTACACCAGAAAATAATAATCGCTCTTTGTAGTTGTATTGCAGTCTTGCGAAGTACGACAGCAGTCGCTCATCAAATCTTCCGCTTAAACCACTTTCCACTAAGGAGTTTCTCAATTCATCAGCATTGGCTAAATCTGCATTATCGAATGTGATATCGGTAGCATTAAAGAATCCTTGGTTTCCACCTGAGAATTGACCTCTTGTTGCAAAAATACTAGTACCTAATGTAAACTGTACTTCATGATTACTGAAAAGCTTCTTGTAATTGACGAAGGCATCTATTGTGTAATCTCTAAAAATATCTTTATTCTGGGTGAGTGATATTCTTGATGTATTGTTAAATACTTTTCCTGAACCGTAGAATACTAATGGCGAAAAGTTGTTTCCGTAAACTTCAGCATAATTGAATTGTGCGTTAGCTACTGCCGTTATATGATCTCCTAGCTTGTATTGCAAGCCTGTTTTTCCACTGATTCTCTTGACCTCTGTCAAATTGAAGGTGTTATCAATTTGTGCTAAAGGATTTACTACTTCATTACCCAAGCCTTCGCTTAAGGTATATGTCCCGGTTTGATCAAAGACAGGAAGTAGGGGTGAATTATTTACTGCATTAAATAATACCGACCCCAGTCCGCTCTCCGGAAGTCCTCTTCTGTCAGATTCTGTATAAATGGTATTAGCTGTAAACTTTAAATTCTCTAAAATGTCGTATTGGTAATTTATTCTCGCTGTGATTCTTTGAAAGCTTGATTTGTCGAGCCCTACAATACCTTGCTGGTCTAAGTAAGACAAACCAAATGAATACGCAGACTTTTTCGTTCCTCCAGAAGCAGTTAAGGCATGGTTATGTGTTGGGGCAAATTCGAATACCTCATCTTGCCAATCTGTACCTGATCCAATTGTCGAAAAGTCCGTATAAGGAGGTAACTGTCCATCCGCTATATAGGCTTCGTTTAGTAGGTATGCATATTCGAATCCGTTAAGTACTCCAATTTGGCGTGTCGTATTTTGAATACCCGCGTAAGAGTCTAGAGATATCTTGAGTTTGGTGTTTTTACGACCTGTTTTCGTCGTAATTAAGATGACCCCATTTGCTGCTCTTACTCCGTAGATACCTGCAGTTGCATCTTTAAGGATGTTCATGCTCATTATATCAGAAGGGTTCAAAACACTTAAATCCTCTATAACATTTCCATCAACCAAAATCAAAGGTCTATTGTCTCCATTAGTTGTGACTCCTCTAATTCGAATATTTAATCCACTTCCTGGTGATCCCGATTGAGAAGTAATATCTACCCCAGCAACTTGTCCTTGAATGGCTTGTTCTAATCGGGTTGGGTTTAATTCTTCAATTTGAGCTTCTCCTATGACTGCTACAGCACCTGTCAATTCTTTTTTTCGCTGTACGCCGTATCCGACAACAACAACCTCATCTAGTGCGGCGACATCTTCTTGAAGCTCAATTTCCACTTCTAAATTGCCGTAAACTTTTAATTCCTGATCGCGGTACCCTAAATAGGCAAATATTAAAATGTCAGTGTCTTTTAGCTCGTCAATGGAAAACAGTCCATCAAAATCTGCAGACACTCCACGTTGAGTTCCTTTTACAACGACAGTAACTCCAGGTAACGGCTCATTTGTATTGGCGTCTTTTACAACACCAGTGACTGTAAAGTTTTGCGCTTGCAATAAGCTTAAACAAAACAAACTTAAAACCAGAAAAACATTCTTCATTCGTGGATACTTTGAGTAATATCCAATATTATTAAGTTAAAAATGAGAATTAAAGAATCTTTACCCTACAAAATCTATACATCTGTAATGCAGAAGACCCTAGAGTTATAGAAATGCTCTATTTAAGAGATAATTAACGTGTAATGTAGCGTAGGATTTCTAAACTTGTAGTGGTAATGTAGGGGTATTGCTCTAAATCGCGTGCTATTTAAGACTTATTATATAGTCCGTTAAGCTCTGTTCATGGGACAAATCCAATTTTTTCCGCAATCTATAACGTTTAACTTCTACGCTTTTTGTAGAGATATTTAAGAGCTGTGCGATTTCTTTTGAGCTTAAATTTAAGCGCAAATAGGTGCACAGACGTAGGTCGTTGTGTGTTAGACTGCCGTGTTTTTCGTGCAATGCTTTTATAAAATCTTTATCGACATTATTGAAGGCAGATTTCAATAATTCCCAGTCGTCTTCTTTTTCAATATTAGCGTCGATCAATCGCAAAACATTGGCCACGTCTGTTTTTGTGCTCACATTTTTAAGCGCCTGCTTAATTTGATTTAGTAATTCATTCTTTTTAACTAGACTCAAAGTTGAATTGGCCAACTCTTTTCCTTTAGATTTTATTTCTTGATTCAGCTTTTCATTTTTAAGAGCGGTTATTTGTTGCTGCTTTTTGTCAAGCAAATCTTTCTGAACTCGTTTGTAATACCATCTGTAGATGAATTGTGATCCAGCAATCAGCAGGATTACGATGGCTAGTATTAGAATCCGTGCGCCTGCAGTGTCAATCCAACTAGGTACAATGTCGAATTCTAATTCGCTCAATGTATTATCTTCTTGATTTACCATCTGAATTTGTAGGGAATAGCTTCCAGTTTCTAAATTTTGAATTCTGAGCTCCTCTGACTTTAACTTCATCCACTGGGTTGAATCTTTGCCTATTATTCTATACCTAAAATCTTTATTCGCGTATTTATCGTATTTCTTGTGCGCTAAAACCAATGAAAATGTTGCATTATCTTGAATGAACTCTGGAATTTGACTTAAATTCAAAAGGCTATCTTTATCTGCCAAATTGTGCTTAATGGATTGCACATAGTTCAAGTCTCTAAATTGATTTTGATTCAAATCATTATTTCCTGATAAAACGGCAAAACCACGATTAAGCCCTATAAGGTAAGTGCCGTCAGAAAGTCTAGAAGCATTTTCAAAGCCTTTTAAATTGAGGTTATTCACAATAGTGTTGGTCAAAGAAAAAGCTTCGTATTTAATTTCATTTTCAAGAAGTCCATTCGAAATTAGCCGCAGACCTCGCTGGTCAAAATAACTTAGATTTTGTTCATCGTCAACCCAAACCACACTATTTCTTATGTTTTCTTCCTCAAATAAGATAGGCTGTAAGTCTTCATCAACAAACAAACGATTGGTGTCAGTAATGTAGCGGTACACCGCATTTTCAGTGATGTATTTGATCTCGTTATTCCATTTTACAATGCAGGTGGAATATCCCAATCGGCCAAGGTCAATAATATTGGTAACCCTATCGTATTTTTCATCGAGAACTAACCGTTTTAAGCCTTGAAACTCATGATTAATTAGAATTTCATTAGGACTAATCCATTCAAAAAATCGGGTAGAAATATCAAAACCTTCAATGGTATTAGAAAACTTCCAACGCTTATTTTCTTTTTTCAACACAGATAAACCGTTATAATGGGCTTGTATCATAGTCGAATCATTATTAGGCATAAGCTTAAACTCCCATGTTCCTACTACCTCCGTGATTCGCTCAATATTCTTACCCTTGATGATAAACCCTCCTCGATCATGGCCCATAAAAAGCTCATCATTAATGTTTTGAAGATTCCATACTTGCCCTTGACTACCCTTGATAAACTCAAAGTCTTGAGGGCTGTTTAAAGGCTTTGCATACAGTCCACTATTGGTCGCCAAATAACGGTAGTTCTCAAAGTCAATGGCTTTATATACAGCTCCTAACTGTGAAGATGAATCTTGATACTCAAATATTTTAGACCCAAAATCTATTCGACTCACACCGTAATTTAGGGCTAACCACAGGCCAGACTGATTGTCACTAAAGGAATTTAAAACGGTATTGTCTTGCAGCCCGTTAGCTCTATTGAAGTTAGACACAGACTTCGTGTTTAAATCAACACGTATTAAGCCTTCATCTACAGCGCCTAAATTCAAAATGCCCTTATCACTGTCATAATTGACATTGAATAAAGCGTTACTCATTATAGGGCCAAGCAAAGAAAGGTTTGGTATCCATTGACTCGCTCTTAGTTCGAACACTTCAGCAGACTGATTAATGGCAAATATTTGATCTTCAAAGTCAAAAAGTCCAAGAACAACCCCTACTTCTGAGGGAACCTCAGTGTACAATTGTTTTTTACCATCTCGTATATAATACAGTCCTTCATCTGTTTGAAAAACAATATTAGAATCGATCAAAAACAGTAAACCTCTGTCGAAGCTAGCCTCTATCCAATCAACTGAAGATTTACTAGGATTATAGATATACACGCGATCTAACGACCTAAATATAATGGAACCGTAAAATGATTTGACATCCCAAAACTGTTCGTCAGCTTTTAGATTGATGTCATTCTTTTGCACTATTGAAGTGTATTCTAAAATTCCCTGCTGGTTCACTTTCCAAAAGCCAAAATCCATGTAAGCTCCGGAGTAGATGTAGTCCTCCGTTGCCAATAATGATCTAATTTGCGAACCATTAGATGAGTTGTATTCATTCCAATTGACACCGTCAAACTCAATGAGCTTGTTATCACTAGCTGTATAGATTTTATTATTCCCTCCCTGAACTATAGACCAATTTTGTGGATTGAGCGGCAATGATGTGGGGCTGTAATTTTGAATTGGAACTGCTGTTTGCCCTTGAAGAGAAATCACAAACAATACTATGAGAACTAAGGAATAGACTACAGCCTTACTATTGACATAAGATTTATACATCTTGAGCATTTACTTTGGAGATAAATTTGAATTCTTATCTTTAAAAACTACTAATTTAAGACATATATGAAAAAACTGATAACTTGTTTCGCCTTGTCCTGTATAGGTATTATAGTGGCGCAACAAAACCCTACATCAGGCCAAGATCTCCTAAGTGCCATCCAATCGAAAACAGAATATAAAAATACCTCAAAGTTTAAGACCTTATCCTTTGAAAATATTGGCCCAAGTATAATGAGTGGGCGTGTTGTAGATCTAGCCGTAAATGAAAATGACCCTACAGAATTCTATGTGGCCTACGCTACCGCAGGTGTATGGCACACCACAGATAATGGCATATCCTTTGACCCCATATTTGATAATGCCCCTACACAAAATGTTGGGGACATTGCGGTGCACTGGGAAAGCAATACAGTCTATGTAGGAACCGGAGAAAACAACTCTTCACGATCATCGTATGCTGGAACAGGACTTTATAAATCAACTGATAATGGTGAAAATTGGTCTTTCTTAGGTTTAGAAGACTCCCATCATATTGGGCGAATTGTCATTAATCCAGAAAATGCTGAGCATATTGTTGTTGGTTCTGTGGGCCATCTTTACACCAATAATCCAAATCGAGGAGTGTTTAGTTCTACTAACGGCGGTGCAGATTGGATACAAACTTTATACGTGAACGACTCAACTGGAATCATTGACCTAGCTCATGCGCCTCAAGATTTTAATATCATGTATGCGGCGAGCTGGCAAAAAGACAGAAAAGCATGGAATTTTGAAGGAAGTGGCTCAGGATCTGGAATTTACAAGAGCACAGATGCTGGTAATACCTGGGACTTAATAACAAATGAAGAAAGCGGGTTTCCTACAGGAACTGGAGTTGGTAGAATTGGATTAGCCGTTACTGATGCAAATACTGTTTTTGCAGTTCATGATTCTCAATTTAGAAGACCAAAAGCCGTGGGCCAAAATACGACGAGATCTTCATTGAAAAAGGATGACTTTAAAAGCATGTCAAATGCTGATTTCCTAGCTCTTGATGACAAAAAACTCAATATCTTTTTGCGCCAAAATAGATTTCCTGCAACCTATAAAGCTGCAAGTGTCAAGCAAATGGTTAAAGCAAGTAAAGCAAGCCCTAAGGACATTGCTCTTTTTCTTGAAGATGCAAACTCCATGCTCTTTGACACGCCCGTAGTCGGAGCTGAATTGTATAAGTCCACTGACGGCGGAACGACTTTTTCGAAAACACATAAAGATTATTTGGATGGCCTGTTTTTTAGTTATGGCTATTATTTCGCTCAAGTAACCGTTGATCCTTCAAATACTGATAAGATTTATTTAGCGGGTGTACCGATTATAAAAAGTGATGATGGAGGTAAAACCTTCTCTGCCATTGGAAAAGAAAATGTACATTCAGATCATCATGCCATTTGGGTCAACCCCAATAAACCTGGACATATTATCAATGGAAATGATGGTGGTGTTAATATTACCTATAACGATGGTGAGGATTGGATGATTGCAAACACCCCTGCTGTTGGTCAATTCTATGCCATCAATGTAGACCATCAAAAGCCTTATCAAATATACGGCGGACTTCAGGATAACGGGGTGTGGAAAGCACCGCATAATAGTCCAGTAAATCGCAGGTGGTTAAGTGAGGGGCAAAACCCTTGGAAACGCATCATGGGAGGAGATGGAATGCAGGTTCAAATCGACAATAGAAACGCTAACATCGTATATACTGGCCTTCAATTTGGAAACTACTATCGCTTGAATTTGGCGGATAATTCAAGAAAGTTCATCACGCCGAAACACAGTTTGGGAGAGTCTCCCTATCGCTTCAACTGGCAAACTCCTATTTTACTCTCAAGTCACAATCAAGACGTGCTCTATATGGGTAGTAATATACTGCACAGATCTATGGATCAAGGAGACCACTGGACGAATTTATCTGAAGATTTAACTGCGGGAGGAAGAAAAGGTAATGTTGCCTTTGGAACACTTACCACGATCAGCGAATCTGTTTTTGATTTTGGAACAATATATACAGGTAGTGATGATGGCCTTGTTCAGCTTACACGTGATGGAGGAAAGAACTGGAGTGTGCTCTCAAAAAACCTTCCTCAAAACCTTTGGGTGAGCCGAGTGGCTGCTTCAAAACACAGCCCTTCAAGAGTATATCTCACCTTAAATGGTTATCGATGGGATGACTTTAATGTTTACGCTTATTTAAGTGAAGATTATGGAAGGACTTGGAAACAAATTGCACAGGAAATTCCGATGTCTCCCGCAAACGTGATACTCGAAGATCCACACAACGAGTCGGTCTTATTTATTGGCACAGACAACGGAGTTTATGTGTCTGTTGATCGCGGGTCCTCATGGGAAAGTTTACAGCAAGGTATTCCTGAGGTTGCGGTTCACGACCTGGTCATTCAGCCCGAGGCTAAAGATTTATTAGTTGGAACACACGGAAGGAGTATCTACAGACTCAATATTGAGCATATAGAAGGACTAAGTCCAAGCATAATGGATAAGAATGTTCATTTCTTTAACGTAAATTCCGTCAAATCTAACAGAAGATGGGGAATGAGCTGGTCGACATGGTCTGAGGCATATGTGCCAAGTATCGATGTTCCTGTTTATCTCAAAAATGCATCCACCTATGTGGTTAACCTAAAAGATGAAGACGGGGTAGAATTAATGCAAGACGCTCTTGATTTAAGTTCAGGCTTACACTATTTGAAGTACGACCTAAGTCTATCAGAAAAAGGAATACAAAACTATGAAACTGCCAAGGGAAAGAAACCAGCAAAAGCATCAAATGGAATGTATTTTCTTTCTAAAGGAACTTACACTTACAGTATTGTTTCACCAGACGGAGTAACTTCATCCACTGAAATCACGATAGAGTAAACGTTAAACAAAATCCGCTTTTCACAAGCGGATTTTGAATTTTGCACCTATCTAAGTTTTAAGACTTAGCTAAGTTTTTATTACAACCACCTTAGTTTTTGTCGTGAATTATGTTCTTCCTTTTTCATTTTTTTTTAAAAACAGAGTTCATGTAGTTGATATTCAGTTATTTATGTGATTATTTAGAATAAAACTATACAGATTTTATTTTAAGCCTCAACGTTGCTTAAGACCTTGTTGGGGTTTACATTTGTTATGGTTTTAATCAATTAATTGATAACAATTATGTTTAAGTCTTCTTTGTTAAGAAAGATAGTTATGGCTTTGTCGGGATTATTTTTAATCTCCTTTTTAAGTCTGCACTTCGCGATTAACCTCGCCTCTGTTTTTTCAGAGGAAATCTATAATCAATGGTCTCATTTTATGGGCTACAATGGTTTGGTGCAATTTATACTTCAGCCCGTTTTAATCGCTGGTGTTATCGTACACTTTGTGATGGGCTTTGTCCTCGAAATTCAAAACAACAAAGCGCGCGGTACTGTAAATTATAAAGTAAGCGGAAAATCAAAAAACAGCAGTTGGATTTCTAGAAATATGATTCTTTCTGGAGCAGTAATTCTTGCTTTTATCGGTCTTCACATGTACGACTTTTGGGTGCACGAAATGAGTTATAAGTACGTAGAGCAATTACCTGTAGATGAAGAGCGCTACTACGCCTACACAGTGTTAAAGTTCGCAACTATTGAACGCACTGCTATTTATGTCTTTGCCTTCTTTTTGTTGGCGCTGCACTTGTTGCACGGATTCGCCTCTTCAATACAAACACTTGGATTAGACAATAAACTCGGTATGGCTTTGAAATCATTCGCGACCTTATTTTCGATAGGGATTCCAGTAGGTTTCGCTTTTATCGCCTTGTTTCACCATCTTAATCAATTTTAAACATGGCCATATTAGATTCAAAAATTCCAGCAGGACCTTTAGCCGAAAAATGGAATAAACATAAAGATCGTATCAACTTGGTCAACCCTGCCAACAAAAGAAATATTGATATCATCGTCGTTGGAACTGGCCTAGCGGGCGCCTCTGCTTCTGCCACATTGGCTGAACTCGGTTATAACGTCAAGACGTTTTGCTATCAAGACTCCCCGCGAAGGGCACATTCTATTGCTGCTCAAGGAGGAGTAAATGCGGCTAAAAACTATCAAGGAGATGGAGATAGTGTTTACCGTTTATTTTATGACACCATCAAAGGAGGTGACTATCGTTCTCGAGAGGCAAACGTATATAGACTTGCCCAAGTATCAACAAATATTATCGACCAATGTGTTGCTCAAGGTGTTCCTTTTGCAAGAGAATACGGAGGGCTTCTAGATAACCGCTCTTTTGGAGGAGTCCAGGTTTCAAGAACCTTTTATGCAAAAGGTCAAACAGGTCAGCAGTTATTATTAGGTGCTTATTCTGCGATGAATCGCCAAATCCAAAGAGGAAAGATTCAATCATTTACACGTCATGAAATGCTCGATCTCGTTTTAGTAGATGGTAAGGCCCGCGGTATTATTGCAAGAGATTTAGTCAGTGGAAAATTAGAGCGCCATGCTGCTCATGCGGTAGTTTTAGCTACTGGCGGATATGGTAATCTTTTCTACCTTTCCACTTACTGTATGGGAGCCAATGTAACCGCAGCTTGGAGAGCACATAAAAAGGGAGCTTATTTTGCGAACCCTTGTTACACTCAAATTCACCCTACTTGTATACCAGTTTCTGGAGATCATCAGTCTAAACTAACACTGATGTCAGAATCACTTCGAAACGATGGAAGAATTTGGGTTCCAAAAAAATTAGAAGACGCTCAAGCCATTCGTGAAGGCAAATTAAAACCTACACAAATCGCAGAAGAAGACAGAGATTACTATTTAGAGCGTCGTTATCCTGCATTCGGAAATCTAGTGCCGAGAGATGTAGCCTCAAGAGCTGCCAAAGAACGCTGTGATGCAGGTTACGGGGTTAACAAAACTGGCGAAGCTGTGTATTTGGATTTTGATGCAGCCATCATGCGTTACGGACGAGAAAAGGCAAATACTTCTGGTCAAAAAGATGCGAGTGATGCTGAGGTAAGAGCCTTAGGAGAAGTCATTGTAGAGGCAAAATACGGAAACCTGTTTCAGATGTATGAGAAAATCGCCGACGAAAATCCTTATAAAACCCCTATGAAAATCTATCCAGCCGTGCACTATGCCATGGGCGGATTATGGGTTGATTACAACCTTATGACGAGTATTCCTGGTTGTTATGCGGCAGGTGAAGCCAATTTTAGTGATCATGGAGCAAATCGTCTCGGAGCTTCAGCACTAATGCAAGGTCTTGCAGACGGTTATTTTGTGCTCCCTTATACTATAGGGGATTACCTAAGTGACGACATACGAACAGGGGCTATTTCAACAGAAACAGAAGATTTCGTGCAAGCCGAAGAGGCTGTAAGAGAAAAATTAGAAAAACTAATGTCTGGCTCAGGAAAGTACTCTGTAGATTATTACCATAAGAAATTGGGCAAAATCATGTGGAACAAATGCGGCATGTCCCGTAATGAAAAAGAGCTTAGAGAGGCTATTTCAGAAATAGCCGCACTCCGTGCAGATTTCTGGGAAAACGTTAAAGTGCCAGGAATGCTTGATTCTAAAAATCAAGAGTTGGAAAAAGCTGGAAAAGTTGCTGATTTCTTGGAATTAGGAGAGCTCTTTGCCAAAGACGCCTTAGAGCGTAACGAAT
The DNA here is from genome assembly GCA_002691685.1 of Flavobacteriaceae bacterium. Lineage (GTDB taxonomy): Bacteria > Bacteroidota > Bacteroidia > Flavobacteriales > Flavobacteriaceae > UBA3478. The sequence goes on along the minus strand of NZIQ01000032.1, from coordinate 23,155 downwards.
CTTGTGGTGGGCACTTTAGAGAAGAATATCAAACCGAAGAAGGAGAAGCCTTAAGAGATGATGAGCAATACAAGTACACTGCTGCTTGGGAATACAAAGGCACCCCTTCTGAGGCTGTTTTACATCGAGAAGACCTGGTGTATGAAAATATCGAATTGAAAACACGATCATACAAATAGAGTTGATTATGAAAATAAAATTGAACGTTTGGAGACAAAAAGATGCCTCTTCTAAAGGAGCAATGGTTTCTTACGACCTAGATCACGTTGAGGCAGACATGTCATTTTTAGAAATGATTGACATCTTAAATGAATCGCTTATTTTAAAAGGTGAAGAGCCCATTGAATTTGATCACGATTGCCGCGAAGGAATTTGCGGAACCTGTTCTATGACCATTAATGGTCGTCCACACGGACCTCAGCACAGAACAACGGCCTGCCAGTTACACATGAGAAGCTTTAGTGACGGAGACACTATTACGGTGGAGCCTTTTAGAGCTGCCGCGTTTCCTGTTATTAAAGACCTTATTGTAGATCGAAGTGCTTTTGATCGCATTCAACAAGTAGGTGGATATATTTCAGTAAATACTTCTGGGAATCCAGTTGATGCTAATGCCATTCCAATTGAAAAAGAACATGCAGACCTTTCCTTCAATGCGGCCACTTGTATTGGATGTGGTGCCTGTGTTGCTGCCTGTAAAAACGCATCAGCAATGCTCTTTACTTCAGCCAAGGTTTCGCAGTACGCTCTTCTACCGCAGGGACAGGTGGAAGCTACCACAAGAGTACTAAATATGGTAAAGCAGATGGACCTAGAAGGTTTTGGAAACTGCACCAACACTGGAGCGTGCGAGCTTGAATGTCCAAAAGGAATTTCACTTGAAAATATAGCGCGATTGAATAGAGAATACCTTTTTGCTTCACTTAAGAAATAGTACGTACTTCTAGAAACGATACAAGCCTCAACAATTGTTGGGGCTTTTTTGTTAGAATTGCATTTCGGGAACCTCTGATTCGACGATTAAATCACCCATTGTGGCCTTTCGAACTTCATCAATAGTGACTCCCGGTGCGCGTTCCTTCAAAATAAATTGCTCTTCTCTAATTTCGAGAACTGCTAAATTAGTTACAATCATTTTCACACAACGTACGCCCGTTAACGGCAGGCTACAACGCTTTAAGAGTTTCGATGCTCCTGCTTTATTCGTGTGCATCATAGCTACGATAATCTGTTCTGCTGAAGCTACCAAATCCATCGCACCTCCCATTCCTTTAATCAGTTTATTTGGAATCTTCCAATTCGCAATGTCTCCATTTTGAGCCACTTCCATAGCTCCTAAAACGGTGAGGTCTACATGTTGACCCCGAATCATGGAGAAACTCATGGCAGAATCAAAATATGAGGCGCCATTAAGAGCTGTTATCGTTTGCTTTCCTGCGTTGATTAAATCGGCATCAACTTCATTTTTTGTAGGGAACGGACCCATTCCTATAATTCCGTTTTCACTTTGAAAAGCCACGTTAATATCTAGAGGAATGTAATTGGCTACAAGAGTTGGAATTCCTATGCCTAGATTAACGTAATAGCCATCTTTTAACTCTTTTGCAATTCGCCGTGCGATTTGGTCTTTGGTTAGCATCCTATTCTTGAACCGTTAACTTTTCAATCCGCTTCTCATAATTTTTTCCGTGATAGAGTCTGTTGACAAATATCCCTGGTATATGAATTTCATTTGGGTTTAGTGCCCCTTCTGGATAGACTTCCTCTGTTTCTACTACAGTAATTTTAGCGGCCCCACACATGAGTGGATTGAAATTACGCGCTGTGGCATTAAAAATTAAATTGCCTGCAGTATCTGCTTTCCATGCTTTTACAAAGGCAAAATCAGCAACAAAGGCCTTCTCTAAGATATAGTCCTTTCCGTTGAAATTTCGACTTTCTTTTCCTTCGGCCACTACAGTTCCATATCCTGCAGGAGTATAAAAAGCGGGTATTCCAGCTTGTGCTGCTCGACACCGTTCTGCAAGAGTTCCCTGTGGGATTAGATCTACTTCGAGTTCACCTGCAATGAGCTGTCTTTCAAACTCGCCATTTTCTCCAACATAAGAGGCTGTCATTTTATTGACCTGCTTTTTGTTGAGTAATATGCCCAACCCAAAGTCGTCTACTCCAGCGTTATTTGAGATACAGTGAAAGCCTCCTAAGTTTGTTTCTGATATAAAAGAAATACTCTTTTCTGGAATCCCACATAAACCAAAGCCTCCGAACATAATAGTCATTCCGTATTCAAGACCGGCTAATACCTCTTGTTTAGTGTGTACTTGTTTATTCAAAAGATTCTAAATCTAAGTCGTCGTTGTCGAGTTCAATTTCTGCATCTTCAAGCTCGGAAACAGAACAGTCCACGCGTATATCAAAATTTTCAGGCATAACAAATTCTTCCATTGAAATTCCAATCTCTGGGTTTTCATAATTCATCTTCATGTAATTCGCCCAGATTGGTAAAGCCATAGTTGCTCCTTGCCCGTAGGCAATATTGTCAAAATGTACCGATCGGTCTTCTCCCCCAACCCAAACACCAGTGACCAAGTTGGGTACCATCCCCATAAACCATCCGTCCGAATGATTTTGTGTAGTACCTGTTTTACCTGCAATAGGGTTTTCAAACATATAGGGGTAGCCAGTGACCACATCTTTATACACTTCGTTTTCTAAAGCTACATCATGTCTTAAACGCATTCCTGAACCTGCCTCTGTGACACCTTCTAGCAATTTGACGATAGTATAGGCAATTTCCTTACTCAATACATCTTTTGTTTGGGGAGCATGATTGTAAATTTCAACACCGTTTCTGTCTTCTATTCGAGTAACCATAACAGGTGCGGTAAACACGCCTTCATTACCAAATGTCCCATAAGCAGCAACCAATTCCATTACGTTGATATCTGGGGTTCCTAATGCAATTGAAGGGACTTTAGGGACATAACTGCTGATTCCCATTTCCTTGGCAATTGATGCCACTGAACCAGGACCTACACGATCTATAAGTTGGGCTGTCACGGTATTGATTGAATTAGCTAATGCGTTTTTGAGCGTTCTATTTCCTCCACTGTATTTACTTCCTGAATTCTTTGGGCACCATGCTTCAACATTGCCGTGTTTCATTGGGGCTATACAGTACTGCACATCTGGCAGAGAATCACAAGGAGACATTCTAAGCTGGTCTATAGCCGCTACATAAACAAAAGGTTTAAACGTTGATCCTACTTGTCGGGTGCCTTGAAACACGTTGTCATATTGAAAGTGCTTGTAATCCACTCCTCCAACCCAGGATTTAACATGACCATTGCTAGGGTCTAAGCTCATCATCGCCGACCTGAGAAAAGATTTATATAACAGCAGCGAATCCATTGGTGAGAGCAAGGTGTCTTTCTCATTTCTTGGGCTGTCGTAATCAAAAACTTTCATCTCTACAGGCTTGTAAAAACTCGCCTTGATTTCATCTTCAGGTTTCCCGAGTTGTTTGAGCTTTCTCCATCGGTCACTGTTTTTCATCGACCTGTTCACGATTCCATCAATAACCTCTTGTTCTAATTCTACAAAAGGAGCCGTTGGATTGGTCTTTTTATTGTTTTGTCTAAAAAAAGCTTTTTGAAGATTTTTTAAGTGCCCCCGCATTGCCTTTTCTGCGTTTTCCTGGAGTCTCGAATCAATGGTTGTGTATACCTTTAAGCCGTCTTTATAAATATTATATGGGCTGCCATCACTCTTAAAGTTTTCTTTTACCCATTTGGACAACCAACTTTGCATATACATTCTAAAATATGTCGCTAAGCCTTGTCGATGAGACTCGGGTTGAAAATTCAATTCTAAGGGTAATGTTTTAAGCGAATCCCGTTCCTGCTCCGAAATTTTTCCGTACTTCTCCATTTGATTCAAAACAGTGTTTCGTCTATCGAGTACTAACGCTGTTCTTCTAATAGGGTTATAGTAGGATGAGTTCTTAAGCATCCCCACTAGCATTGCTCCTTCTTCTATTTTGAGCGCTGAAGGTTCTTTGCCAAAATAAATACGAGAAGCTGAGCGAATTCCGTCAGCATTGTAATTGAAATCATAGTTGTTGAAATACATCTCAATGATTTCCTCTTTGGTGTAGTTCCGTTCGAGTTGCACGGCGATTACCCATTCTTTTAATTTTTGTAAAATAGCCTCTTTTAGATTTCTAGATCGTACTCCTACGAATAACTGCCTTGAGAGTTGTTGACTAATTGTACTAGCGCCTCCTCGAGATCCCAAGAATAGCAGTGCACGAAACGTTCCTCTAACATCTATCCCCGAATGTTTGTAGAACCTAACGTCTTCTGTAGAAATCAAAGCCTCAATGAGATGGTTTGGCAACTCTTCAATAAATACTGGCGTTCGATTGTCGCTCAAGAACAATTTTCCGAAGGTAATGCCGTCGGCAGATATAAATTCAGAAGCCAGATTGGTCTCCGGGTTTTCTAAACGCTCAAAGGTAGGCATTGATCCAAAGCCTCCTTTAGAAGCGATGATAAAAAAAGATACCCCTATAAGAATAAACAGAAGCATAACAGCCCAGAAAATTTTAATGAATTTCCAGTATTCTTCTACTTTTCCCCACACGTATTTTCCCATATGATGCTAATTCTTATTATTGATTATTTTCGGGTTTTATCTCCACGCCCACATCTGTTATTCCCTTTAAAGCTGATAACCCCCCAACAAAACCTTTTCTGCGCATTAAATGATTAAAGCTCATTTCATACTTCCCTTTTTCAGGAAAAACCACACCTTCTCTAAAAAACAATATGTTTTCTACTACCGTTCCTTGAGATTGTCCCAGCCAATTTCCCTCCACATCTGTCATTTCGTATTCTAATGTGTCCACTATAGTCCTGTCTGATTCTGGAAAATCTAAGGTCGAAACCAAAAAGATATTGCTAAAATCATAGTCTTTGTTATTTCGAATGTGAATTAGTATATCGTATCGACTAAGTGTATCTGTTATCGAAAATTCGAAGCTTAAAGTATCTGATTTTGACCACTCTGCGTATTCTAAAGTTTGAAATTGACTTTGGCCTATGTCTGCACAAGAAAAAAAGCAAAAACCTAAAATTAGAATAACTGCTGGAGGGACAAATTTCACAATTTCGTTTTTTGTTTATTTCTAGGTCTGTTTTTTGATTTTCTTCGCTTCTTATTTTTTGGCTTGTCAAATCGAGTGATGGAGTCTTCTAAGACGTCTTTTTCCAGATAACTTTTTATTTCTTCAGTTTCTGAAGACTCTCCAATGTAGTCTTCAATACTGCTTATTTTTTTGCCTGATTTATTGATTTCAAGAATTTCTTGTACGACATCCTTGTGAACCTCATGCCAGTTCGAGGGCTCATCTTTGTAGGTAAACCACAAGAGTTCTTTAAAGATGTCCGTTTTTTGACAATACGCTACTCCTTTTTCGGTTTGAAGTTTACAATCTGTTGGAGGAAAATCTTTAAGTGCTTCAAGATAGGTGTCTAATTCATAGTTCAAACAACATTTTAATTTGCCGCATTGTCCAGCCAGTTTTTGTGGATTGAGGGCTAGTTGCTGATATCGGGCTGCAGATGTGCTCACCGATCTGAAATCAGATAACCAAGAAGAACAACAAAGTTCTCTTCCGCAAGAACCAATTCCCCCTAACCTTTGCGCTTCTTGACGATAGCCAATCTGACGCATTTCTATACGAATTCCGAAAGCCTTCGCCAGTTCTTTAATCAATTGTCTAAAATCTACTCGCTCTTCGGCAGTGTAATAAAAGGTAGCCTTAGAGCCGTCACCTTGAAATTCTACATCGCTGAGTTTCATTTGTAGGTTCAAGTGAATGATGATCTCTCTGGCTCTTTTCTGGATTTCCTTTTCTTTATCTCTGGAAGATTGCCAAACAGAAACGTCTTTTGAAGAAGCCTTTCTATAAATTTTATAGAGCTCATCTTTTTCCTTTTCTATTCCCTTTTTTTTCATTTGTACGGCGACAAGAGGACCAGTGAGCGAGACTATTCCCACATCATGACCCGATTTGGATTGTGTTGAAACCACATCTCCAATGTAAAGGCTCAAGTTTTCGCTGTTTTTATAGAATTCTTTTCTGCTGTTTTTGAATCGAACTTCGACGTATAATTGTGAGGCTTGGTCTTCAGGTTGCATATTGCTCAGCCAATCGAAAACTGGCAATTTGTTGCACGAGTCTACTCCGCAAGAGCCATTGCTTTTGCATCCTGGATGTGTTTCGCTTGTGCTGCAGGTATTACAACTCATTTCATCTTCATTTTGCAAAGTAAAGATACTGATATTTATGCTCCCTTTTAGCGCTCGAAAATAATCGCTTTGAAAGAACAAAATCAAAGAGCCCTGCATGTTAAGAACTAATTATAAAGCCTGCAATTTTCATGTAGAGAATAGCTTAATTTTGAAAATCATTAATTCACGAGTTATGAGTAAAGACGAAAATCAAAAACTAAAAGCGCTAAAATTAACATTAGACAAGTTAGATAAAACCTATGGAAAAGGTGCTGTTATGAAGCTAGGAGACAGTGTTGTAGAGCAGGTGGAAGTCATATCTTCTGGTTCTTTAGGTTTAGATTTGGCTTTAGGTGTAGGAGGATATCCAAAAGGCAGAGTAATTGAAATTTATGGGCCTGAATCGTCAGGAAAAACAACTCTTACCTTACACGCCATTGCCGAGGCTCAAAAGAATGGAGGTATTGCTGCTTTTATTGATGCTGAACACGCTTTTGATCGTTTTTACGCTGAAAAATTGGGTGTTGACATAGATAATTTAATTATCTCACAGCCTGATCACGGAGAACAAGCTCTTGAAATTGCTGATAATTTAATTCGTTCGGGGGCTATTGACATTGTCATTATTGATTCTGTAGCTGCATTAACGCCTAAAAGTGAGATTGAAGGTGAAATGGGAGATTCAAAAATGGGTCTTCATGCAAGACTTATGTCCCAAGCACTGAGAAAACTCACCTCAACAATAAGCAAAACCCAATGTACTGTCATCTTTATCAATCAATTGCGTGAAAAGATTGGTGTTATGTTTGGAAATCCTGAAACCACAACTGGTGGAAACGCCCTAAAATTTTATGCTTCTGTAAGACTTGATATAAGAAGATCTTCTCAAATCAAAGACAACGAAGGCAATGTTGGTGGTAATAAAACCAAAGTAAAAGTGGTGAAAAATAAAGTTGCCCCTCCGTTTAGAACTACAGAATTCGATATTATGTATGGAGAAGGTATTTCTAAAGTAGGTGAGATCATAGACCACGGGGTTGCTTATGAAATCATTAATAAAAGTGGTTCATGGTTTAGCTATGCCGACACCAAACTTGGGCAAGGCAGAGATGCTGTGAAAAATATTTTATTAGACAACCCTGAACTGTCTGATGAAATAGAAGGAAAAATAACGCAAGCCATAAAAGGAGAAGCTTAGATTAAAAAACCTAAGGATTAGCAATAAGGTCCTTTCTCATTTTTTCATAAACCATACCTTTTAAGGCATCAATCTCTTCTAGGGTGTCTCTTTTTTGCCATGGGATGACATCAATAATGCGATATCTTAATTTACCTGGTCCACCGTGAAAATAGGTCCAATTCAGTCTCTTTTTGCAGTCGTAAAAAGAGGCAACTACAATTTTTAATTTGTGTTCGGCGGCCATTGAGAAACCGCCTCTTCTAAATTCCGCCAGAAGAACCTCCTCAGAAGGAACCCCAGCCTCAGGAAAAATCGCTATGCCCCTTTTGTTGTCCATTTTTTCTTTGATGCTGTAATAAACTTGCTTTCTGCTTTCTGCACTATCTCTTTGTACTAAAACTGCCGCTCGTTTGTAAACACTCCCGAAGAGCCAAGTTTTACTCAACTCTTTTTTGCCTACAAAAACGAGAGGATTAGGGCAAATGTGCATAAGGAGCATAACGTCTAATTGACTTGTATGGTTGGCAATGAAAACAAAAGGAGGTTCGGGTAAATTTAAACTTCCTTCTAGTTTTTTTGGCGGACAACCCATAAAAAAAAGAATGTATTTAGACCATACGTTTCGGGCAAACCAATAAAGGCTAGCATAGTATTTTTCTTTTGCCGATAAGAGAAGTAATAGTGGGAAAAAGAGGATAACTGGAGTGCCCGCTAATATGTAAAACCAAACTTTGTAAAACAATTGAAAAATAGCCTTCATAATTGAGGCAAAAATAAGATTTAAATATAATTTGTTTTTAATTGATTATGGAATTAGCGCAAGTGCTCAGGAAGTCGACCCATGATTTCTTTTTCTCTCGGTCCGTGTCGCTTAATTTCAACTTTATTTGATGTCAAATGAAAAATGGGATAAGACCCTAAGATATCCTCTGTCGAATGCGTTCTGATGATGAGCTTAATTGCTCTGTTTCGTGCAAATCTTCTCGCCCTTCTCCATTTTGTAATAGATCCTTTTGGATTCCCGCTCAAATTAGCACTTGTGCACAAAACTGAAGCGTATGATTTACCTTGGAATAATTCTGGCTCTACTATAGGTTTTATGGCTTTTTCTAATGCAATGAAGACGTCTCTAAAAGGCCAGTTAAGCAATAAGCCTTGATGTGTGCCAGAGCGAACCAGAACAGAATTAAAATCGCTGTCGCCCACGTTAATTCTCATAAAGGCTCCTGAAAAAAGTTCTAACTTTTCAGGAGAATCTAACTCCTCTGGCAGAGAACCTTTATTTGCTATTTTGTGAAAAGCATTTAAATTTCCTATGGCAGAGCCATAATTTTTTTCAGGTAATCGCTGTTTTGCGTGATTTAAAGCTTGAGCTCCTGCTTTAGTAGGTGGGGCAATAAGAGTATAAACAGTAGGGAGCTGAAACATGACAACAGGATAATCAGAATGAAAAATATTTATAATTTCCTCTACAAGCCCTTTGTCGTTAATCCACATCTTTTTCATTTAACCTCTAATTTTCCTGAAAGTAATTTTCCATATGTGTTCATGTTAAGAGGCATTCCCAATTTTTTCATAGCTTGATAAACTGTTGCGGTCGCAGCAGAAATTACTGGTTTACCCAATAGTTCTTCTGTTTTGGCCAAAACATCTAATGAGGGCATTTGAACACAGGCAGATAACACCACGACTTCCGCCTTTTCCGACATACTAGATGCTATAGAAACCAATTGAGTTTGGTCTAATTCACCCACTTCTAGATTGTTAGTAACGGATAATGAATGCGAATCTATGACATCAACACCCTCATCTTGAATATATCCGCACACTGTATCCGTTAATGAGGGCAAATAAGGTGCAATAACAGCGACTTTTTTAACACCAATGTCTTTTAAAGTTTGAACTAACGCTCCAGCACTAGTAACTACAGGTATCTCCTTAACTGCAGAAGAAGCTGCTTCTCTCAATTCTTTTTCAGAAATCTTATGTGCCCCTTTCCCTTCGACCATTACAGCTACCAAACAAGCATAAAGAATGATATCGACAGACGCATCGGCCAATGATTCTGCGGCACCTACTGCACTTAAATTCATTTGTTTCAATTCTTCTCTAGATACTTTTTTAAGGCCTACTCGGGCAGAATGGTATGTTATGATTGGTTTGGATTCAAAACGATTGCAATTGATTGCCTGTGGAATTTCTTTCTCCATGGTGATATTGGAGCTGGGAACAATCATTCCAATTCTTATGTTTTTTCTCATCGCCTTTTTAATTTTAAAGAGCTTCAGGAATTCGAATTATCGATTTCTACAATATTTCAAGGTAGAATAATTTTAAACACAACAAGTTTAAACTGTTAATAACTTTCTCTTTTTAAATAAGTTAGGACACGTATAGAATTTTAAATCAATAATTTAAGTCTATTTGTTTGGATTTTCGCTTAATGTTAATAACTTTAACATTATAAGAATTACACTACAAAGTTTATACGATTAACGCTACAAAAATCTCAAAAAATGGAGAAACTTACGATTTTAACACTGCTTGCAATGATTTCAAAAAATAGAAGAAACTCAGAAACAGATAAAATCGTTCAGATATTTGCCAATAAAACGGGGACGCCGTCAAATGAGTTTTATGGGTCCCAAGTTAATGACGTCTTAGAACAACTGTATGACAATGATTATGGCAAAGTGGTTCAAGCCGTGCAGTCTTATTATCCCGTTACTCCAGAAGGGGTTTGTAGAGGTGTAAGTTTATCTTTTCATCGTCGCAGATCACCTTCGCTCAAAGAGCGATTTCAAAGCTTCTTTTTTGCCAAACAGTAAATTTTTGTTTTTTGTTTTTTAAAACGCTTAGATGCGTTTATTTTGTATCTCAAAATAAATCGTAATGTCTAGAATTCTGACCGGTATTCAAAGTACTGGCACTCCACATTTAGGTAATATATTAGGAGCCATATTGCCAGCTATTAGTCTTTCTAATCAACCCGATAATGAATCTTTTTTGTTTATAGCTGATATGCATTCTTTGACTCAAATTAAAGATGGTCAGACCCTTAGACTGAATACCTATGCCACAGCAGCCACTTGGCTTGCCTTCGGATTAGACACTAATAACACTGTCTTTTACAGGCAAAGTGATGTGCCCCAAGTCACAGAACTTGCTTGGTATTTGAACTGTTTTTTTCCTTATCAAAGACTCACTCTTGCACACTCATTTAAAGACAAGGCTGATCGTCTTGAAGATGTAAATGCAGGTCTTTTTACCTATCCCATGTTAATGGCCGCAGACATTTTGCTCTACGATGCCGATGTTGTTCCTGTTGGAAAAGATCAGTTGCAACACATAGAAATGACTAGAGACGTAGCTCAAAGGTTTCATGCAAAATTTGGAGAGACTTTTGTTTTACCTGAAGCACAAATTAGCAAAGAAACTATGTACGTGCCAGGCACAGATGGAGAAAAGATGAGTAAGAGCAAAGAAAACACCATCAACATCTTTGAAGAGTCCATAAAGCTCAAAAAAACCATTATGGGTATACAGACAGATTCAAAGGCCCTAGAAGAACCTAAAGACCCTAGTAATGATAATGTATTTAATCTTTTCAAGCTCTTGGCGTCACAAGAGGCCGTTGAAGAGATGAGTGCCAATTATCTAGCAGGAGGTTACGGTTATGGACATGCCAAAAAGGAACTTCTAGAGCTCATCGAAAGCAAATTCAAGGAGCCTATGGAGAAATTTCATTACTTCATGGAAAACAAATCTTTAATCGATGACGTCTTAAACGCTGGAGCTCAAAAGGCTCAAACCAGAGCTAATGAAGTGCTAAGGCGTGTAAGAAGCAAACTTGGTTATTAATTCATTATATTTTTTCATACCACAAACCCCTTGTTCTTTTTAAATAACCCTGATTTTCCAATCGTACAAGGGTAAGCGTTAATTCTTCTTTTCTGTAATTTGTTTTTTGGAGCAAGCTTGGAATAGATATTCTCATGTCTTTTTGAGCTAATTCAAGAATCTGTTGCTCGACTGGACCAAGCTTTGTCTTTGAATAAGAAGCTGGGCTCTCTAAAGGCCATTGCAATTCATTTGCCAAATCTTGAACTGACAATATGCCAATAGCCATTTGACCATGAATAAGTAGATTACACCCTTGACTATACGCATCTGTGACTCTGCCGGGAAAACAAAAAAGTGGTCTATTGTATTCAAAAGCGTATTTTGCTGTAGTTAAACTCCCTCCTTTGAGAGCTGATTCTATAATCAAGGTGGCCCAAGAAACTCCTGCTATAATTCTATTTCTTCTCAGAAAATGATGCTTTAAAGGCGATGTTCCAGGTGGATATTCACTCAACACCAAGCCATGGGTTTCAATTTTTTTAAATAAAGCCTTATGCTTTTTTGGGTAAATTATATCTAAGCCATGGGCACATACCTGAACGGTTTTCAAATTTAAATCAATGGCCAACTCTTGCGCTAAGTAGTCCACCCCGTAGGCTAAACCACTGACAATTACTGGGTTGATAGACGCCAACTCATGTAAACAATTTTGGATTAATTGTGAACCGTAAGCTGTCATTTTTCTTGTTCCTACAATACTGAGAATCTTGTTTAACCTGTCATTCAACAAGGTGATATCGCCTTTGTAATAGAGTATTAGCGGAGGGTCCTCAGACTGTTTGAGCAAAACAGGATAATTTTTATCGCTCAATAAGACCCACTTCATGTTGGCTTTTTTGGCTTGTTCCAATTCTGATTTGGCTTCGATAAGCTCCGTGCGACTTATTCGTAATGCCAATTTTTGGACTACTTTATCTATATCTTTTAACTCGATAAGTACGTCTTTTAGTCTCACTTGATGTTGAACCTTTAGGTTTCTCAATACTATATGATATATTTCTTGCGTTTTTATAGGTGGTATTTTTATGTAATTTTCTTTAGATTCAGTGTAAAAACATATCAGTATTAATGCAGATATTTGCAATATGGATATAGGAACGTATATCAGTAACTTACTTTACTCCAAGCCTTTTGTGGTCATGCCTGAATTTGGCGCCTTTGTAACTAATGCTTCTGGGGCTGCCTCCTTTGCGGATCAAAGTCATTTAATGCCTCCTCACAAGAGTATTGGCTTCAACCCCTACTTGCAAGAAAACGACGGTGTTCTTTGTAAACACATTGCACAAAAAGAAGACAAGAGTTTAGCTGAAATAGAGCAAAGAGTTACGGAGCTCATTAAGAATTGGCAAAGCAAGCTCGCTTTAGGTGAAAAAGTCCAAATCGAAGGCCTTGGAGTGCTAGAAAAGTCCAATGATAATATAGTTGTGAGTTCGTTTGCTAAACAAAGCTTGTTAAAGAGTTCCTATGGTTTAGGTGTTGTTGAAATTCCCGCGGCAGGCAGAGAGTCCGTTGTTGCAGAAGAAGTAAATCTAAATTTAAGGGTGAAGAGTTTAGACTCATATCAATTAAACGAAAAAGTTGTTGCCGAAAAACTTGATTTAGTAGAAGAAGATAGTGCTGATGTCAATCCTTGGTTCAAATATTCTGCATTGACCTTACTATTCGTCTCGCTCACAGTTAGCGGTTATTATTTTTATTCTCAATACCAAAAAATGCTGAATTCAGTCGAATCAGAGGCTAATGAAATGTTCCTGAATGAAATCGAAGCGCATACCTATTATTCAGATAGCCCTTTAGAGCTTCCTGCCATTCAAATCAAAGTTGTTAAACGCTACAGTGTAGTAGCAGGTTCTTACAGGACCAAAGAAGATGCTGAACGCCGAATAACTGCACTTGCTGACAAGGGTTTTGCGTCTGAATACCTAACAAGTCAAAACGAAGGAGATCTTGGGCAAACGATTCATTATGCAACCTACAAAAACTTTCAATCCTATGCCGAAGCACAAGACTATCTCCAAGAGATAAAGTCTTCAATAGAACCCAATGCCTGGATATTGGTAGATCATATAGAAATTTCTGAATAAACAAATGCCATGAAAGGTAAAACCCCTTCTGAATCAAGAACTACAACAACTGATATGGTTCTTCCTAGCGAGACCAATCATCTAAACCACCTTTTTGGTGGAGAATTGTTGGCCCGCATGGATAGAGCTGCTTATATCACGGCCCAAAGACATAGTCGGCGTATCGCTGTCACTGCATCTGTGAATCACGTTGCCTTCAACAACGCCGTCCCTGTTGGAAGCATTCTAAGTTTAGAAGCTAGCGTTTCAAGGTCATTTAGCACATCCATGGAAGTTTTTATCGATGTGTGGACAGAGGACCGAATTTCTGGTGTAAAAACAAAAGTGAATGAGGCCATCTACACCTTTGTCGCCGTAGATGAAGCAGGAAAACCCACTGCGGTTCCTGAGCTTATTCCTGATACTGATCTTGAAATAGAACGTTTTAATGGTGCTTTGAGAAGAAGACAATTGAGTTTGGTGCTGGCTGGTAAAATGAAACCAACAGAGGCTCATGAGTTAAAAGCGATTTTCGAATAAGAGCCTTTTGAACTACAGTTTGTTGACCCAGGATTCAGGGTTCAATCGCTCTTTATTTTTATAGACATAAAACTTTAACTTGGTAACGTTCTCTATTTTATCAGTGTGAACATTTCCCAAAGCAGTTTTGGCCTCAATTTTTTGACCTTCTTTTACATATACGCTTTCTAAGTTGTAATACATGGTAATATAATCTCCATGCCTGACATACACCCCTTTTATTCCTTGTTTATTGGTCATAATGGTCATGACCTGTCCTTCATAGATTGATCGTGCGACAGCTCCTTGTTCTGTGGCAATAGTTACGCCATTGTTGTTCAACTTTAATCCAGGATATAGCTTGTCCGTGTACTGTCCAAATCCTTCACTTTTGACTCCCTTTTCAACGGGCCAAATATGATTTCCCTTATTGGCAGCAAAGTTCCCCGCTATTATCTTGGCTTCAGGCGTCAGCTCAAAAGCAGAACTGCTTCTGCTCGAACTTGATTTTTTGATTTCCAGTTCGATTAAACTTCTAATCTCTTGATCAATTCTTTGTTGTTCAGCAACTTTTGTGTCGATCTCTTTTTGATATTTGGTTTCGTTTTTTCGAATCGTCGTGAGTATTGACTCTTGTCTTTTGCGCTGTGATAATAAATTCGCTCTAGCGTTATTATTCTCATCTAACAGTGCCTGTTTCTCTTTTAATTGGCCTAATAGTTCTTGATTTACGCGCTCAAGTTCGACCTGACTTTGTTCTATTTTCTCGCCTTGAGATTTTCTGAAGTCTGCGTATTGAATCATATAGTCCCATCGCTTGTAAGCTTCTTTAAAGCTCTTTGCTGACAACAAAAACATCAAGCGGTTTTTCTCTAGGTTCTTCTGATAGGATTTGCGAATCATCAAGGCGTAATCTTCCTTTAATACCTTTAAGGTTTCTTTGAGTTCAATCGCCTGAGATTCGTTGTTTTCAATTTGTTCTTCGAGGATTTGAATTTGTTGATTCGTAATTTGAATTACTCTACGGATTGCCGTCGACTGTTGACCTAAAGCTCTTAGCTCCTGTAAAACTGACCCTTCTTGTTTTTGTTCTTTTAACAGAAGTGCATTTATATTCTGTATTTCACGATTTAATTCTTGCTTTCTTCTTTCTAGATTTTTTTGATCTTCAGTACGCTGGGCAACAACTGCAGAAAAACTAAAAAGAAATATAAAAAGCACTTTAATTCTCATTCCAAAATACTTTTATATCCCTGAGGAATATTATAATTAAATTGAACCTTCCTGTTGTATTCGGACTGTGTCCATTGCAAATCTACTTCTATATCTGAACCTTGAACAAGCGATTTTAACTTGATACGTGTGGGGAGTACGTCTGTGTTTTTCTTATATGTATAGGTAATTCGAGCGGCCTGATTGCTCCTTGTGATGCGGTAATCTTGAACTATCAACTGCAGGGTGTTTTTGTCAAATGTCAAACTAAAATCATACTCTCTTTTATTCTTGTTGCTCAACACCCAATAGGACTCTTCACTTTTTAAAATAAGTCCTCTTCTAGAACTGACGTTAATCAGTGGTTTTGCAAAAAGCAAGTTTTGTAATTGTGTAAAATTTAACTCAACACCTATTAACTCTTGTAAATACTTGTAATCACCATCAAAATAAGAGCGTTCTAGTTTATTGTAATAACTCAAACGTTTTTGGTCTAGATAAGCCTTTATCACCCCAAATGGCGCTGAAATTAAAAGCGCCGAATCACGCTCAAAACGAACTGTACTAGTTACTGTTTGGGATTTTCCATTTTCATTTAATGTCATTCTTAAACGTCCCCTAAGGGAATTGAGTTCAATGGCTTTTTGACTCTGCTGAAATAGGGCATATTTACCAGTTGAGCTAACAGTATTTACAGTTTCAACGCTTGCTTTCTTTACCCCACAGGACATCAATCCAAAAAGTAAAATCAAATAACTGAAGCGTTTGGTATTTTTCATTATGGTCTTAGGCCTTTAATTCGCTGTAATCTCCGATACTTATTTTGGTAAATGAGCCATCAAAATGAACTTGATTCCCTATCATAGCATCTTTTAAATCTGTGTTTTTTACCACAGATTTGGATTGTATAATGCTGTTGGACACTGCCGCGTTTTCTACAATTGTTTGAGGTCCAATGGATACATAAGGTCCTACCTTAGCATTTATAAGCTGTACCCCCTGATCAATAAAACATGGAGGAACAATAGTAGAGTTGATGCGCTGAATATTTGTGGCGATTAGCTCTTCTTTCTTTTCCTCTTGTAAGAAATCAAGCATTTTTTTGTTTGTTTCGACTGTAATTTGTTTGTTTCCGCAATCCATCCATTCGCTTACTTCGCCCGTTACAAATACTTTCCCCTTTTGAAACATTCTCTTGATTCCGTCGTTTATTTGATATTCCCCTCCATGTGTTAGATTTTGGTCGAGAACGACCTGTAATTCTTCTTTTAATTGCGCTATTTCCTTAAAATAATAAATCCCTATAACAGCTAAATTAGAAACGAAGTCACGTGGTTTTTCAACCAATTCTACAATATGGCCTTCTTCGTTGAGTTGAACTACCCCGTATGCTTCTGGCTGGTCTACTTGTTTTACCCAAATCGCAGCATCTGCATTTTTATCAATCTTGAAGTTTGCTCTTATCAGTGTATCGGCGTAAGCCACCACTGCTGGCCCACTCAAAGCTTCCTTTGCACACATAATAGCATGACCTGTCCCTAAGGGTTGATCTTGCCTAAAAATAGAGCACTTCGCGCCTAGGCTCTGCGCCAAATCTTTTAATTGTTCTTCGACCTCCTCACCAAAAAAAGCTGGATCGCCAATTACAAAGGCTACTTCTTCAATAGGCTCATCGACTATTGCAGCAATATCGCTCACAAGTCTATGAACTATAGGCTTGCCTGCAACAGGAACTAAAGGTTTAGGTACTGTAAGGGTGTGAGGTCTTAATCTTGAACCTCTTCCAGCCATTGGGACTATTATTTTCATTTTTTAATCAATTTTATTGTTTTCCCGTACTTCCGAAACCTCCTGCTCCTCTTTCAGAATCGCTGAGTCGCTCTACTTGTTCAAATTCAAAGGTTTCGTGTTTGCAAAAGACCATTTGAGCTATCCGCTCTCCTCGCTTAATTTCAAATGTATCCTTGGAAAGATTGACTAAGATTACACCTATTTCTCCTCTATAATCCGCATCAATCGTTCCTGGAGAATTGAGAAGTGAGATTCCGTGTTTTGCTGCCAAACCACTCCTAGGACGGACCTGAACTTCAAATCCTGGAGGAATTTCTAAGAATAAACCAGTCGGTACAATCGTTCGTTCTAAAGACCCTAAAACAATTGTTTCTTTATTGTTAGCTCTAATGTCTACTCCTGCCGAAGCTACAGTCTGATATTTTGGCAGGTCATTTTCTGATTTATTTATAATTCTAACTTTCATCTGCTTGATTTTTGTAGTGTTTTAATTCTCTCCTCAAAACAAAACTACTAAAAGCAAGAAGTACAATTCCTGATTTCCAAAGAACTTTATCAAAAGGGATATAAACGATATAGGCTAAGATTAAGGCTAATACTAAATAAATTAAAATGCTTTTTAAATCATATGGAATTGGATTGAGTTTCTTTGAAAGTAGAAAACTGAGTGCCGCCATAAAAAAATAAGCACTAAGGGTAGCTATTGCCCCGGCATAATATCCCCATTGGGGAATAAAAAGGATGTTAATAAATAGAGTTATCAAAGCTCCTCCCCATGAAATATAAGTGCCAATAATTGGCTTGTCAATTATTTTGTACCATACAGATAGGCTGTGATAAATTCCTAAAAATAAGGCCGCATACAAAACAATAGGTACAATGCTCAAGCCTTCTAAATATTGTTCTTTCGTTATGAATAAACGAGCTAAAGGCTCAATAAACACCACTACGGTAAGAAATAAAATCACGCCAAAAGCCACAAAAAACCGTGTAATTAAAGCATAGGTTTGGTTTCTGTTTTCTTCTTTTGCCTGTTTAAAGAAAAAAGGCTCAACTCCCATTCTAAATGCAGTTGCAAATAAGGTCATAAAGACAGTTAACTTATAACATGCGGCATAAATACCAGCCTCTTTACTGGAGAGCATTTGATTGATTAAAATTTTGTCGAGAACTTCATTAATAGTAAAGGCGATGCCTGCGAACATTACTGGCAGAGCATATTTTAACATGCTTTGCCATATTGCGAACTCGAATTTTCCTTTTTGACCGAAAAAAGTCTTTGTGAAAATTAAAAGCGTAAATGTGCTTGCAATAATGTTTGCTAAGAAAATGTATGTGATAGCCTGTCCATTCTGATCGACTCCTAGAACCAACAAAAAGAACAAATTAAAACCAAAGTTGACAGCAACGCTAATTGATTTTATAGTGGCATACCTCATCGCTTTTTCATTTGCTCTTAATAAGGCAAATGGAATGACCACTAAGGCGTCTAAAATCAAAATAGCTAAAACATATCTCAAAAACTCGATTCTTATTCCAGTAAGAACAGCTAATTGAGGGATAAGCATATAGCCTAATATGCCTAGAACTATCGAACTCCCAAAGAGTGAAAAAAGGGCAGTAAAAACCGTATTCTCAGCATTAGTCTTATTGTGAAAAAACCTAAAAAATGCGGTTTCCATTCCATATGAAAAGAGGATGTTAAATATGGCAATCCAAGAATAAATAAGAACATACTCTCCATAACCGGAGGAATCAATAAAAACAGACGTATATAACGGCAGCAATAGAAAAGATAAAGCTCTGGGAAAGACGGTTGCAAAACCATAAACTGCCGTTTGCCTAAACAAAGAAGCCATTGCGTTCATATGGATTACTGTCTAAGGATTGGTTTACTGTTAATTTGTGCTTGAATACGTTGAGTTTTTTTGGTGTAAGCCCCTTCTATTTTTAGATTAAAACTTCTCACTAATACTGCGGACGAACTCCCGTTTCTTCCAGAAGTATTAGTTCTTTTGACGTCTTCTAATTTATCAAAATTGACAAAAAAAGTTGTACGTGTTTGGTCTAAAGCTTTGAGTTCTAGCCAGTCTTTTCTGATTTTTACATAAAAATGAGTTGAGGGTAAAACGTCCTTGCCGAACTCAATAGTCAACTGTTGTTGTATTTCTTGCTCAGCCCTTCCGCCATATATGGTTTTGAGTTGAGAAGAAGTGATTTTAGGCCAAACGAAGTCGACAGCGCCGAGTAAAGAACATGAATTCAGCATAAGAAAAGTAGCGCTGTACAGCAAAATTTTACGCATAAATCGATTAAGGTTTCTATAAAGATAACCCAAACAATTTAGGCCTAAAGCCGATCTTAAGAATTTAAGGCTTCGGCTCCACCAACGATTTCAAGAATCTCATTTGTAATGGCTGCCTGACGCGCTTTGTTGTAGGTTAGCTTTAATTGATCTTTAAGCTCTTGGGCGTTGTCTGTGGCTTTGTGCATTGCCGTCATTCTTGCGCCGTGTTCACTGGCGAAAGAGTCTCTAATTGCTTTAAAGAGTTGTGTTTTAAGTGCCTTGGGAATCAATTGACTCACAATTTCAGCAGCTGAAGGCTCAAAAATGTAATCCTCTGAAGCTTCGTTGCCTTCACTCTCTATTGGTTGTAGTGGTAAAAACGCTTCTGTCTTGACAGTTTGAGTTGCGGCATTCTTAAAGGAGTTATACACTACTTCAACCTTGTCGTATTTCTTAGCGATAAAGCTTTCAATAATATCATCAGCTATAGGAGCAACCTCGCTGAATTGTAAGTTGTCGAAAACCTGGCTAAAGTCTCCTGCCAATTTGTATCCACTTCGTTGAACAAATTCAGCTACTTTTTTTCCAATCGCAATAAACTCAACCTCAGCGGTATTTGAATACTGCTCGTGAAGCTCTTTTACGCGTTTAGTGATATTTGAATTAAAAGCCCCACACAATCCGCGATTAGAGTTGATTGCCACAACGAGAACCTTCTTTAATGGCCTTTCAGAAGAATAAGCATTAGAGGAATCGTCATTAAGATCAGCACTAAGTCCATTGATCAGGCCTGTTAATGTTTCTGCATAGGGTCTCATCGCTGTAATAGCATCTTGAGCCTTTTTGAGTTTGGCAGCAGAAACCATCTTCATTGCAGATGTAATCTGCATCGTTGAAGATACGGAGGTGATTCTATTTCTTATTTCCTTCAGGTTTGCCATAGTCTTGCTAAAAGGTTACGTTTTTATTCAAATTTTGCAGATACCTCAGCAGCTACTTTAGTCAATGTTTCAATCGCTTCATCTGTCAATTTTCCAGATTTAAGAACGTCTAAAACATCTCTGTGCTGTGCGTTTAGCACTTCTAAATAATCACTTTCAAAAGCTTTTACTTGATGAACAGGAACATTTCTCAACAAGTTTTTTGAACCTGCAAAAATGATAGCTACCTGATTTTCAACGGTGAAAGGATCATTCTGAGCCTGCTTTAAAATTTCAACGTTACGTTTTCCTTTCTCGATCACATTCAAGGTTGCAGCGTCTAAGTCTGATCCGAATTTGGCGAAAGCTTCAAGCTCTCTAAACTGCGCCTGGTCTAACTTTAATGTGCCCGAAACTTTTTTCATCGATTTGATCTGTGCAGAACCTCCTACCCTTGATACGGAGATACCAACATTAATAGCAGGTCTAACCCCTTGGTTGAATAAATCTTGTTCTAAGAAAATCTGACCGTCAGTAATGGAAATTACATTGGTAGGGATATAGGCTGAAACGTCACCTGCCTGCGTTTCGATAATTGGTAAAGCGGTCAATGATCCTCCTCCTTTAACCTTGTCCTTAAGGCTTTCAGGTAAGTCGTTCATTTGAGCAGCAATATTATCATCAGCAATAACTTTAGAAGAGCGCTCTAACAATCTTGAGTGAAGGTAGAAAACATCCCCTGGGTAAGCTTCACGTCCTGGAGGTCTTCTCAATAAAAGAGAAACCTCACGGTAAGCTACGGCCTGCTTTGATAAATCATCATATACGATTAAGGCTGGTCTTCCAGTGTCTCTAAAATATTCTCCAATGGCAGCTCCAGCGAAAGGAGCATATACTTGCATAGGAGCAGGGTCTGATGCATTGGCAGCAACAATTGTAGTATATGCCAAAGCGCCTTTGTCTTCTAAAACCTGCGCGATGGCGGCAACTGTAGAAGCTTTCTGACCGATAGCTACATAGATACAATAGACAGCCTCTCCTGCATCATAAAATTCTTTTTGATTTAAGATGGTGTCGATACAAACTGTAGTTTTACCTGTCTGTCTGTCACCAATCACTAGCTCTCTCTGACCTCTTCCCACTGGAATCATAGCGTCAATAGACTTGATTCCTGTTTGTAGAGGTTCGTTTACTGGTTGTCTGTAAATTACTCCTGGTGCTTTTCGCTCCAATGGCATTTCGTAAGTTTCTCCAGAGATTGGACCTTTACCGTCAATGGGATTACCCAAGGTGTCTAAAACACGTCCAACTACTCCTTCTCCAACATTAATAGAGGCGATGCGCTCTGTCCTTTTTACTTGAGAACCTTCACTAACATCTTTTGAAGCTCCTAACAATACGACACCCACGTTGTCTACCTCAAGGTTAAGAACTATCCCTTGCATTCCTGTTTCAAATTCAACAAGCTCACCGTATTGTGCGTTTGAGAGCCCAAATACACGTGCGATACCGTCTCCTACGGTTAATACAGTTCCGACTTGATCTAGCTTGGCGCTTGCGTCAAACCCTTCTATTTGTTGTTTTAATATTGCTGATACCTCAGCAGCTTTTACTTCTGCCATTTTATAGACTTTTAGAAAATTCTCTTTTAATTCGTGTTAATTTGTTTTTGATGCTTGCATCAAATTGGTTGTCGTCAAATTTTAAGACAAACCCTCCGAGAATACTCGGATCAACTGTGTTTTCAAGACTTATATTTTTAAGCCCTTGTTTTTCAAGATTGGTGATAATTGCTTTTTGAGATGACTCATTCAAGGCTACTGCAGAAATTACCGTCACCTTTTTAGTGTCATTTAAAGCCTGACATTTTCTCTCGTATTCATTAGCGATTTGAGCAATTAACAACAATCGCTTATTGGTGGCTAATACATCAATTAAACTCTTGACAAGACTTGAGCTATCTGAAAATATCTTATCCAGATAGATTTTAATCACAGTTGAAGAAACTGTAGTGTTTTGCAACATCTGTTTTAGCTCAATTGAGCCTTCAACTGTTTGGGCAATTTGCATCATGTCTTTCGAAACGGTCTCCACTTTGTTGCTTTCAACGGCAGCTTCAAAAAGTGCTTTTGCGTATCTTACAGATGCTCTAGAATTAATCATTTAGGATAACTTTACTTCGTCAATAATGGCGTCGATGTGAGCAGTCTGCTTTTGATCTTTTGCCAACTCATCTTGTAATAATTTTTCAGCCACCGCAATAGAAAGCTTAGCTACCTCAGTTTTAATGTCTTCAAGTGCGGCTTTCTTCTCGGTTTCAATGGTGCTTTTAGCTTTGTCTATGATTTTTTGAGATTCTGCTTGAGCCATTTCCTCTGCATCGGCAATGATTTTGTCCTTTATTGCGCGTGCCTCTTTGAGCATTTCTTCTCGCTCTGCTCGTGCTTCTTTAAGCAGGCGATCGTTGTCGCTATTCATCGCTTCAACTTGCTCTTTAGCTTTTTGTGCAGCATTTAAAGCATCTTGAATTCCTGACTCACGCTCTTCAAGTGCACTTAAAATTGGTTTCCAAGCAAATTTGATCATCAAAAAGATAACCACTAACATCAATACGGTTTGTATGATAAATAAACCTGGAGAAAAATCGTTTAATAATTGATCCATACGTTTTGTTTAATGACAATAATGAATACAAACAGGAACCAACCGTCCCTGTTTGTATAGCTTAATTATTACTTTCCTAAGAAGATTGCAGCAAATGCTAAACCTTCTAATAAAGCCGCGATAATAATCATATTTGTCTGGATTTTAGAAGTCGCTTCTGGCTGGCGTGCGATACCCTCCATAGCTTTACCTCCGATTTGGCCTAAGCCAATACCAGCACCTATTACAATTAATCCGGCACCTACTAAATTTGGAATTGTCATGATTTTGAGTTTATGTTAAACGAAATAATTACGAGTTAATGATGTTCGTGTTCTTC
>NZIQ01000031.1 GCA_002691685.1 Flavobacteriaceae bacterium | reverse complement strand
TCGTGAGGACCATACCAACGCCAACTTTCTTCGAAAATCATTGATTTAAACTAAATGTTCGGTTAAGGTAATTAATTTGCTCGTAAATTTTTAATTGCCAAATATTGGCCAAGTCTATTTGAAAATACAATTTCATTTACGATTTAGAATAAATATTTTTAAGCGTTTAAATATTTTGTACTTTTTAAGCACTAACTATATCAACAATGAACAATTTTAAAAATAAGCTTTTTCGTATTTCTTGCATTTTATGTGGTGTATTACTTGTTGGTTGTGATTTGATAACCGACCAAACTCCATGGATTACTCTTTTTGATGAAAACTCGTTAGAAGGATGGTCTCAAAAAGGGGGAGAAGCAAAATATACCGTTAGGGATGGTGAAATCGTTGGAACTACAGTACACGATACGCCTAATTCATTTCTAGTGACCGATTCAATATATGGAGATTTTATTCTTGAACTCGAGTTTTTAGTGGACCCTTCTATGAACTCAGGAATTCAAATTAGAAGCGAAAGTTTACCTTATTACCAAAACGGTAGGGTACACGGATATCAAGTTGAAATAGATCCTTCAAAGAGAGCTTGGAGTGCAGGTATTTACGACGAGGCAAGGCGAGGATGGCTCCATCCCTTAGATGACCAAAATACATCAGCCAAAAGTGCTTTCAAGCAAAATCAGTGGAATCACTATCGAATTGAAGCTATTGGTGACACCATTAAAACCTGGATCAATGGAGATGAAGCCGCACACCTAATGGATGATCAAACAGATAAAGGGTTCATTGGTCTTCAAGTACACTCTATTGGCCAAAATCAGGAAGAAGGAACTGAAATTAGATGGAGAAATATCAAAATTCTCACCGAAAATATAGAGGCATACAGCACAAAGACATCTCTGCCGATGATTGATAAAATCAATAAGCTCACTAAAAATGAGCTTGATTCAGGTTGGCAAATGCTTTGGGATGGAGAGACTACAAATGGATGGAGAGGAGCCAAACTCGAGGCTTTTCCTGAGAATGGTTGGGAAATTAAAAACAGTGAACTCATCGTTTTAGCTAGTGGTGGTGGAGAGTCAGAAGCTGGGGGTGATATCGTTACGTTAAAAAATTACAGTGACTTTGAATTTATGGTAGATTTTAAGCTAACTCCTGGAGCCAATAGTGGAATAAAGTATTATGTAGATACGAATATTAACAAAGGTGCTGGGTCTTCGATAGGATTAGAATATCAAATTCTAGACGATGATTTGCATCCCGATGCGAAGTTGGGAAATCACCCTGGAAGCAGAACATTGGCCTCTTTATACGATTTGATTCAAGCGGATATAGATAAGCCTACAAAAGCAATTGGGGAATGGAATCGTGCACATATTATTTCTAAAAATAATACCGTAAAACACTATCTAAATGGTGCTAAGGTATTGGAATACGAAAGAATGACTGCAGAATTTAGAACCCTTGTTTCTGAAAGTAAATATGTGGTTTGGCCAAATTTCGGAGAATTAGAGGAAGGTCAAATACTTCTCCAAGATCACGGTGACCTTGTTCATTTCAAGAATATCAAAATTAAAGAACTTACAAACTAAAAATTGCCAGATGGGAACAAGACGAAATTTTATAAAAAATACCGTAGCTGGAAGTATAGGGCTGGGAGTTTCAACCCCAGCTTTTTCCAATATCTTTCATTCTAATATTCTAGGAGCAAATGACCACATCAATTGTGCGGTATTTGGTGTTAGAAGCCGAGCTAAGGCACATATCATTGCAATTAATGCTATTGAAAATGCGAAAGTACTCTACAATTGTGATGTGGATGACACCATTGTTGAAGAGCACAATAAATGGTGTGAAGAAAATATAGGTTACATCCCAAAGGTTGAAAAAGATTTTCGAAAAATCTTAGAAGATAAAGATGTCGATGCAGTATTTATTGCTACTCCTGAACATTGGCATGCCCCAATGGCAATTATGGCTATGCAGGCAGGAAAACACGTGTACATAGAAAAACCCTGTAGTCATAATCCATATGAAAATGATCTGTTGATGGCTGCTCAAAAAAAGTACGGTAAAAAGGTGCAAATGGGTAATCAACAACGTTCTGCTAGAACCTCAATCATGGCTATAGAAGACATCAGAAACGGAATTATTGGTGAGGTTTACAAGGGTGAAGCCTACTATTCTAATAAGAGAACCTCAATAGGGAATGGAAAAAAGATAGATGTTCCAAAAACCTTAGATTGGGATTTATGGCAGGGCCCTGCACCCAGAGAAGAATACAGAGATAATGTTCATCCCTACAATTGGCATTGGTTTCGAACTTGGGGAACAGGTGAGATACACAATAACGGTACACACGAGATTGATATTTGCCGTTGGGCTCTTGGTGTAGATATTCCAGAGCGCGTAACTTCTTTTGGAGGTAAATACACATTTGACGATGACTGGGAGTTTGTCGACAACCAACAGGTAACCTTTACCTATCCTGGCGAGAAGTTTATCACATGGACGGGGCACAGTCGAATTATTATGAAACCAGAACGTCCCGGTCGGGGAGCCACTATATATGGAACTAAAGGGACAATTCAACTGGATCGCGGGTTTTATAAGCTGTTTGATTTAGAGGGTAACCCTTTAAAATTTGAGTTTGAACGTTATAAAGGAGCAGCCTCATCAACTGATACTATGGGTATGAGCGGTCTAGATGTCGATCATGTTCGTAATTTCTTTGATGGAATTCGATATGATAAATCACTTCGTTCAGATATTCAAGATGCAGCCATTTCAACAATGATATGTCATTTGGGTAATATGGCACAGGACGCAGGAGAGACCCTTGTGATTGATCCTAAAACGGCTCGTGTTTTAAATAATGACAAAGCTATGGAGTCATGGAAGCGTAGTTATGAAAATGGGTGGGAACCAAGTATTTATTAGGGTATCTAATTCTTTAGAATAGCCGTAGTTCCACTTTATATATTTCCTTCATAAAAGCAGATAGATGATTTACCTTTTACAGAAAAATTCAAATGAGTTAATTTTAACTAAAGGTTAAAGTATATTATTGAATCTGATTGTTCAACTAATAGTTGATTCTATTAGATTGCTCAACAGGAAGAGAATGATTTTTATTTCTCTCAGAAACCTTCATTAAAACAATTTTGCCATTGGATTGATCGTTTCAATTATTGAATCAGGATGGTATCTATTTGAATAGACGTTTTCATAAAATAAACCTCTAACTTTTGATAGTCCAGTCGCCTGATGTTGTCTAGTGAAAGCCCCTCTTTTGTCACGTGTTTCATAAAATTAAATCTAAATCAGACTTTGTTTTCTTACGAGTCTCTTAAGGTGTACCACTGGTAATTTTTTATTATTATTTATGGTTTAGCTAAACTATATAATATTTAAATCAACTAAGTAAAATTACGTGTAAGTAATTAACAACCAAAGAGGTAGTTTTCCACAAAAGGTTGATTTTTTAACTAATTTAAACGATATGAAACCTAATTAGAAGAAAATTCCTTTTAACTGCCTCCACCCATTTAACACTAGAAAGACAAATTTCTTGGACCCTATCTATTTCTATTAAATTATTATCATTATTGTTTGGTGCTAGAAGGGTGCTAGAAGGGTGTTATTCTTTGCATCCCTACCCTGGTAATCATTATATTTTACAAGGGTTACAAGCAAATATCTGGGTGCTCTTTTTCTGACGACTTCACGAGAAGCTTTGAGATTTTTAATGACACGCCTTACGTGCGCTGGCAATGCCTCAATTGTTGGAATTGAATCCGTAATTTTGATAAAAATTAATATTGATGAATCTACTTTCGGTAGAGAACATTTCAAAGGCCTATGGTGAGCACGTTATTTTTGAGTCTCTCTCTTTTGGAATTAGTAAAGGGCAAAAAATTGCACTAATCGCTAAAAATGGAAGTGGGAAAACAACCATCTTAAGGATTATCGCCCGAGAGGAAACTCCTGATGCCGGATTGGTCAATTTCCGTAAGGGTACCCAAGTGTCCTACCTTCACCAAGAGCCCATTTTAGATCCTCAAAAAACCGTAGAGGAGATTATTTTGGCTTCGGATAACAGTACTTTGGAGATAATTGCTGCCTATGAAAAAGCATTATTGAACCCAGAGGATGAGAAAAAGTACCAAGAGGCCTTTGAAGCGATGGAACAGCACGGGGCATGGGACTTTGAAACCGAATACAAACAGCTTTTAAGCAAGCTTAAGCTGGACGACTTGACACTAAAAGCGGGATCCTTGTCTGGTGGACAAAAAAAGCGTTTGGCACTCTGTAGCGCCCTTTTGGAAAAGCCCGATTTACTGATCCTAGACGAACCGACCAACCATCTGGATTTAGAAATGATCGAATGGCTGGAAGCTTATTTTATCAAAGAAAAAATAAGCTTATTGATGGTTACCCACGACCGGTATTTTCTCGAGCGGGTGTGTAATGAGATTATAGAATTAGACCAAGGAAACTTATACACCTACAAGGGGAGTTATTCTTACTATCTCGAAAAGCGTGCAGCCCGCATTGAACAAAAGGAAACCGAGGCTCACAAAACCAAGCGGCATTTTTCCAAGGAACTAGCATGGATTCGCAAGCAACCCAAAGCGAGAACAACCAAATCCAAATCACGGATAGAAGATTTCAATACCATCAAGGAAAAAGTGCAGCAACGAAGAAATGACCACGAAGTGCAACTGGAAATCAACATGGAGCGATTGGGTTCTAAAATGATAGAAATGCACAAAGTATCAAAAGCCTTTAATGCTAATGTAATCCTAAAGGCTTTTGACTATAATTTTCAGCGAAACGACCGTATTGGTATTATCGGAAATAATGGTACGGGTAAATCCACCTTCCTCAAACTACTGACCAACGCACTGCAACCAGATACCGGTAAAATTGTCCGAGGAGACACCCTTAAATTTGGTTATTACACCCAAGAAGGGATTACAGTAAAACCAGGTCAAAAAGTGATTGAAGTTATCCAAGAATATGGGGACTATATCCCTCTTAAAAAAGGACGGAAAATTTCTGCGCAACAACTGTTGGAACGATTTTTATTCGATCGAAAAAAGCAATACGATTTTGTAGAAAAACTAAGTGGAGGCGAGCGCAAACGTTTGTATTTGTGTACCGTTCTTATACAAAATCCCAATTTTTTGATTCTGGATGAACCCACCAATGATTTGGACATTGTTACCCTGAATGTGTTAGAGAGTTTTCTTTTGGACTTTCCGGGATGCCTGCTTGTTGTTTCCCACGATCGTTATTTTATGGATAAAATCGTGGACCATCTCTTCGTATTTCGAGGCGCAGGTAAAATAGAAGATTTTCCGGGAAATTATTCTGATTTCAAGGCCTATGAGGATACTTCGGTGGCTACCGAAACAACAGAGAAAAAACCAAAAACTGATTGGAAAAATAAAGAAGAAAACAAGCCTTCCTACGAAAACCAACGTAGGCTCAAAAAACTGGAGATCGAAATCGCAAAATTCGAAGCCCAAAAAGAAACAATACAAAACCAGTTCTCCAATGACAACCTGTCACCTGAGGAAATCAAAACCCTCTCCATCGAATTAAAATTGGCTGAAGAAGCTATAGAAGAAAGAACCAATACATGGTTGGAACTTTCGATTGAAATAGAATAACAAAAATAGAAGAAGTCTGATGAGGGTGAGAATAGCAAATAATAACTAACTGTTTTTGTAAGTGTTAAAACAGACGCAGTCGCCAAAATTTAAAAGGCTAGATCAAATTCAGGCAGTGGGTCTACATCAACATCAATATTCTTTAGGAATTTAGCAAGGTATCGTTGGGTCGTAGATATATCCTTATGCCCTAAAATCTTCATTAACGCACTGACGTCCTTGTACTTATCATAGGGAATTGCTGAGAAAGTGTTTCTACAACAATGAGGGGTAATTTTCTTAGTTATACCTGCTCTGGTTACCCAATTTTGTAAAAGACTATTATTATAACCTGAATACTTTAATCCTTTAAAAATACTTTGACTAGAACTTTTGCCATTTACTTTCTTCATCTGGTCAATTACTTTTGATGCATTACTTGACAAGGGAATGTTATTATAATTTGAGTTTTTTTTCTTTGGTATTCTAAATAGTATCTTCCCTTATTATCTTCCTTAACATCGTAAAATTTAGCGTGGATAATTTCTTCAAATGGTAGACCTGTAAAACAACCAAACAGAAACCCCATTCTTAATGTAAAGTTTGGTTCAGGTGTTGAAATTAATGTTTTTAATTCTTTAGTAGTAAGATATTCCTTTGGTTTTGATTCTGTTTTATCCTGTGTGTATTTTATATTATTAGGTAGCTCAATGTTGAATAGGGCAGAGGCTTTGGCTAAATGAAAATAAAACTGTTTATGGTATTTAATAGAAGAATTTGATGAGGTAGATATTACCTTTGAGTTTACAGAGTCATATTTAGGATGGTCATAGAACTTTGCTACAAAGGATTTATCTATTGTTTCAAAAGGTATGTGATTACCTGCAAACTTCTTTAAATGGTTAATCAATGCCTTGTAAGATTTTTTAGTATTGTCAGAATACTTTCCATCTTCCTGCGTAGCCTTTAATAACCAATCTATGAAGTTATGTTCTGATACTGATAATGGATTTGTTTTTGCAATTGGATACTTTCCTTCCCTGTTAGCTGTATTAAGTGCCTCCAAAATTTGATTAGCTTGTTTTTTATCCTCCTTGTTTTGCGAACGTTCCCAGGCATTAGATGGAGTGAAATAATAATCAAGATCAAGATATACGTCTTTCTTATGAGTTTTCTTGGTATCACTATCATAACCATAATAGAAACGCATAACGTAACCACGATTCATTTTTATTATTGGTTCGTATAGCTTAATTGACTTTGGTTTACCCTGTAGTCCTTGTATTAATTTGGCGTCCATTATGTCGTAATTTTTGTCGTAAAATAAATCATACGATAAATAATGTGAAGCCTTTAGAAACTTGTTTAAACTTATATATTATAGGAGTTAAGAAGGTAATTGAAACTCCATGAAACCTATACTTACTTTCCAATACAGAAGTTAGAAAAAATACTTCCGAGCAAATCATCTGTAGTTACGCTACCTGTTATTTCACCTAGGTGGTAGATGGCCTCTCTAAGATCGATAGCCATTAAATCGCCGCTTAGTTCATTAGTTAAGCCTTCCTGAACATTTAAAATGGCAGTTAATGAAGCATTTAATGCATTAAAATGACGACTATTTGAAACAACAACATCTGTGTGATTTAGGTTCCCCAATTGAACTAGTGAACTGAGTTTATTTCTCAGAATATCAATCCCTTCACCATTTTGAGCTGAAATAAAAAGAGTAGATTCCTTATTGATTTGCGT
Source organism: Flavobacteriaceae bacterium (assembly GCA_002691685.1). GTDB lineage: Bacteria > Bacteroidota > Bacteroidia > Flavobacteriales > Flavobacteriaceae > UBA3478. Next base: position 50,628 of record NZIQ01000031.1, on the reverse strand, counting down.
TACTACGGGTTTGTGGATATCAATTTTGTTCAACACAACGAGTACATTTTCAGGGTCAATATGTTGTGTTTCGCAAAACGCATGAATTTCTTCTTTTTTTGCTATGTTATAGTCTTTTGCCTCAAGTAGATATAGTACTAGAGAGGCCTGCTGCATTTTCTCAAAGGTTTTGTGAATACCGATTTGTTCAATCTCATCTGAAGTTTGACGAATTCCGGCCGTGTCAATAAATCGGAATCGAATACCGTCAATACTTATTTCGTCTTCAATAGTATCTCTGGTTGTTCCTGCTATGGAACTGACAATAGCCCTTTCTTCATTGAGTAATGCATTGAGAAGGGTCGATTTGCCAACGTTTGGTGCACCTACAATAGCGATAGGAACTCCATTTTTGAGCACATTACCCAGTGCAAAAGAGTCCAATAGACTACGAATACTTGTTTTTAACTTTTCTAAAAGATTATGCAGTTGCGTGCGATCGGCAAAGGCCACGTCTTCTGTTGAAAAATCCAATTCAAGTTCGATGAGAGAGGCAAACTCAATAAGCTCCTTTCTCAGGTCATTGATTTGATAGTGAAAGCCACCTCGCATTTGACTCATGGCAATGCGATGGGAGGCTTCATTTTCGCTTGCAATTAGGTCGGCCACAGCCTCAGCTTGGTCTAGGCCCATCTTACCGTTCAGAAAGGCACGCAGTGTAAATTCTCCTGCTTCTGCCATTCTGCATTCTTTGGTCTTTAAAAAAAGTTGAAGAATTTCTTGCTGAATGTAATTTGACCCATGACAGGATATTTCTACGACCTCTTCTCCAGTGTATGATTTCGGTGCTTTGAATAGACCAACCAAAACCTCGTCTAAAGGCTGTTGCTCATCTTTTTTATAAAGATGACCTAAATGTAAGGTATGTGATTCGCAATCCTCAATGTTCCTCTTGCTTAAAGGCGAAAAAAAACGACTGACAAGCGAAATACTACCAGCACCTGAGAGGCGAATAACCGCAATGGCACTTGTTCCTGCAGCAGTAGCCCTCGCAATAATTATACCCTGAGATAACATTTAAATTTAGCCGTTTAGCATAACGGGCATTACCAACATTAGAATGTTTTCTCCTTCGTCTAATCCGTCTGAAGGAGTCAGTATTCCAGCCCTGTTAGGTAAACTCATAGCAAGTGATACCTCATCAGACCCCAGATTATTCAACATTTCAGTTAAAAAACGAGAATTGAAACCAATTTGCAAGTCATCACCTTCGTATTGACAAGATAGACGTTCATCGGCCTTATTACTGAAATCGACATCTTCAGCTGAGATCTGTATTTCTGCACCGGCCATTTTTAAACGTATTTGGTGTGTGGTTTTGTTCGAGAAAATAGAAACCCGTCGCACAGAACCTAAAAATTGATTCCTTGAAACAGATAAAACGTTGGGATTTTCTTTAGGAATAACAGCCTCGTAATTTGGGTATTTTCCATCGATAAGGCGACTGATTAATTCTATATTGTCAAAAGCGAATTTGGCATTATTTTCAGTGTAGGAAAGGTGTACTTCAGATTCTGATCCTGCGAGAATTCCTTTCAGTAGGTTCAAAGGTTTTTTAGGCATTATAAATTCTGCCTCACTATCAGAACTCAAATCAGAACGCTCGTATTTTACCAATTTGTGTGCATCAGTAGCTACAAAAGTAAAATGGGCTGGTGATAATTGAAAAAACACACCACTCATGACGGGTCTCAAATCGTCATTACCTGCGGCGAAGATTGTTTTTGAAATGGCAGTGGCCAAGACATCTCCTAGGATGGTCGTTCTAGAGGCATCGGATAAACTTATAGCGTTTGGAAAATCATCGCCATTAGCATAGGCCAATGCATATTTACCATTTGAGGCATTGATTTCAACTGTATTGTTTTCTTCTACAACGAAAGTCAGAGGCTGATCGGCAAAGGTTTTGAGGATATCAAGCAATAATTTTGCTGGAATTGCAATTAGACCTTTGTCAGTAGAATCAACCGATAGCTCTGCTGAAATTGTAGTTTCTAAATCACTAGCTGTAATCTTTAAACTTCCCTCATCTAAATCGAATAAAAAATTGTCGAGAATAGGCAGAGTGTTGTTTGAATTAATGACACCTCCAAGCATTTGTAAATGCTTCAAAAGGTATGAACTCGATATAATAAATTTCATCATCTAACAAATATATTTTAATACAGTAGGTTTTAAAAAATTACTTATCAACACTTATCACAAGCTTGCATATTTTTTTCTTCTGACCCAATACAAGAGTGCAATGATTGACGCAAACAAAATGCTAGGAATTAAAAAACTCCAATAAAAAAAGCGGTGAGAAACCTTTTTGATATTTTCATGTTGAATTACTACGAGTTTTTTGATTTTTGATTTTAGTTTTAGCAGGTATGATTTCCCAAAAATTCAAATCCATAGAAAAGCGAAAAGCCACATAGTAGGCTAAGCAGTAATCCAACCACAAGACTCTTATTAGAAGCACTTAGAAATAGTGCCATAGCCGCAATTACCAATATATAAAGCCACAACAGCAAAAACTAATTTAAAAAAACACCAATTTCCAAAGAATCACTTGAGATTGATTCCAACAAGTAGAAATGCATAAAACTTGGAGTTATGCTGATAAAGAGAAGCGTTTTGAGTAGTGCAAATTTTACGCCTAGATATTGAGATGAAGAAAAAGGACTGAATGCCTGCAACATTGAAGTTTGGTAACGTTTTTCTTCAAACAGACTTAGATTAGCTAACAAACACGATAAGATGGTAAGCAGTATTGCACTTGTAAAAAAGTAGGTTTAATATCAGCCTCAAGCTGATTTGTCAGATTTGATGAAGAATTTAATATCCATATAAACAAACTGTTTAAAAGCCAAAAAGAAACTACACTAACGACAACAGATGACTTTAAGAGCATCTTTTTCAATTCATGCAGATACAAATAGAAAATTCGATTCATCAATGAAATTGTACAGAAATTAAATCAAAAACGTTTAGACCAAAGAGGGTTGAGGCGCTCCCTATTGTTTTCGGGTTTGATTTGTACAAACCTATTTCTAGAAAACCAGAAGAATTAAATAAAGCAAAAACTTCACCGCTCGCATCATTTGTTTTTTTGTATTCTCTATTAAAATGATCATACGAATTGTATATTCTAGAAATACTTGTCTTGCCAAAGTCAATACTGAAATCTCTATTTTTTCTTCGAGCATTAAAATCAATACGTTTGATATTTGTTACCATATTTCCGTAATGATCTATATAAATGAAATGTCCAGTTAATTTGTTATTGGCATCATCAAAATAGACACGCTGTGTTTTGATTTCAAAAATATCCTCAACCGGGTTTCCTAAGAGCTCTATAGCTCCTCCATTTGACAAATGAATTGCAGCTTTTGAAAGTATGGATTTAGCCTGAAAGGATTCGTAGTCTTCCGACACTGCGTTGATATATACAACAGACTCTATTTGATCCAGTCTGAAGACCTGAGAGATGAATCCTTTGTTTGGACAGATGAAAAAATGTCTGTCGGCATAAACGGCGATATGAGGCTCTTCGCTATTTGTACTGGAATCAACAGCAACGAGGTGCACTGTGAGTTCAGGAAAGTCTTGATAACAACTCTTTACAATGTAAGAAGCCATTAAGGTGTCATATTGATTGATTTTATGGGATATATCAACAATTTGTGTATTTGGATTGTACTTTAATAAGACCCCTTTTAAGCTCGCCACAAAATGATCTTTGATGCCATAATCTGTAGTAAGCGTTATCAAGGACATATGGGGTTTTTAATAGTTTTTTTATGAGTAAAAATGGAAAAAAAACTAAGTTTGTGATATAAAATTAGTAAAAGAAATTTTGAACGAACTCATAATTGAACTCACCGATATCAATGCAAGAGATTTTTTTGGATTGCAGAACGAGACTACAGAACTTTTAAAAAGATATTTTCCAAAACTAAAAATCGTTGTCAGAGGCAATAAACTCAAAGCCTTTGGCGATGAAGAAGTTTTAGAAGAATTTGATTTGAGGTTTGACATGTTAACCGCTCATTTCGCAAAATTTAATAAGCTTGATGAAAATAGTATCGAACGTATTTTAAGTTCTGCATCTAACAAAGAAGCTGAAAGTTTAAATGCTATAGAATCTGAGCTCCTTGTACATGGAGTCAATGGTAAACCAATTAAAGCGAGAACTTTAAATCAAAAACGCCTTGTAGATAGTTGTTCAAAAAATGACATGGTCTTTGCCATAGGTCCTGCGGGTACCGGTAAAACCTACACAGGCGTTGCGTTAGCAGTCAAGGCCTTGAAAGACAAAGAAGTTAAGCGAATTATATTAACTAGACCAGCTGTGGAGGCTGGCGAGAATTTAGGTTTTCTGCCTGGTGATTTAAAAGAAAAACTCGATCCTTACATGCAACCTCTATACGATGCCTTAAGAGACATGATTCCAGCTGAGAAATTGGCAAGTCATATTGAGAACGGTATCATACAAATTGCACCTATGGCCTTTATGAGAGGAAGAACACTAGATAATGCATTTGTCATTTTAGATGAGGCTCAAAATACCACTCACGCTCAAATGAAAATGTTTTTAACTCGTATGGGTAAGAATGCTAAATTCCTTATTACGGGTGATCCAGGTCAAATAGATTTGCCAAGACGGGTAATATCTGGTCTAAAAGAGGCACTTTTGATATTGAATAAAGTCGAAGGAATAGGATTAATATACTTGGATGATAAAGACGTGATACGTCACAGACTTGTAAAAAAAGTTATTGAAGCCTATAAGGGTCTAGAACATCAAAATTGAAATTATGTCGAATACAGTTATGTCCACTGATTTTCATTTTCCTGGACAAAAATCAGTTTACAGGGGAAAGGTTAGAGAGGTTTACACTTTAGAAAATGATATCATGGTAATGGTAGCTACAGATCGTTTATCTGCATTTGATGTTGTGATGCCAAAGGGAATTCCGTTCAAAGGGCAAATTTTAAATCAAATTGCAACCCAGATGCTAAAAGAGACAAGTGATATTGTCCCAAATTGGTTTTTAGCCTCTCCTGACCCTAATGTTTCTATTGGAAAAGCATGTACACCTTACAAGGTGGAAATGGTCATTAGAGCTTATTTAGTGGGTCATGCAGCTCGAGAGTACCATGCTGGAAAAAGAGTTTTATGCGGAATTCCCTTAAAAGAGGGGATGATAGAAAATGAGAAGTTTGATCATCCAATAATTACACCTGCGACCAAGGCAGAAAAGGGAGATCACGATGAAGATATTTCAAAAGAAGAAATCCTTAAAAAAGGAATTGTATCTGCATCGGACTACGCTCTATTAGAAAAATATACTTATGCTTTGTTCGAAAGAGGGACAGAAATTGCCGCCAAACAAGGGTTGTTACTTGTGGATACCAAATATGAATTTGGTAAAACTAAAGCTGGAGAAATTCTATTAATCGATGAGGTACACACCCCTGATTCTTCAAGGTATTTCTACGCAGATACGTATCAAGAATTACAAGAAAAGCGGATGCCTCAAAAACAACTCTCCAAGGAGTTTGTTAGACGATGGTTAATTGAGAATGGATTTCAAGGTAAACTAGGTCAGCAATTACCTAAAATGTCAGAGAGTTATATATCAAGCATATCTCAGCGTTACATCGAACTATACGAGGCTATAACAGGTAAAACTTTTGTCAAGTCATCCGTTAAAAATCTAACTGAACGAATTCAGAAAAACGTCGAACGGTATCTCAAAGAGTTTTAGCTACTCTCTTTGACTCCATATTTCATAGAGTGGAGCTCCTTTGCTACTAAAGCCTGAATGGTGCCAATTATTATCAATCAACTCATAGTCAAAAGTCAATGCTGCTCCTACGCGACTGTTGTCTCTCGAGAAGAATTCAATGTTTTCTGTATAATTACCATCAATTGTTGTATACGAACCTCCACCTGTTCCAAAAAAATCACCTGTTGCCGTATTGTACGCAATCCATTGAAAGCGCTTTCCTGATAATATTTTCATGGTTTTACGAGGCCCATCAGTGGATCTTATTTGAATTTTCCCCTCTCTTTTTCGACCAGACATAAGCCAGGCACCATTGAGATCACCTTCAGTTCCATTATCTGTACGCACATATATTTTATCACCAATGTATAATTTTCTTTTGGACTTGATACGGTAATTTAAATCGACAGTTTTACCCACATTTTCTTTGTGTTCAGTATCAAATTCTAGGGTAAATGACAACTGTTTTTTAGTTTCTGAAACACGGCCTCCATGTGTGGCTATAAACTCGCCGTTAGCCGTTGAGAATGTGGAATGAGAAAAGTACCCGTTGACAAACACTAGTGTTTCGGTTTGATCTGATGGGTTCTGATATTCCCAAGCTCCTTCAATTTGAGCTTGACTCAACAAAAATTGAAATGACAATAGAAAAGTAAAGAAGATTTGTTTCATGATGAATTAAGTTAATAGGTTTTAGTCATATCACTGTCTACAACAATAATAAAATCACTAAACTAATAAATACGAGTAACATTACACTAATCAAAAGTAAGGTAACCAAAGGAGGAATTATAACACTTTATTTACGGATTAGAGTAGACAGACGGAATATTTTAGTACCCTTGAGTATTAAGCTAAAGGAGTCTCAATGTAATGGGAGAGTTGTTAATCATTCTTATGCTTCAGATTTGAATAAATGGATAAATAATGAGAGGTCTAGATTATGGGAGTTAGTTGCCTTATATGAGATTAAGAAACATACTTAACCGTGTTAGATGCATGGTTAGGCACAGACCACCTACTAGACGAGTACAATAAAGTATTTAAAAAAATCCTTAACTTCTAGTGCTAACTTTATAACAACAGTTTATTATGAAAAATTATTTTTTAGTCTTTGCACTCTTTTCTTTTATTGGTTTAAGTAATGCACAATTTGGTATTTCTGTTTCATATGGTTCTTCGAAACCTGTTATTGAAGCGGAAGGCTTAAGTATAACATCTGATGGGGGGTCAAATTCTGTTGGAATTGGATTATTCGTTGATGTAGAACTTAGTGAAAAATTAGATTTACAACCAAGTATTTCTTATGGTATAGGAGAACAACTTGAAGGAGAATCAAATAATGCTTTGGGATTAGGAGCAAATTTAGATTATTATTTAGGTGGTCGTGAAAATTCTTTTTTTCTAAGAGGCGGATTAGGAGTGGGTGTTGCCCTTGCTGATGTGGATACAGATCTATCAAAAAAATCAGCTACTAGTGCTGTTTTAGGTTTAGGATATGACATTAGTGATAAATTTTCTTTAATAGGTTCTTATGGCACTCAACTTACTGATTCCTCGAATATTGAAGGTCTAGAGATAAGAGCTAATGCCTTATCAATTCAATTACAATTGAAGCTTTAAGAAATATTTAGCCAAAATATTTAGCCTCAGTTAATTCTGGGGCTTTTTTATTTAAAATAATTTGAGTTGCAACCAATGTGCAATGCTATTGTTGTGAAGCTTTCCAAAAAAAAACTACATCGGATTTCGATAAGTTTTTTAGCATTTTTTTTGCCTTGACTTTTTTTCCTTTCGCATTAAAAATAGCGTAAGAATCTATACTTTGTCTAAATAAAGGGGGTATTAAAGCCAATACTTAAAAGCACAATTAGAATAAGAATACGCATAAATGCAATAAAGGTAAATCTCATTCAAAATTATCGGTGAAAAATTGAACACCATAATAATTTCTTAATTTAATGAATAGAACAACTTATGCACGCATAGTATTTTTTCACCTTCAAACTCATATTGTTTGATGACCTGGTTAGTTGTAAGGAACTCTCGTGACACCTTTTTTTCAATAAACATGACTTAAAACAAAAAAACCAATTGAAAATCAATTGGTTTTTCTTGTAGCGAGAGGGAGACTTGAACTCCCGACCTCAGGGTTATGAATCCTGCGCTCTAACCACCTGAGCTACCTCGCCATATCTTTAGTGGTTTAAAAGGCTGCAAATATAAACTTAAATTTTTTTTTATCGGAACAAATTGATTATTTTGCTCCTCACGTACGATTTAAAAGTATTATGGAAAAGTTTGTGATGGAGTTTGTGATTCAAGCTTCTCCTAAATTATTGTTCAACTTTATAGCGACACCTTCAGGTCTTTCTGAGTGGTACGCAGACAATGTGAATTCAAGAGGAGAGGAGTTCATCTTTATATGGGATGGAGCAGAAGAGCGAGCACATATGCTTAAGAAAAAAAATGAAGATTATATACGCTTTAGATGGGAAGAAGCTGAGGATGAAGATGTTTATTTCGAATTTAAAATAGAGGTCGATGAGATTACCAAAGACCTTTCTCTATTCGTGACAGACTTTGCCGAAGAAGATGAAGTCGAAGAAGCTAAAATGTTATGGGAAAACCAAATTGGTGATTTAAAACAGATCTTAGGTTCCGTTTAATGCAACAAATCAATTATAACGGTCAGCTTCTAGACCGTAACGTGCCCTTGTTTTCTTCTGAGCACTTTTTAAAATCAACTTCAAATAGGCTGATTGAACGCATGAAATTAAGTGCCGTACAAGACGCCATTATCGAGTCTCATTATTTTGCTTTGATGTCTGCCATGCGCGTATTTCGTTATGAAATTCCCATGAGTTTTACATATGAATTTTTTCAAGCTGAAGTGCAAAGGTTGATAGATTGTATGCCAGGACAACCATTTTATTTTCTTTCATTTGAGGTTTTTCAAAACGCTTCGTCTACTATTGAATTCTTAATTACCGCAGAGGATGTATCTCAGAATCATATCGAGATAAGTTATATTGATGAGGTCGCATTATACACTGATTTTTTAGCCTCTTCTAAGGCCTATTCAATGTCAGAGCTCCATACGAATCAGCTCGTAGAATTGGCCAAAGGATTTCTTAGTGATCACCCTTTTGGAGATTGTTTGCTGCTAAATGAAAAAAAAGAATTATTACGAGCCACAAAAGGAGATATTATACTTCGTTTTAGAGATGAACTTAAATTGCCATCTCAAACTTGTGGAGTCCTTAACAGCACCTTTAGATTGAGTGTCATCGATAAATTAAAACAACTATCTGATTACACGCCTTCAGAAACAGAATTAAGTCCATTTGATATTCAACGGGCAGATGAGTTTATTATTTATGATGTATTTGGTGGAGTCCAAGGTGTTAAAAGGTATAAAAAAACAACCTTTGACCACTCTTTTGCGCAAACGCTACAGGGGTTAATTTAAATTGGGATTCTCAGGAGTATTTACCCATAAAACATAAGTGCCACCAAGGTTTTTAAGCTTCTCTTTCCAAAGACTTTCGGCACTTTTGGTAAGTATTTGTGCAGAAATATCGTCTTCTAGTACAATCCAAGAATTTTGTTTCATTTCAAACTCTAATTGATTAGCAGACCATCCAGAATACCCCACAAAAAATCGAACATCATCTGAATCTAAAACCTTGTCATTTAAAAGTTCACTGAGTTTTTCAAAGTCTCCACCCCAATACAATTCTTCATTGATTTGAACGCTATTAGTTATTAATTGGGGACTACTGTGAATGTAGAATAAATTATCCGTTTCAACAGGACCTCCTTTATAGATCATATTACTATTAGTGACTCCATCTAAAATCTGTTCAAGATTGTAGGGTGATGGTTTGTTGAGAACAAATCCAAGAGCACCTTCGTCGTTATGCTCAGCCATTAAAATGATAGAACGACTAAAAGAGTCGTCGCCAATGAGTGATGGATCTGCTATTAATAATTTACCTTTTAAACTTTCCACAATTTAAGATAAGCAAAAAAAAAAGCACCTCAGTGAGGTGCTTTTAACATATTGACTACTAGTAAATTAATTTACTGCACTTGCCAAGTCATTACCAGCCTTGAACTTAACAACTTTTTTAGCAGCTATTTTAATAGTTGCTCCTGTTTGTGGATTTCTTCCCTCTCTAGCGCTACGCTCAGAGACTGACCAAGAACCAAATCCAACAAGAGAAACTCTATTTCCTCCTTTTAATGAAGATTCAACATTTCCTAAGAAAGACTCTATTGCTTTTTTTGCAGCTGCTTTAGTAATTCCGGCATCAGCTGCCATCGCATCGATTAATTCCGTTTTATTCATAATAATATATTTAGGTGTTATAAATGATTGAAACAAATATAAAGTTTAAACCCTATCACGCAAGAAATAACGCAGTCTCATGGCTCTTTTGTTAATAACTTCACCAATTTTGTTAATTGTTGAATTAAATCGAGCGAATTTTTATTCGAAAAAGGCGTGTTCTTTTAGTTTACGCCCATTTAGAAGGTCTTTTACTTTCATTCTTTTTTTGTTAGGGAACTGTAATTCATTAACTATTAGGTATCCATCACGTACCGCAATCTTGATTTTTTGATCTTCAATATTGAAATACCCTGGTTGTAATTGATGTTTTTCGTTGAGAAAAGTGGCTTTGTAAATTTTCAACCTGAAGATTTGATCATTCTCAACAAAATGAGTCCATGCTGTAGGATAAGGAGAAAGACCTTTGATGAAATTTTCTATATCACCTCCATTTTGTTTCCAATCGATTCTTGTGTTTTCATTATTTAATTTGGGCGCAGGTTTTAAATCAAAGTTTTGATTTTGCTTTTTTGCCACTGCTGATCCCTCAACTAGACCGTTTATGGTTTTAATAATTAATGGTGCACCTAATAACATTAACTTGTCGTGTAAGCTTTTTAGGTCATCTTCTTTTTGAATTTCAAGTTCTTCTTGCAGAAGAACATCACCGGTGTCAATTTTATGATCAATTAAAAAAGTACTTACACCTGTTTTCTTCTCTCCATTAATTAGCGCCCAATTGATAGGTGCAGCTCCTCTATAATTAGGTAATAAAGATGCGTGTAAATTAAAGGTGCCGTATTCGGGCATAATCCAAACGAGTTCAGGCAACATTCTGAAAGCAACTACTACAAATAGTCGCAGCTTGATTTGTGCAATTGCCTTTATAAAGGATTCATCTTTTAAGTTTGGTGGTTGAAATATTGTTATACCATGTGCAAGTGCTAATTCCTTAACAGCAGAAGGTCTTGTTTTTTGCCCTCGTCCAGAACCCTTATCAGGAGCAGTAACCACAGCGACTACATTATAATTTTCACCAATAAGCACCTCTAATTGATGAGCAGCAAATTCTGGCGTACCGAAAAAAACGATATTTATCTTTTTAGGATCTTGCACTTTGATAGGTCTCATTTAAATAGGTTATTTTTTGTTCAAGCAATAATAATTCCAGCAAAGGGCCTAATTGATAATTATCTATTTCGAGCTCTTTGAGCAAAGATTCAAAAGTTTTGGGCCGCACACAGCTTTTTACGATGGTATTTAAGGTTTTGTTCTCGTCTAGGTTTGCATTACAAATATCGCAGTTATTACATTTAGAAGAAGACTCATCAAAATGGGCGTTGATGAATTGAGTTCGACATAAATCTCGCTGTTGAAGATAAGAAACAATACCCTCGTATTTTTGGGTTTTTCGCTTCTTATCTTGTTTGGTTCTTTTTCGAATTAAATTTTGAACGAATTGATCCTCTCTGGGATGCAGAAATTCAATCCTAATAGTTTGTTCCGAATTATGGTAATTCAAGAATCCGTGTTGTTCTAAAAACTGCAATTGTTTATTGAGTTCTACCTTACTTAAATTAAATTCAACAATCAATTTGTGCAAAGGAATTGGGATATAGGCAGAAGTAATTCCAGCAAAGTTTCGAATTAAGTAGTGTAGTCCATTTTTTGTTTTTTCATTAAGCGCAGAGACTCTTTCGATATTCATGCTTCTTCGATCTACTTTAATTGCTATGAAAGGTCTGACTTCTTCTTGAATTCTAATAATTTCATATCGCTCTAATAGCAGTAGATGTCTTTGAAGTTGATAGGACTTAAGTTCAAGTGCTTTAGAAATTGGAGTCAAATTCAAGTTAAAAATTTCAGCATTTCCTTCACCATGTGCAATCTGCAGGTGTCTATTTAAATGTGTGTATACATCATACAAAAGATTAGCGTGAGGAAGACTGTACTCAAATCTAGATTTGATTTTTTCGTAATCCTGTGGTGCATATATTAAAAACGCCTGAGCTGGTTTACCATCTCGACCAGCTCTTCCGGCTTCTTGGTAGTATTGCTCTAAACTATGTGGGGCATCGTAATGAATAATTAATCGAACATCAGCCTTGTCAATACCCATTCCGAAAGCGCTTGTAGCCACCATGACTGAAGAATTGTTTAGCCACTGATTATAGGCATGGTTTTTTTGATCAATACTAAGTCCCCCGTGATAAATTTGAGCATTTAGTTGTTTTGATTTTAAATAACGGCCCAATTCTTCTGCAGTTCTGCGAGTGGCACAATAAATAATTGCACTCACCTTCTCAGTTTTTATTAGGTTGTAAATGAATCTTGATTTAGATTGTACTAATAAGGAGGATAAATATATATTTGACCTTGAACTACTACCGTAAACAGTTTCAGCTTTTTTCATATTCAAATTGGTCAAAATATCTGACTTTACCTGATCGGTTGCTGTTGCGGTAAGGGCTAATTTTTGCACCTCTGGAAGCAAATCTTTTAGCATTCGATAAGAAGGTCTGAAATCATGTCCCCACTCAGAAATACAATGCGCCTCATCAATAGCCACAAATGAAATAGGTAATTCGCTTAAACGCGCTTGAATAATTTTGTTTTGTAGTTTTTCTGGAGATGTGTAAACAATTTTGATATCATTGTAGAGCACACGGTCAATAAGCAGAATGAGATCCTCGTCTGTTATAGCGCCAAATAGACCTAAGGCTTTTATCCCCCTTTTATCTAATTGATAAATCTGATCTTTCATCAATGCAATCAAGGGTGATATCACAAGACAAAATCCTTCTAAAACTAATGCCGGTAATTGATAGCAAAGCGATTTTCCTGCACCCGTACTCATCACCGCAAGGCAATTCTTTTTCTCGAGCACATTCTTTATAATATCACCCTGTAGTGGTCGGAACTCATCGAAACCCCAATGATGCTTTAAAATTGAATTTAGTTCTTTATGTATCAATACTTAGGCATTTATCATATTGAGTATAAATCGCGTTCGCTCAGCGATACTTTTTTGAGGTACAACAACAAAATCATAATTGAGGCTATAATAACATTTTTTAAGGGTATCATCAATAGATAACACGTCTATAAACGCTTCTAAACGCTGATCATCTTTGGTGAATATAGCTTCCCAAGGTTCGAAGTAAAATACAATATCATATCTGTTGTTTTTTATCTCAGTTGTAAAGTACGGGGGATAGGTTTGTTCAAAATGCTCCATATAACCAACAACATCAATCAGACCACGATCAAAGAAACATAACTCATGCACTGCACTTTGTTGGTAATGCTCTTTTCGTTTTTCAAATAATCGGATATTAAAATCCAAAGGGTTATCCGTAATGACAAGTGGATTCATTCCATCAGATTGATTTAAATCGTCTAGAGAGGCTGTCATTTCTCTAATAACTTCTTCTTTTACGGCATAATTCATTTCTTTTAATGCATCTATAACTGCTGTTTTGCCTGTGCCAGGGGGCCCCGTTAAAAGTATTTTTTTGGTCTTTCGAATAGATACACTCATATTTGTTTAAAATTACGCCATGAGTAATAATACAGCAGACGAGTTTTACGAAAAGTTAAAGAAACAATTAGATGAATTGAACGTATGGCCATCTATTTACCCCTTTAAATTTATCCTGCCTAATGATGTTGAAAAACATGAACAACTCAAAAATTGCTTTCATGACTTAGACGCAAAAATAGCCGTAAAAACATCAAAAACTAAAAAATACTTCAGCTTTACCATACTAGTGGAAATGCCTAACGCTGATGCCATCATTGATAAATACAAAGAGGTGACCAAAATTGATGGAATCATTTCGCTCTAAGTCTCAGTCTTTATTTGTTAATTTGCAACAATATGGAAGAATTTAACTCCTCTTATTTAGAGTACAACACCGAACGTAACAGACTAATAATTCCTGAATACGGACGACATTTTCAAAAGATGGTTGATTATGCACTTAGCATAGCAGATCGTGAAAAAAGAAATAAAACAGCAAATTCTATCATTTGTACGATGGGAAATCTGCAACCTCATTTGAGAGATGTGCCGGACTTTCAGCACAAATTATGGGATCAATTATTCATTATGTCTGATTTTGAACTCGATGTAGATTCCCCTTTTGAAATACCTTCAAAAGAGTTAATAAATCAAAGACCTGAACCTTTACCTTATCCTCAAAATTTCCCAAAATATAGATACTACGGGAACAATATTAAACGCATGGTAGATGTAGCCGTAAAATGGGAAAAAGGAGAATTGAGATCAGGATTAGAGTTGGCAATCGCCAATCACATGAAAAAATCATACATCAATTGGAACAAAGAAACGGTTGATGATGAGGTTATTTTTATTCACTTGAATGAATTAAGCGAAGGAAGTATCAACTTAGTTGGATCTGAAGAGCAACTCACCCCAACAGAGCAGTTGCTCAAAAACAAAAATATGAGATCGAACAGGTCTTCATTTAGTTCTAAAAAGAATAACAGACACAACCGTCACAAGAAGAATAATAAATAATATTCTAAATGGGAACATTTACCATTGAAGGTGGAGCTAAATTAAAAGGTGAAATCACTCCTCAAGGCGCAAAAAATGAAGCTTTACAAATTTTATGTGCAGTTCTGTTAACCGACCAAGAGGTCGTCATAAACAACGTGCCTGATATTATAGATGTCAATAAACTCATTGCTTTATTGCAAAATTTAGGAGTGAAAGTTCAAAAGCTATCCGCGAGTTCCTATTCTTTTTGTGCAGACCAAGTAGATGTATCCTATTTAGAATCAGAACAATACAAAAAAGAGGGTAGTGGCCTAAGGGGATCGATAATGCTCGTAGGACCAATGCTCGCGCGTTTTGGCAAAGGGTATATTCCAAAACCAGGAGGGGATAAAATAGGTCGCCGACGTCTAGATACGCATTTTGAAGGTTTTATAAAACTAGGTGCCGATTTTAGATACAATGAGAAAGAATCTTTTTATGGGGTTGAGGCTCAAAAATTAAAAGGTACCTATATGTTACTTGACGAAGCTTCTGTTACTGGAACGGCAAATATTGTTATGGCAGCTGTTTTGGCTGAAGGAGAGACAAGTATTTACAATGCGGCTTGCGAACCCTACTTACAGCAATTATGTAAAATGCTTGTGAGAATGGGAGCTAAGATTGAAGGTGTTGGTTCAAATTTATTGAAAATACAAGGCGTTTCATCTTTACAAGGCACAACCCATACCATGCTTTCAGATATGATTGAAATCGGAAGTTGGATAGGGCTAGCTGCTATGACCCAATCTGAACTGACCATTAAAAATGTAGGCTGGGATCATCTTGGACAAATTCCTAGAGTATTTGAGCGATTGGGGATAACCCTCAACCGTGTAAATGACGATATACATATCCCAGCACATGTAGATGGTTATCAAATACAGAACTATATAGACGGATCTATTTTAACTGTATCAGATGCTCCATGGCCAGGACTTACTCCAGATTTGTTAAGTGTTTTATTAGTTGTTTCTATTCAAGCAGAAGGTTCGTGCTTGATTCATCAAAAGATGTTTGAGAGTCGTTTGTTTTTTGTAGACAAGTTAATAGATATGGGAGCGAAAATCATTCTGTGTGATCCCCATAGAGCCACAGTTATTGGACACAACTTCAAGTCTAAGCTCAAAGCTACCACTATGACTTCGCCTGATATTCGAGCAGGTGTTTCTTTGCTAATTGCGGCATTAAGTGCAGAGGGAGCTTCTACAATTCACAATATTGAACAAATCGATAGGGGATATCAATATATCGATTCAAGACTCAAAGCTATAGGAGCACAAATAGAGCGTTCTTAATTTAAATTAAGCCATTTACAAAAGCATGCTTCTGGCTTGGTCAAAGAAGGTTTTGGTCAAACTAGTATTTACCAAATGTGCTTTTGAGTGTTTAAAAATCTGATCGATTTGCATCAATTTCATGGCTGCTTTTGATTCAAAAGCTTCAAATTCAAAAAAGGCCATGCTCCAATCCCTAAATAGTCGATTACTTTGTTTTTCCTCTATAATTAATTCTACAGTGTGATGTCGATTGTCCTCACTTATTTTTTCGTAAAGCGAAAGTACATCTTTGCGTTCACCTTCTAAGAGTTGAAGAAATCCATTTTCATGATACAATAAACAACCAGTAATGTTTTGTTTAAAGTTTCGTTCTCGTGCTTTACTGAGCATATCATAGATGTCAGATAATGAAAATGAATCATCGGCTACAGATCGATAGATAATGGAATACATGTGTGTATTGGTTGTTAGGTCAATTAAACAATACTAAAATATATAAATTCTTGATAAAAACAATTATGGCTTTTGAGTTTTTCCATTTGGGTATTTAGCGAATCTATTAAAACCAGAAGAATGAACATTATCGTTTTTCGACCAAGGCCAACCTCCGAAGAAGGTTAAACGAAACTCATTAATTTTTTGATTTATTTCGTTTTGTTCATTCATCACAAAGGGACCATATTTGGCTACGGGTTCATTGATGGGCTTTGATTGGAGTAGAAGTATTTTACTTTTTTGCTTGGAGAAAATCGTATAAGTCCTAGAGGAATCTAGTATAATTTGGTGTGGTTCAATTATGGACTGCTCATTAATTTCAAGACATCCTTCATAAAGATATATCGATTTTATAACCGAATTTTCACTTGATGGTATTGTTAATTGCGTCTCATTATTCATTTTAAAATGAGCCACACATAATTCATTTTCAACCTCAGCAGCCCAGGAGTCAGGTGGGCACTTCTTTTGTTTAAGGGGTTCAAGTGAACCATATATGAGTTCTATTTCAACACCTTTTACATTTAATTTAGGTATTTCATGTTCCCAAAGCATTTGAAAATAGGGTGGAACTATTTTAGACTTCTTAGGCAAGTTTAACCATATTTGAAAGAGTTCCAATCTATTTAACTCTTTTTTATTGAGTAACGGAAACATTTCGGAGTGCTGAACTCCAGAGCCTGCAGTCATCCATTGCACATCTCCTTCGCCAAATCGCGCTTCTGCACCAAGAGAATCGCTGTGATCTATATAACCTTTTCGCACAAAAGTTATGGTTTCAAATCCGCAGTGTGGATGGGCAGGAAAACCTGGAACGGATTGACCGTGATACATTCGCCATTTATGGTTTGGGTCAAAATCATTTCCTATGCTTCTGCCTGCAAGAAGTTCTTTGTCAATCCCCATTTGCTCATTTCCCGCAGGATAATGATCTAAATGATAAACGCAAAAAAGAAAAGGGTCTTGTGTAGGCCAGGGCACTCCTTTTTGCAGAGGTGTTAATTTCATAGCTTATAAAAGTAAAAAATAAGCACAGCAAAATGCTCTGCTCTTGGCGTTATTGTTGTCCAATTGGTGGTGGACCAGGAGGTATAATCGCCTCATATTGAGCGTCTCCTTTGCGCTCTACATATTCCGCTTTTACCTCTTCTACATATTTTGGATTTTTAAATAAATCAAGCATTGTCATGCTCATTGCTTTTGCAGCATAAAGCATACCCTTGTGACCTATACTCATTCCTGCACAAGAGACAACAGCCCAAGAGTGCCATGGAGTATCTATAGGAGCAGTGGTTACTCCTAAATTTATATTGGCCACATTCCAACTTACGTCGCCCACATCTGTAGAGCCGCCTCCAGGGTTTTCTCGAGTATCTAATAATGGGTGAATAGTACCATCTATGCCTAGTTGTGGCTTCTCTGTGGCTATCTGAATCTTCTTTCCGAACGCAATTTCCTCATCAGTATAGGATATAGGCCCTAATATTTCTAAATTATTTTGCATGATTTCTCCACCCCTTCTATTGACAAGAACTTCATAGATCCCTGAGATTAATGAAATCTTGTAATTGACGTTTGCTAAAATAGCAGCGCCTTCTGCCATTTCTTTAACTCGTTCGTAAACTGGAATCATTCCATCCCTATTAGAGTCTCTAACACGAACCCAAAGTTTTGAATAATCTGGAACCACATTCACAACCTGACCACCGTCTTGTATGTGGTAATGAATTCGAACGCTTGGTTTGATGTGTTCTCTATAATAATTAATACCAGAGGCATATAATTCAAGCGCATCAGAAGCCGATCTTCCATTCCAAGGATCAGCTGAAGCATGAGCTGTTTGACCAAAAAACTCGACCTTAAAGTCAACTAAAGCCAATGTAGACTGCACATCAGCTTCAATTTTAGCGGAGGGATGCCAACTTACGTTTACATCTACATCGTTCCAAATACCTTCATTGACCATCCATATTTTTCCGAAAAACTTCTCTTCGGCAGGAGTACCCATAAACTTAACTGTACCCTTGATTTTTCCAGCCTCAATAAGCTCTTTTACCGCAATTGCAGCACCGAGTGAAGCTGTTCCAAATAGATTATGGCCACATCCATGTCCAGCAGCACCTTCGTTCAGAGCTTCTTTAACGGGACTGGTCTTTTGCGAAATTCCAGGTAGGGCGTCAAATTCACCAAGTACACTGATTACTGGAGAACCATTTCCATAGGTAGCCACAAATGCTGTAGGCATGCCTGCAACACCTTTTACTACTTTAAACCCCTGACGTTCGGCATAGTCTGAGAGTAATTTTGAAGAGTTCGTTTCATTAAAAGCAGTCTCAGCATAGGCCCAAATAGAATCACTTATGGCTATTAGATTATCAGAATGCTTTTCAATAGAATTGATAATTTCTTTTTTGTGCTTGCTTAATTTTTGACCCTGCACTGAAAAAGGCAGCATGAATAAAGCAAGAAGAATAATGTAGATATTTTTCATAATATGCTGTAAAAGAAACTGAATTTACAAAATTACAAGGACTCTAGAGATTCTTTATACACCTTTAAACAACGCTCTCTTGCCCATTTGTGTTCGACAATGGGTTGGGGGTAGGTGAGTTCTTGAAAATCGGGCACCCATTTTGAAATGTATGCCAGACGTTGGTCAAATTTTTTAATCTGAGATTCCGGGTTAAATATTCTAAAGTAAGGAGCAGCATCAACACCACTTCCTGCAGCCCATTGCCAATTACCTACATTGCTTGCAAGTTCAAAGTCCAATAGTTTTGATGCAAAATAGGCCTCTCCCCATCGCCAGTCGATAAGTAAATGTTTACACAAAAAGCTAGCACAAAGCATTCGCACTCTATTATGCATATATCCTGAGGTGTTTAGTTCTCTCATACCTGCATCCACTAATGGATATCCAGTAGTACCTGATTTCCATCGTTCAAAATCTTCAGGATTGTTATTCCATTGAATGCGGTCGTATTTCGGTTTAAATGATTGATTAATAGTATGAGGAAAATGCCATAGAATCTGCATAAAAAATTCCCTCCATATCAATTCACTTAAAAAAGTATGGTTTTTAGCCGCATAAGCCTTTTCTACTAATGTTCGAATAGAAATCGTTCCAAATCTCAAATGAACACCGATTCGTGAGGTTCCATTTTCAGAAGGAAAGTCACGCTTGGCTTCGTAATTCTCGATTAAATCCAAACTCAAATCAAATTCTTGTAGCGGTACAGTTGAAGGTTTAAAGCCTATGTCCTTAAGGGTAGTAATTTTATGCTCATCTTCGTGTACGGGTCTTAAATTAGACCAATTATATTTTCTATTTTGAATGTACCTAGGCAAAGATTCATAGTGCTGAATCCATTTTCGCTTATAGGGTGTAAAGACCACATATGGTTTACCATCGTCTTTGAGCACATCATTTTTTTCAAAAATAACCTGGTCTTTGCTGCTCGTGAATCTAATTCCGTGTTGAGCTGCCCAATCTGCTATCTTTTGATCTCTATCAATTGCGTAGGGCTCATAGTCGTGATTGATGTAAATCGAGTTTAGACATATATCATGATGGAGTTCATCGAATACTTCTTTAGTAGAACCATAACGAATGAGCAAAGAAGAACCCTTTTCTCTAAGTTTTTCATCAATAGAATGCAATTGTTCAAAAATAAAACTAACGCGTGCATCGTCCTTTCCTAGTCGATCTAAGATTGCTGAATCAAATATAAAAAGCACCTGAATGTTTTCTACTTCAGATAATGCACTGTTTAAAGCAATATTGTCTTCTATTCGCAAATCTCTGCGCAACCAAACGATAGCTGTCTTTGTCATTACAAACTGATACTAGATTTTCCTCCATCAACACCAATAACTTGACCAGTGATCCAAGAGGCTAATTCGCTGAGTAAAAAGCAGGCCAATTCAGAAATATCACTTACTTCACCTACACGTTTTAAAGGATGTTTATCTGAAATAAGGTCGCGTTTACGATCATTGTTCAGTAATCTTTTGACCAGCGGCGTATCTACAATAGAAGGGGCGATGGCATTTACTCTTATCTTCGGAGCAAACTCTGCAGCAAGTGATCTAGTAAGACCTTCAATTGCACCTTTGGCAGAGGAAATGCTTACGTGAAATGGCATACCTTGTTGCACGGCAACAGTTGAAAAAAGAAGGATACTTGAGTTTTGCTGTAGACGATCACTTACTGCTTTAATGCAATTAATGGCTCCAAAGAAATTGATTTCCATGTCTTCGCGAATGACCTTGTCGGTCAGCATTTTAAGTGGTTTTAATTGAATACTACCCGGACAGTAGACTAAACCATCAATTTGTTCTGGAAAAGGAACATTTTCCCATGAGTCTTGTAAAACATCAAATGAGAAATGAGTGTAATTCGCATGGCTAAATTCAGAATATTCTCTTCGGGATACTCCAAAAACTTGATTGTTTTGAACCAATTTTTGGGTAATACTCAATCCTATTCCGGTTGTTGAACCAATAATGACAAATGTTTTCATTTAATTTTCTTTAAGTTTAATACATAGTTTTTTTGAAAGGCTGATTCTGTATTGAAGAGTCTTTCTATCTTTTGTCGTCTAAATTCGAAAGCTTTTAGAATACTCGGTTTTACCACAAGGGCATACAGGAGTGGGTTCAGTGGCCCGAACTTCAGGCTAAACAGAACCTTGTCAGTAACAAAACACCCTTCCCCTTGGTGATCCTCAACAATATGTTGGTGAATCCATGTCTTGTAAGGACCATCTAATTGAATATCGCTGAAGGAATGACCCTGTTTAAATTGCGTGATATAAGAGGTCCAAGTCAAACCAATGATAGAAAAAGGTTTGATTTTATGAACAAAAACAACCCCATTTTTAACCTTGTCGTGAGATTTATACTGTGTTTGGAAATGCAGAAAAGAGGGGGTTAGAATTGCTAAATTATCGACATCACACAGAAAATCCCATGCTTTAGTTGGTGTGCAATGAATGAGTTGTTTGACGTGTAATTCGTACGGCATATTGTTCAAAGATATCGCAAAAATATTAAACAAAATGAAAATCAAAATGTACTACTTTTACAATTATCAACAAATACAAATATGAAAAAGACGATTATTACATTGCTGTTGAGTTTGAGCATTTCAACTTTTCTTTATAGTCAACTGCGTACTCCAGCACCAAGTCCTAAAACGAAAATACATCAACAAGCGGGGTTAACCGATTTCACAATCGAATATGCGAGACCTGCAAAGAGAGGTAGAGCTATTTTTGGTAACCTTGTTCCTTATGGTGAATTATGGAGAACAGGAGCAAATGAAAATACCCTAATTAGTGTTAGTGAAGATATTTTACTTAACGAGAAAAAGCTGACAAAAGGATTGTATAGTTTATATACCATACCAGGAAAAGAAAAGTGGGAAATAATTTTTTATAAATCAACCGATAACTGGGGTCTTCCTGCTGAATTCAAAGAAGAAATGGTAGTATTACGAATTCAAGCGACGGCTAAAGAAATCAATCATTTAGAAGAGAGTTTATCCATTTATATTGGTGATATCACCAATAACTTCTGCAGTTTAAATCTGCATTGGGACACTACTCTAGTGCAAATTCCAATTCAATTAATGACAAAAGAAATTGCTGTTGCCTCAATACTAAAAGTCTTGAATTCGAGTCCGACTACATCTGATTACTACAGAGCGGCTCAATACTACCATGAAGAAAAACTTGAACTTTCTGTTGCTAAATCTTGGATTGATACTGCAACTAATGGCAATACCAACGCTTATTGGATGTATCGATTAAAATCATTGATTTATAAAGATTTAGGAGATATACCCTCCGCTTTAAAAGCCGCAGAAACCTCTTTGGAGATTGCAGAGCGTGCCGGTAATATGGATTATGTTCGTATGAATAATGACTTTATAGCGGCAAATCGCTAATCTAAGTGTCCTGATTCCGATTGGATATAATTTGAACGATCGAAGCTGTTAAAATCAATAAAAGGCATCCTATTGCATTGAGCCATAGGTAACCTATGACATCTATAAAATAGATGACAAAGATTACAATTTGAGTTAAAATTGCAGCAGAGAATACCGCTTTGGCACTGATATGTTTTGTAAAGAAGGCTACAAGAAAAATTCCCAGAACATTTCCATAAAATAGTGATCCGATGATATTCACTAGTTGAATGAGATTATCGAATAAGTTAGCTATGCTCGCTATAAAAATGGCTACAATACCCCAAAGTAAGGTAAATAATTTGGTCTGTTTGGCTAGCCCTTCTTTAGTCATTTCTTTGCCCGAATGTCGTCCGTAAATATCCACAGCTGTTGTGACACCTAAAGCATTCAATTCAGAGGCGGTTGAAGACATTGCCGCAGATAGTATAACCGCCAATAACAATCCGATTAGACCAATAGGCAATTGAGTTAAAATGAAATGTATAAAAACATAATCCTTATCGTTGACCACAGCGTTCTCATCTATTTGAGTTGCCAATGTCTTAGTCTGTGTTCTCAATTCTTTTTCAACTATATTCAAGGCAAGCAATTCCTCTTGTTGATCTTCAATAGGTGATGAAGAGGCATAAATCTCATGCCTTTTCAATTCGATTTGTTCGTATTCGTTTTGAAGAGTTTTATAGTCTGAAGCATAGGCGGAATTTTGAATCATTTTCTCAATCGAAGGATTGAAATGAAGAGGACTAGAATTGAATTGGTAGAAAACAAACACCAATACCCCAAGAAAAAGTATAAAGAGTTGAAGCGGGATTTTAAAGATTCCATTAAAAAATAAACCCCACTGACTTTCTTTTACAGAGTTCCCTGATAGATACCGTTGAACCTGACTTTGATCTGTTCCAAAATAAGCAAGAGCTAAAAAGAATCCACCTGTAATACCACTCCAAAAGGTATATCTGTTTTTAGGGTCTAGGCTAAAATCTAAAGCGTTGAGCTTTGAATTTAGTTGTGCGATTTCAAAAACACGATTACTTGACACTGATTCAGGCATTAGCTGAAACAAGTAGAAGAACACGAAGATTAGGCCTGTAAAAATAACAGTCATCTGTTGCTTTTGGGTGATGTTGACTGCGGCAGTTCCACCGACAACGGTATACGAAACCACAATTGATCCTATAATAATGTTGAGCAACCTCAAATCCCATCCTAACACTGCTGAAAGAATAATAGAGGGGGCAAAAATAGTGATACCAGCAGCCATTCCTCTTTGCACCAAAAATAAAATTGCTGTAAGGGTCCGTGTGGATTTATCAAATCTATTCTCTAAAAGCTCATAGGCGGTAAATACATTTCGTTTAAAATAAAAGGGCACAAAATATTTTGAAATTACAATCATCGCAATTGGAAGTCCAAAATAAAACTGAACAAATCCTAATCCATCGTGAAAAGCCTGACCAGGAGTAGATAAAAAGGTAATAGCACTAGCCTGGGTAGCCATAACCGAAAGCCCAATTGTCCACCATTTACTGCCATCTTTACCCCGCAAATAGTTTTCTGCACTAGCTTTTGAAGTACTTTTATATATGCCGTAAACAACGATAAAAGCTAGTGTCGAACAAAGAATAATCCAATCTATATTAGACATTTTATTTCGAGTTTAATTCAATTAAATTAGAGAGTAATCGGTAGGCACCTGCAACGCCTTCAGGAAGCTGCCTAAACAGACTTAATGAAGTGTATATATAGTTTCCTTTTCCCAGTGGAGCAATGAGTAAGCTACCTTTTAAAGGCGCTTCTCCCTTGTCTTGAAATTCGAGTAGTGCGGTGAAATTATTACTCCACGTTTCGGGGAAATATAAGCCTCTTTCTTGCACCCATCCGTCGAAATCTTTCACTGTTATTTTATTGGGATAATTCATCGCTCTATGCTTTGAGTTTAGAATTTTCACAGGAGCATATTCATCGGTAACTCTACTGTAAGATAGTTTCATTGGGTAAGGAGCTAATTTTTTAAATTGTGCCCCCCATCTATTGGCCGTGTTGTATTGTAAAATTAAATTGCCGCCCTGCCTCACAAAATCAAAAAGAAGTTCTTGGTTAGCTTTCAAGTCAATTGAGACATTATAGGCCCGTATTCCGGTAATAATTGTTTTAAAGCGTTTTAGATTTTGGGTAGTAAGAGAAGAAGCAGGAATCAATTCAATATCATATCCAAGATTTAGAAGATTTTCAAATACCTTGTCTCCCGCCCCCATGATATAACCCACCTTTTCATTCGATTTTTGCATTATAATACGGCTCAATTCTATTTCTGCTGGAGATAAAAGCGTTTGTTTGTCGATATGAGCATAAGAAATGTACTGTTGCTGAAGTTTATGAGATTCAAAAGATGAGGTGAGTTCAAAGCTTAAGAAGGCTTTAGATTGCTGATTTGCTGGAGGAGTGACTAAAATATCGACAGGAAATGTACCTTGATTTTTAGTCCAATTAATACTAAGTTGTTTTGGAGATACGCTCCAGCCCTCAGGTGCAGAGATAGTTAAAATACCATCATATTTTTCTTTATTTAACAACACTTCAACACGTACATTTTTAGATTGTTTACTGTCGAATATTTCAATGGATTTATCAATTTGAAGGGCTGCTGATGGCAGAATATGGAACTGCTCATAATATTCTCCATATTCAGGTTTGATTTCTTTGTAACGAACCGGTAATTCAATCATTAATGTTGCATCTCTAATAATTACAGAAAGTGAAACAGCCATAGAAGTGTCAGAAGCTGGTTTTCCAATATCTGAATTTGAGGTTACTGTATATTGTTTTCTATTGTGTTTCTGTTGTAACCAATAAGGACTTGAATAGGGACTATTTCGCAAGACTTCAGGAGAGAAAGTAAATGTTGTTTCAGCATTAGAAGTGACGATAGTATCCAAGTCGGACGAGAAGATATTTGAATTTGAAATAGCAATTGATTGAAGTTTAATTGAAGACGACCCTCGATTCACAATATCCAAATCGACTTCAATTTTTTCTCCGGGCTGTACTGATTTTTGGGCAACATGTGCTTCTAGATCTACACGAGCAACGTCTAAAATAATAGAATTTATAGCATCAAGTTTTAGATTTCTCCAAAATACATCTTCAATGTCTTTTATTAATTTTTGCGCCTTGATGAGTTCTGTTAAATGATTTGAAGGATTTTTAAAGTCAAACGAATCCTCTACAGCATTTAAGATTTGACCAATAGCTTGGCCTTCTTTTATTCGATTCCAACTAGTGTCAATACCATCAAAAAGATTTTTACTTTCACTTTTGGTTCCCTTCAAAATTTCTAAATATTCAGTTTCTTGATTTTTTTGAAGAGCTGTTCCAAAACCTTGTGATTTGTGTTGACTTCTTGACAATGACGCGATTTCGTTGTATGACTGACCTCGTGTAGGATCAAATTCGCCAACTGCTACTTCAACTAGATTAGATTTGTCGATTTTATCAAAAGCTTCACGAGATCCATAAAACCACCAATTGGTATTGAAATATAAACGATTAGGACGCCAAGGCGCCCCATTGAATTGATCTTTATAAATACTATCTGAAGCCAAATCAAATGCTTTGTAACTCAAGATTGAAGCTGCAGTATGATGCCCGTGAGTGGTTCCAGCAGTTCTGTGATCAAAGCGATTAATGATGATATCAGGTCTGAGTTTTCGAATCTGACCAACAACTTGTTTTAGCATATATGGTTTGTCCCAAAATTCGAAAGTTTCGTCAGGATGTTTCGAATAACCAAAATCTATTGCGGTTGTAAATCGCTGTTGTCCACCATCGATTTTACGAGCTTCAATAAGTTCATTACTTCGAATTAAACCAAGAGATTCTTTGAGTTCTGAACCAATCAAATTTTGTCCTCCATCTCCCCGAGTCAGGGACAAGTAAGTCACCTTAGCATGAATTTTGTTGCTCAGATAGCTGATCATTTTTGTGTTTTCGTCATCAGGATGAGCGGCGACGTACATGGCATTACCTAAAAAATTGAGCCGCTGAATGTCATCGTAAATTTCAAGTGACGATTTTGTTCGTTGAGCCGATACCACTGAGGTAAGAACACATGTGCACAGAACATATGTTTTGCAAAGGTTTCTTAAAATATGCATATTGGGATGGCTTTAAATAAATAGTAATATTGACAAAAATATAACTATTAAGGAGAAGAAAACCCATACCACTTGAAAAGCAACCCCTTCGCTAGCCGGAGCGCGGAATGCCATAAAAATATCTTTGATATAATTGGATATACTTCTCACCTTCCTAATTTAATTAGTGCATTTCAGTTGTCATAATTTTTAGAGTACTATAAAGCAAAGAAGTAGGGAGTCCAACCACAGAACTATAAGACCCTTCAATTTTTGAAATACCAATCAAACCGATCCAATCTTGTATGCCATAAGCTCCAGCCTTGTCAAAAGGATTAAAATTATCGACGTAATACGCAATTTGGTCTTTTGATAACTTATTAAACCAAACACTTGTGGTTTGATGTTTGATAATTTGTTTGTTGGTAGTAGTCAAACATATGGCTGTGATTACCTCGTGAGATTTATCTGATAATTTAGTTAGCATGTGAATAGCCTCATCTTTGTTAATAGCTTTTTCTAAAGATTCTCCATTACACCATACTACTGTATCTGAGGTGAGCAAAATTTCATTTTCGCTTAAAAGATTTTGTTGCACATCTGCTTTGCGTTTGGCTAAATATTCAGCAATCCTATGACCTTTGAGTTCTTGAGGATAAGATTCATCTATGGAGACAACTCGCTGGGTAAACTTTAGCCCCATTTGTTTTAAATATTCCACCCTTCTCGGTGAATTAGATCCGAGAATCAATTTGTAATTACCTTGGAATTTATCCATTGGCTCTTGTTGAATCTGAATTGGATGGCCAGTCACCTCTGACGGCCATCACTTGATGAATTACGTCTCTAACGCAACCAGCACCGCCATTGATATGAGAAATATAATCAGCCTGTTCTTTTACTTCAGAAACCGCGTCTTGAGGACAAGAAGATAATCCACAAAGACCCATTGCCTCAATATCAGGTAAGTCATCACCCATGTATAAAACCTCTTTTGAATTGATTTGATAATTGTCGAAATATTCCAATAAATCATCCTTTTTAAAATGTGAGCCCAAATAAACATCGGTGATTCCTAAATCTTTAAAGCGTTTTTTAACATCTTGATTAGTTCCTCCTGTAATAATACACACCCGATAATTTTTATCCAAGGCCATTTTAACGGCAAGACCGTCTTTGACATTCATCTTTCTAAGCAGTTCTCCATTTTCAGAAAGTAGTAGTGTGCCATCGGTGAACACACCATCAACATCAAATACAAAGGTGTTGATTTGCTTGATTAAGGCCTTAAAGTTTTTCTTCATAGGTATCGATTATAGATTGATTTAGATGTTTATAAATATCCTTCCACTTTGAATTTGAAAGTAGTTTAAGGTGTTTTTCTATTGTGTTTCTATCTTTTCGCACTGCAGGTCCTGTTTGAGTTTCATTAGCATTTTGTGATAATGCTTGACTAAGACCCTGTTCTAAGAGAGGTTTAAACCATTTAAAATCTAAGTTACGTCTCACGCAGATGTCTTGAGCGATGTGCCATAAATGATTAGAAAAATTTTGAGAAATAACTGCACAGAGATGAACGTTAAGTCGTTTTTCACTTGTGAGTTCCTGTACGTTGGTACTTAATTGTTTAGCCAATTGATTCAAAATAGGCTTGTGATATTCTGAGTTTGTCTCTGTAAAAAGAGGAACATTTGAAGCAAACTCCATCTGAAAGTTAAGACTCAATAAAGGATATAAAACACCTTGGTGTTTTTGCTCAGTGTTGGTTATGAGTTCCTGGGCACCACTGCAATGCAAAAACAGGGCCTCAGCATACGGAATTTGTTTAGCTATAGTCCTGATGTAATCATCTGGTACGGCCAGTATAAAGATGTCTGCCTCTGGAATACAAGAATAATCATAAATAGAAAACGGAAACAAGCTTTCTGATACCATGTTCATATTGCGTGAAACAATACCTACAAGCTCAAAAGCAGCAGAGGTGTGATTTATACGGTGGGCAAAAAAATGTGCCGCTCTGCCTGATCCTACGACGCAAACCTTAAAATTATTGGTGTCTTTTGAGTTAATTTTCAATGCTTCCTTCTGTTAATTCGGTTTAGACAAAAGTAAAGATATCGCTCAAAACACCTTAATTTTGCACAAAATGTACGAATCAATGATAAATCGAATTGCAAATGCCTTAGTATCCACAAAAATGATGGCTGTACTTTTCTTGCTATTCTCTCTTGCCATGGGTATAGGAACTTTTGTTGAGAGCAATTATAGTACTGAGACAGCAAAGATTTATATCTACGAGGCTAAATGGTTTGAAATTATTATGCTATTAATGGTGGTTACCTTCATTGGCAACATTAAGAGGTATAATTTATGGCAGTTAAATAAGTGGCCTTTACTCATGCTACATTTGAGTTGGATTTTAATCATTCTAGGAGCGGGAGTTACTCGTTACATTGGTTATGAAGGAAGCATGCCTATTAGAGAAGGTGAAACTTCTTCGGTATTTCTATCCGAACGAACTTATTTGACAGTTCTTTTAGACGGCGAGGTGGAGGGTCAATTACAACGTAAAATTTTAGAAGATCGAATTTTGATTACAGAACAAGGTAGCCGCAATTCTTTACCTTGGAAATCTTCTTTTGAGTCTTCTAAATTTAAAATTGAACTACTAGATTTTATTGAAGGAGCCAAACAAGACCTTATTGAAGACGAGCAGGGTGATTATTATATAAAGGTGGTGGAGTCAGGAGACGGTAATCGACATGATCATTACATAAAAAGAGGGGAGATAGTTAATATTAACAATGTGCTTTTTAGTTATAACAAGCCTACACAAGGTACTATTAATATTACTGAAGATGAAAGAGGGAATCTCTTTATTGAAAGTCCTTTTGAAGGAAGTTTTATGCGTATGGCTGATCAATTTCAAGGAAGTCTTGAAGCAAACACCTCTTCAGAATTACAACTGAGATCATTGTATTTAGTAGGCGAGATGCAGTTTGTTTTCCCAGAGTTTCCTGTGAAAGGAACATACGGGTTGTTAAAAGTTCCGGAGTCTGAAAAAACAGACGATACACTAGATGCGATGATTTTGCGTCTCTCTTCAGAGAATAAAGCAAAGGAGATTATTGTATATGGAGGGCAGGGATCTACATCATTTAGCGAGCCTATTGAATTTGATGGTTTGACCTATTATTTCAGATATGGATCTAAGCAATTAAACCTCCCTTTTTCAATTAAACTCAATGATTTTATTGCTGAAAAATATCCAGGAACAGAACGTAACTATTCATCCTTCATGAGTAAGGTAACCATCGAAGATGAGCGTCCCTTTGATTTTAATATCTATATGAATCACGTATTAGATCACAAAGGTTTTCGATTTTTTCAGGCCAGTTTCTTTCCAGATGAAAAAGGAAGTATTCTTTCCGTAAATCACGATTTTTGGGGTACGTGGATCACCTATATTGGATACTTTTTATTATATATCGGCTTTATGGGAATTATGTTTTTTGGTAAAACACGTTTCAAGGATTTAGCTAAATCACTCAAAAGAATTCAAAATCAAAAGACAGTGGGTGCAGTTCTGTTGTTTTTTGCATTGTCCTCGGTTTATGGTCAAAATGTGAATTCGCAACTACCTTCTAATCAAGAAATGGACTCCATAATCAGGGTTACGTCTATTGACGCTGAACACGCTAAAAATTTTGCAGAACTCGTGATTCAAGACGATGGGGGACGCATGAAACCTATACATACCTTTGCCAGTGAATTACTTAGAAAATTAAGTTACAAAGATACTTATCAAGATTTATCAGCTGAGCAGGTCATGCTTTCAATGATGTTGTACCCTGGCTTATGGTATAATACCCCCTTTATTGCCTTAGACAAAAAGGAAGAAAACGATAGTATTCGCAAAATAATTGGAATCGAACAAGGTCAGAAATACGTAAAAGTCACTGACTTTTTCGATCAAAAAGGAGTAAATAAACTCGACCCCTTTCTTGAAGAGGCTTATAAGACAAATACACCCAATAAATTTCAACAAGATTTTAAACAGGCTGGAGAAAAGCTAGCCTTATTAAACCGAGCTTTAAGTGGAGAAATCTTGAAGATATTTCCATTACCCCAAGACGAAAACAATAAATGGATTTCTTCAATTGAGTATAGAACAGGAGTTTTTACAGTCTCTGACACCTTATATGGAAGTTTCGTTGCCAATTCATTACCTTATTATCTGCAGTTATTAAATCAGGCACAGATCTCAAAAGATTACACTGAAGCAGACAAAATCTTGAATAGCCTTAAGAAAAGTCAAAGAAAATTAGGTTCAGAAGTTATGCCCAGTGAAAGAAAAATTCAAGCTGAAATCAGTTATAACAAGTGGGATATATTCAATAAACTCTACAGGTACTATGTGTTATTTGGTTTAGTGTTATTTTTTGTTTTAGTGGCACAAATTTATAAGGATAGAAGAACATTAAAATTTACCATTAATGCATTTAAAGTAATTATTTACGGCTTGTTTGTACTACACACCTTTGGTCTCATTGCCCGCTCCTATATTTCTGGACATGCACCTTGGAGTGATGCCTACGAGAGTATATTGTACGTTTCTTGGGCGACGATGGCCATAGGTATTGCTCTGGGTCGAAAGAGTAACTTCACCATTGCTTCAACTACATTTGTGAGTTCAATGTTGCTTTGGATTGCACATCAAAGTTGGGTAGATCCGGCGATTGCCAATTTGCAACCCGTTTTAGATTCTTATTGGTTAATGATACACGTTGCTGTTATTGTAGGTAGCTATGGTCCCTTGACCGTTGGAATGATCTTAGGAGTTGTAAACCTCATATTGTTGCTGCTCTTAAAAACAGATACACGAGATCGCATGAAATCAAGCATAAAAGAATTGACGATTATCAATGAATTGTCATTAACTATTGGGTTGCTTATGCTTACCATAGGTAATTTCTTAGGAGGTCAATGGGCTAATGAAAGTTGGGGCCGATATTGGGGTTGGGACCCAAAAGAAACCTGGGCTTTAATTTCAATTATGGTCTATGCATTTGTGTTGCATATGCGTCTGATTCCTTCCTTAAAAGGGGTATGGGCTTTTAATCTAGCCAGTATTATCGCTTTTTCCAGTATAATGATGACTTATTTTGGAGTTAATTTTTATCTTGTAGGACTGCATTCATACGCCAGTGGAGATCAGGTTATCACTCCTAGTTTTGTGTGGTATACGGTTGCTGGAGTTTTGGTGCTTGGATATTTCAGTTACCTGAAATACAAGAAATATTATTAAAGCATTAATTTGAAGTCAATGAGTGAAAATTCACATATTAATACGCGATCAGTTCACGCAGGAGAATTAAAAGACGACACCTTTAAGTCAGCTGTGTCACCCTTATATCCCTCGACATCCTATGCTTGGGATCAGGTGGAAATAAAGAGATATCCAAGATATTTTAATACACCCAATCAGGAAGCCTTAAATAAAAAAATAGCAGCCTTAGAGATGGCTGAAGACGCATTGATTTTTACTAGTGGAATGGCCGCGATTTCTACTGTACTAATGTCGTTTTTGGCTAAAGGAGATCACGCAATATTTCAACGAGAAATATATGGAGGAACGTATCACTTCATTACCACTCAGTTGAATCGCTATGGTATAGCATATGATTTTGTTGAGGGCAATAATATAGAAGATTTTCAAGCAAAAATCCAAAACAATACCAAGTTCATTTATATAGAGTCACCATCAAATCCCTTAATGCGCTTAACCGACATCAAGGCCATTGCAGATTTGTGCAAATCCAATAAGCTGATTAGCATGATTGACAATACTTTTGCAAGTCCTGTCAATCAAAACCCTATAACCTTAGGAATTGATTTAGTGATACATTCAGCAACAAAATACATGGGCGGACATTCGGATATATCAGCCGGAGCAGTTGCTGGAAGCACGTCTCTTATCAAAAAAATTTGGGATGCAGCTATCTGCTATGGGGGAAATCTAAGTGATTACACTGTTTGGTTGTTAGAGCGCAGCATTAAAACCATGGGCCTTCGAGTTAAAGAACAAAGTTATAATGCGATGCGCTTGGCTTTACATCTGCAAAAACACAGTGAGATTACCCAGGTGCATTATCCTGGTTTAGGCTCACATCCTGATCATAATTTAGCTCTCTCTCAAATGAACGATTTTGGTGGGATGCTTTCCTTTGAAATTCGACAAGAAGATAAAGCATTAGATTTCATTCGTCATTTAAAGTTGATAAAACCCTCTCTATCTCTTGCAGGTATTGAAAGTACTATATTACTGCCATCTGTTGCATCGCATGCTTTAATGCCTAGAGAAGAGAGATTGGCTCAGGGGATCAAAGATGGTTTATTAAGACTTTCTGTTGGAATTGAAGATTTCAACGATTTAACTGCTGATATTGATCAAGCTCTTCTTCAATTATGAAAAACGTTGATTTATTAGTATTCGGCGCACATCCAGATGATATTGAACTTGGTGCTGGAGGAACGGTAGCGAAAGAAGTTAGTCTTGGTAAGCGTGTAGGTCTAGTTGATCTTACGCAAGGTGAACTGGGTACGAGAGGCAGTATAGATTTAAGGTGTCAAGAAGCGAACAACGCCTTAAAAATTCTCGGAGCAGATTTCAGAGAAAACATGTGTTTGGCGGATGGATTTTTTAAAAATGATAAAGAAACCCAATTAAGAGTAATTGAAGTCATTCGAAAATACAAACCTGAAATTGTAATATGTAATGCCATAGAAGATAGACACATTGACCATGGACGGGCGAGTCAACTTTTGAGTGATAGTTGTTTTCTAAGTGGATTGAAAAAGATAGAAACCTTTGACAGTGATGCAAATCTGCAGCTACCATGGAGGCCCAAGGCCGTATATCACTACATTCAATGGAAAGATATTCGACCAGATATATTGGTAGATATTGGGGAGCACATCAATACGAAAATGGAGTCTGTGAAGGCATATAAGAGTCAGTTCTACGACCCTAACAGCAAAGAACCAACGACTCCAATTAGCAGTAAAGCCTTTTTAGACAGTGTAAGTTTTAGAGCATCTGATCTAGGGCGTATGATAGGCGTAACTTATGCAGAAGGTTTTACGGTTGAACGCTATATGGGCGTCAATTCCCTTTTTGATTTGAAATAGGCTTACTTACTGATCTACCTAATTTTGCAGGAAGCTTAATCATAAAGGTAGATCCCTTACCAGGCTCACTTGCTACAGTCATTTGACCATTATTTCTTGTTACCATATCCAGACAAAGTGATAAACCAATTCCTGTCCCTTTTTCATTTTGAGTTCCATAGGTAGAATGAACTCGGCTGGTATTTAATATAGATTCTATAACAGAAGCTTCTAAGCCAACCCCTGTATCTTTGATGTGAAGTTCCCAGAAACCATCCTTGGCATCAAATACTTCAAGGGTGATTAAACCATTTTCAGGAGTAAACTTTATAGCGTTACTGAGTAGATTTCGAATAATGATATCGATATGGTGTTTGTCTGCCCAAAATTTCACTTTTTCATTAATATTTTGAATAATCTTGATGCTTTTATCAGAAGCTGATTTTTGCAGTAATTGTATATTAGAATCAACGACCTTTCGAAGAGTCACTGTACCTTTTCGTACCTGAGTTTTATTCATTTGTGCCTGCCCCCAATTTAATAGGTTGTTTAATGTAAATTGAACCCGTTCCACATCTGCGATAAGATTGGGGATAAAATCCATTAATTCTTTACCCTTAAGTTCCTTAGTTTGGGTGAGCTCTAGAATACCTTTTAAGGATCCAATTGGACCTCTGAGATCATGTCCAATTACGGAGAAGAGTCTGTCTTTTGTGGAATTTTCATCATTTAGTGTAGCAATTTTGTCCTCAAGCTTTGAAATTTCTTTAGTGCTGTTTCGAATTCGGCGAACAAATTTTCCTTTTTTATTCTGAACAAACACAACCCCATAAATAATAAAACCGATAGAGGTTAGAAATAAAATGATTAAAAAGGTGATCAATGATTTTAAGCGAGCTATTTCATAAGCTGAAGCAAGGTCTGTGTTTTGATAATCAATGAGATGTTTTTGATAGTTCGCGTTTGTCGATTTATAGATGTCACTTAAAGACCAGGCAAGTTCATAGGCTTTAATTTCTTTTAAAAACTCAAGAATTTGATTGGACAATATATAAGGGTCAATATCTGAACTTTGAGGAATTTGTTGATAGGCCAATGCCGCGTAGTATTTGGTAGAGTCTAAGTCGTTTAATTGGTAAAAAGTTTGAGCAAGTTTAAAATTAAGAACGGGATTAAGACTGTCATTCCGTTCTTTGTCATAGTAATGTAAGGCCCATTCAAACCTTTGATTTTCAAAAGCTTCATCGCCTAAGCTTTGTGACTCGGGTTGATCTGTTTTTAGACTTTGAAAGAATAAAAATAAGGTTACAGTTTTGATGTAGTATGTTAAGTTCACCAAGGTCTTGTTAATTGTGGCTTGTATGAAAACGAAGAACCTCAGATGATTCGTATAATATGAGTATTAGATTTTCAATTTTTCGATGAAATACATTCTTTATCAAAAAGCATAATTCTTT
This sequence comes from Flavobacteriaceae bacterium, assembly GCA_002691685.1. GTDB lineage: Bacteria > Bacteroidota > Bacteroidia > Flavobacteriales > Flavobacteriaceae > UBA3478. The sequence goes on along the minus strand of NZIQ01000031.1, from coordinate 15,406 downwards.
GTTGAATTCTTTAAAAGAAGTACATTTGCAATCGCAAATTAAACGGTGGTTGTAGCTCAGTTGGTTAGAGCGCTGGATTGTGGTTCCAGAGGTCGCCGGTTCGAACCCGGTCTTCCACCCATTTTAAACCCTGACAAAACCTGTTAGGGTTTTTTTGTATAGATTCTTCATCTATAGAAGTTGTTCATTTCATAAACTTCATCTATTTCAAAAGATTATTTGATATTTCAAGAATTTATTTAAATTTAAATTCAAACAACTAACACCATGTATAAATTTCTTTGCTTTATTGCACTATCTTTTTTCATAAGTTGCGCTAGCCCTTCAAAACAATTAGAGGCCATAGATGATGCTGATTCTAAAGAGCTAACCTTCATTATAGAACTCAATACAAAAGGCAATTCAAAAGAAAAGGTAGAGGAGTTCACCCAATACCTTGCAGTATTTATCAAAGAAAGAGAACCCTCTAGCATTTATGGATACTTCATCTCTGAAGACGGAAGTAAAGTGACCCTAATCGAACGATATAACAACAGTGAAGATGGTATTCAACACGGTAAAGATTTCATTAATGGTCCAAACTTTGACAAATTTTTTGAGCTTTTTGAAATAGAGTCTTTTATAACCATTGGAAACGCAACAGATGAATTTAAAACCTTTACTGCTGATAACGGTTTTGTCATCGAATACAGAGAGTCTATTGGAGGATACTCAAGAAAGTAACACGCCTGAAGAGGTTCAGATTTGAAATAGAATCAAAGTTTGAGCACCACTAACAACTACAAAACAACTTAAAACCAATAAACAATGAAAAAAATTAAAACCTTGCTCATCATAACATTGATCTTTGATTTACTGCAATTCATTCCATTGATACTAATAAAAATTAATGATGATTTTAAAAGTGAAATGATAGGAGATTTCAATATTGAAGGACTAGCATCTAGTCAACCTGCATTAGAGGTTTTAGACATCATGTTCTCAGTCATAGGATTTATATCACTTGGGATTGTATTATCAGTGATTTATACCATGCGATTAAAACATACCGAAGCACTTAAAGCAGCCTGTTTTATTTTATTTATTCTACATCTATTTTGGACCTTGCCAGATTTTATCACGTTAATTTCTGGGGGGTCAACACATCCGCCAATACCAGTAATGATTATTTCTTTAATTCCCGTGCTCAGTCTTTTATATGCTTCAAAGTACGGTCAAACAAACACATAATATGAAAAATTTTATCGCACTCACCTTTATTATCCTTCTTCAAGCCTGTGATTCAAACACAATAGATGTAGAAGCTATTGTCATCGTTAATAACGAAAAATGGGTAAACAATTACAACAGCGGAAATGCGAAAGGAATTGCAGATCTTCATACCACCGATGCAGTTGTAATTCCACCTCATGCAGATTTTGTTGTTGGACGAGAGGCCATTCAAAAAATGTATGAAGATGAAATTGAAATGGGAAAGGGTACTCTAGATTTGAAAACTTTAGAAGTACTGCATCAAGGCCAATACGCTTATGAAACAGGCTTATACGATATACAGATGACTGTTGACCAGGAATTAATTCAAGACAATGGCAAATACATTGTAGTATGGGAAAAACAAAGTGATGGAAAGTGGCTTTGTAAAAAAGACATCTGGAATACGAACTTAGAACAACCTTAAAAAAATACTAATGAAAAAACTAATCCTTATAGCGTGTAGTGCTTTATTTATTTGTTCATGTGAAATGACACCAAAAGAGAATGAGGCCCAATTAAAAAGAATGAAAACAAAGGAAGTTGTACTTCAAAATTTCGAATTCATTTCTTCTGGAGATATGGATTCTTTTCAAAATACCATTAGTGATGATTTCAAATTTATTTTATCGGGTACCCTAAAATGGAACGACGGTCGACCACTTTCACGAACATATGACAGTTACGATTCTTTTATTAATGAGTTTTTAACCCCTGCCTTAGCAACCATGCCTAATGGACTTATTTTTAATTTCGACAAAATCATTGCGGATGAGAACGGAGCAGCACTTATTTGGCACGGTGAGAGTGAGGCACTATACGATACCTACAACAATAAATACGTCTACATCTATGAAGTTAACGAAGAGGGTCTAGTCTCGTCAATTACAGAATACACTGATTTATTATTATCAGCCTCTTCTCTTTTAGGACAAAGAGAGAATACCAATTACAAAGAGCCATAAGATTCAAATTAAATCTTAGGCAAGGAATAACCGTTGTGATAAGAACTATTTAGGTACTGCTCATTTATGGCGCTGTCTGTAAATCCATTCGTAGATTTGTCCCAATAGAGTTTATGACCAGATCTGAAAGCGATATTACCCATTTGAGCCACTTTAGCAACATGTCCACCCTGTTCTATTGAACAATTTAGTAGGGTTGAATTATTTGATCGAATGGCGTCAATAAAGTTATCTGCATGTTTAAAAAGACCATTATCCTCAGGAGTAACTAGAGGTTTAGCTATTTTTTGAGCACTGTTCTTTTCTTCGATAACCTCCCATCCACCTCTATTTAATACAAGAGTGGCATGATTTCCAATAAAGGCAATTCCGTGATCTCTTCCATAAGAACCATTGTCAATTCCCATTGCAGAATCCCATACCAAATTAAAATCATCGAATTCATAAAGGGTTGTTAAGGTATCAGGTGTTTCTTCGGCCAAATTAGGATAAGCAAATTTGCCACCCATAGCAACGATAGAGTTGGGTAAAGAGGCCTTCATTCCTAATAAGGCGTAGTCTAATAAGTGAACTCCCCAATCAGTCATAAGACCACCAGCGTAATCCCAAAACCATCTGAAATGAAAATGAAATCTACTTGAATTAAAGGGTATTATGGGAGCAGGGCCAAGCCATTTTTCATAATTCACGCCAGTAGGTGGAGCACTGTCTTGTACAATAGGTGCGGGTCGCATCCATCCTTGATAACACCAAACCTTAACCGTTCTTATCGGCCCCAAAACACCAGAATGCACAAAAGATATGGCCTCTTGAAAATGTTTTTGACTGCGTTGCCATTGACCGACTTGAGCGATGGTATTGTATTTTCTTTGTGCATTTTCCATGGCTATACATTCTCCAATTGAATTTCCAATCGGTTTTTCACAGTAAATATGCTTACCAGCTTGTGCAGCGTGAATCATCATTAACGGGTGCCAGTGATCTGGAGTTCCAATGATGACGGCATCAATATTTTTATCGTTCAATAAATCGGTGTATTCCTTGTAAGATTGAACCTTTATATTTTCTTTTTTTAATTCAGCCAAACGCTTGTCAATTACGTTTTGATCAACATCGCAAATGGCAGCAATCTCAACACCATCTATTCGAATTAAAGCAAGCATATCGGCCCAGCCCATGCCGTTTATACCAATCACTCCTAAACGAATGCGATCGTTGGCGCCGAGAACCCCTGTTGAATTGGCAAGACTTAAATTATAGGGATACATCATAGCTGTTCCTAATAGAAGTGAGCTTTGTCTGATAAATTTTTGTCTGTTCATATCGGTTAATTTGTTTGGAAAATACTTAAAAGTCAAAAGTTTACCGAATAAATATCCAATTAATTTCCAACTGAACTCTTTAGAAATTAAAAAAAGGCTTCATCATAGGATATTAGTATTTTTGCAGTGCTAAACACAAGATATGCAGAAAACCGATAAAGATTTTAGGTTGTCAGAGGATGAAATGAGAACCTATGGTTACAAGGTTATTGACGCTATAGTCGATCATTTCAGTACGCAAGAAGAGAAATCCCCTATTAATTTGGCCACTCGTAAGGAGATGGACGACCTCTTGTTGGAACAAGCTCCCGAATTCTCTACGCCATCTCAAGAAGTGCTTGATTTTGTTTTAAACAATGTCTTAAATAAAGCCAATATTTTAAGCCACCCTAAGTTTTATTCTTTTGTTCCTGGCCCTAGCAATTTTATTTCTAGTATGTCAGATACCTTGGCAACGGGATTCAATGTATTCTCCGGTGGTTGGAATGCCTCTGCGGCTGCTGCAGAACTTGAGATTGTTTGTATCAACTGGATGCTCAATTGGTTTAAGTTTCCCCTAAAAAGGGGAGGAGGAATCTTTACAAGTGGTGGTTCTATGGCAAATCTAACCGCCCTAGTAACGGCCAGAACACAAAAATGTGGAGAGGATTTTTCGAAGGCTATTATTTACATGTCTGATCAAACCCACTCCTCAAATATCAAAGCCATTCGAACCATAGGGTTTCGCAAAGATCAGATTCGAATTATTCCAACAGATCAGGAGTTTAAAATATTCATCAATAAGCTTAAAAATGCAATTGCAAAAGACCGTTTAAATAAGCTCTCTCCCTTTTGTATTATTGCAAACGCAGGGACTACAAATACAGGAACCATTGACAATTTAAATGAAATTGGAAAGATTTGTAAGACCGAGGACATATGGATGCATGTAGATGCAGCCTACGGAGGAGCAACAATACTATCAAAACAATACGCACACCTGTTAAAAGGAATTGAAAAGGCAGACTCTGTGACAGTAGATCCGCATAAATGGTTTTTTCAACCTTACGAAATGGGATGTTTAATTGTAAGAAACGCTAAATGGCTGCGAAATACGTTCACCGAAAAGCCTGAATATTTAAAAGATGTCGAAGGCAATGATTCGGAGATCAATTTTTTTGATCACGGTATTCAACTCACAAGAAGATTTAGAGCTCTAAAGTTCTATATGTCGATTAAGACCTATGGCTTAGCACATTTTAGAGAGGCGATTACCTATAATATTGATTTAGCCAAGGCCTTAGAAGATAAACTGCGCAAAAGTGATAAGTGGGAAATTGTAGCTCCTGCTTCGATTGGAATCATCAATTTCAGGTATAATCCCATCGCTAAAAAACTAGATCAAAAATCTTTAGATAAGGCTAATCTTCGAATTTCAAAAGTAATTATGGCTCAACAAAAAGCACATATAGTGACTACAACTCTCACGGGTCAAGTTGTTCTTAGGATGTGTTTAATTAATCCAAGAACAAACATGACTCATTTAGAGGAAACTATTAATAGTTGCGAAGAAATTGCAACTGAGCTTGGGTACTAATCTAAAGCTATAGGTTCAGCTCTGTTTGCAGCAACCCAAGCCGTATGAAAAACAAGCCGGGTACGGTTTTCGAGCAAATCGTAATTGATTTTATCTGGAGTATCACCAATTCTGTGATAGTCATCATGTGTCCCATTAAAATAGAAAATGATAGGGACGTTGTTTTTAGCAAAGTTATAATGATCTGAACGGTAATAGAATCGATTAGGATCATTCTCGTCATTAAAGGTGTAGTCGAGTTCAATATTCATAAACTTTGAGTTGACCTCTTCAGAAACTTGATGTAAGTCTTGACTGAGTTTATCCGAACCAATGAGATAGATATAATTGCGCTTGCCTTCACGTTTTGGGTCAATACGACCAATCATATCAATATTTAAGTTTGTTATCGTTTTATTTAACGGAAATACAGGTTCGAAATCGGTATAATACTTTGATCCCAATAATCCCTTTTCTTCACCTGTGACATGAAGAAAAACAATCGAACGCTTGGGTGCTGATCCATTTTCAGAGGCTATTTTAAAGGCTTGTGCAATTTCAAGCATAGCGACTGATCCTGATCCGTCGTCATCTGCTCCATTATTGATTTCTCCATCTCTTGTCATACCGATATGATCAAGGTGAGAAGAAATAACAATGTATTCATCTGGCTTCTCACTTCCTGCGATATAAGCCACGACATTTTCTGTATCGATTGCAATTTTACCTGATTGCATTGCGACTGTCGCTGAAGTATTGATCACTTGTGACTGCTCGTCGTCGGTAACCTTGTCCATCAAGTTTTGAGCTATACTTTTAGAGATATGAGCGCTAAAATAAGCTGCTCCATCAGCATCTAGCTGCATTCTGCCAGAATTATTTCGCTTCATAAAACCAAGATAGCTCTTGTAGCGATCAAAATTTAAGGGATCAAATAACAAAAGTCCTTGAGCACCGTGTTTTTTTGCTGCTTCGACCCGCTTAGTCAAGCCTTCTGAGCGATTGCTCCATTTTGAAATCTCAGTTGAACCACTTAAGAGATAATTGCCATTGGGCCCTACGGGTTCACCACTAATTGCAAAAACAAGTTTTCCATTTACATCAACAGAATTGTAATTCGAATACTCAGGCGTATCAATTCCATAGCCAACAAAAACGATAACGTCAAAAGAGGCATTTAGAGGTGTAAAACTTACAAAGTCTGTTCCTAAGGTTAATGCATTTCCGTCAATTTCAATGCTTCCTTCAGGAGTTTTATTCATTGAAACCGGGACTTTTTGAAAATAAGAGCCGTTAGATTGAGCTGTACCAATATTTTGACTTACATAAAAATCTTTGAGATAAGCTACAGCTAATTTTTGTCCTTTAGATCCTGTATCACGGCCTTCAAATTCATCTGAAGCATAAGTATAGAGATGTTCTTTAAGTTCATTTTCTGTAATGGTCTCTGCAAAACGAATGGCATCAGCATCAGTGTATTGTGCTTGGAGTAATCCAAATCCAAGTCCTGCCAATAGGAAGGTAAATACATTTGTTCTCATAATTTCGTGTTGTGTATTTTTCAAAAATACTATAAAATAGTACCTTTTGATAAAATTTTACACATGATGCATTGGAAAGGAGTTATGCCCGCTGTTACGACCAAATTCAATACCGATTTAAGTCTAGATTTTAAACTTATTGAAAAAAATACAGAGGTTCAAATCAGCGCTGGAGTCCACGGAATTATTTTAGCTGGAAGTCTCGGCGAAGTGAGTACGCTAGAGCAAGACGAAAAAAATGAGTTGCTCGTTTTTGTGAAAGAGGTTACCAATGGGCGTTGTCCTGTAGTGATGAACATTGCAGAATCGTCAACTAAAAATGCCATTAAAGCGGTTCAACTCGCCGAAAAACACGGAGCAGATGGTTTAATGGTTCTACCGCCAATGCGCTATAAATCTACGGATCACGAAACCTTGGTGTATTTTGAAACAATTGCCAATAGCACCAGCTTGCCCATTATGATTTACAACAATCCAGTAGATTACAAAATTGAGGTGACGATCGAGATGTTTGAGCGCCTACTAAAACTCCAAAATGTAAAGGCTGTTAAAGAATCAACGCGTGATGTTTCTAATGTGACAAGACTCAGAAATGCATTTGGAGATGATCTTTCTATTTTGTGCGGGGTAGACACCTTGGCCTTAGAAAGTTTACTATTAGGCGCTGATGGATGGGTAGCAGGTTTAGTTTGCGCGTTTCCCAAAGAAACCGTTGCGATTTATCATGCTGCGCTGAATGGAGATTTAAAAACTTCAAGAGAGCTTTATCGTTGGTTTATGCCATTGTTAGAGTTAGATATTGATCCACAATTAGTTCAAAATATTAAATTGGCAGAAGTGGCCACAGGTTTAGGAAGCGAAATTGTTCGACCACCGAGATTAAATTTAATAGGATCTCGAAGAGAAGAAGTATTTCATATTATCGAACAACAACTTCAAATAAGACCTAAATTATAACTCATGATTGATCAAATAGGCCCCAATTATATCGGATTTCAAACGAGTCAACTCGGAAATACTTTTTCTACCCTTAATCCTAAAGAATTAAAAGACAATCAGTATAGGCTATATACGGCTACTGAAGATGAGATAAACATTGCCGCTCAACTAGCAGAAAAAGCCTTTTATGACTACGCCGAATTAAATGGTTCTAGACGTGCTGCTTTTTTAGAGGCTATAGCCATTGAAATAGAGGCCATTAAAGAAGATATCGTAAAAGTCTATTGCAGTGAAAGTGGTCTACCCCAAGGAAGAGCGAATGGTGAATTAGGTAGAACTTGTTTTCAGTTAAGATCCTACGCCAACCACATCAGAAAAGAAGAACATTTAAATTTGAAGATTGATACGGCAGATGAAGAGCGCCAACCTATGCCAAAACCAGATTTGCGCAAGCTCAGTATTCCGATTGGCCCTATTGCTGTTTTTGGTTCGAGTAATTTCCCATTGGCCTATTCCACAGCAGGAGGTGATACGGCTTCTGCCTTGGCTGCGGGTTGTACCGTTGTACTTAAAGCACATCCTATGCACGCGGTAACTTCAAGTCTGGTTGCATTAGCCATTTTAAAAGCGGCTAAATTCACCGAAATGCCTGAGGGTGTTTTTTCACATCTCAATTCAAACACGCATCAGGAAGGCCAACTTTTAGTCTCGCATCCAGCAATTAAAGGAGTGGGTTTCACAGGGAGCTTAAAAGGAGGTAGAGCTTTATTTGACTTAGCTTCAAAGCGTAAAACCCCTATACCTGTTTTTGCTGAAATGGGTTCAGTCAATCCATTAATTATTTTGCCAAAAGCAATAGAAAACAAAGAGCATTGGACTACATCAATCGCCGCTTCAATGGCGCTTGCTGCAGGGCAATTTTGCACGAATCCAGGACTGCTCATTCTCTTTAAAGATGAAAACAGCAATGCCTTTATTTCTGATTTGAGACAATCATTGAATGATACAGTAGATAGTTGCATGTTACACCCTTCAATTTTTGATAATTTTCAAAAAAACAAAGCCAAATTACTGGCGCAAAAAGGGGTGCAATTATTGTCAGGATCATATTTAGTAAATAGTGCAGAAAACAATATTAATGGAGAAAAAGTATTGGCTAAAGTCAGCGCAAAGAACTTTATAGAAAATCCAGAACTTCACGAGGAAGTGTTTGGCGTATTTTCTCTAATTATCGAGCTAGAACATCGTGATGACTTGTTTAATATGATATGTTCACTCGACGGACAGTTAACAGGTTCTATTCTAGGAGAGGAAGATGAATTCAAGACATTTGAACGTGAAATAAGAATGCTCGCACACAAGGTTGGCCGTTTAATTTTTAATGGGGTACCAACCGGAGTAGAAGTATGCGAGTCTATGCTTCACGGTGGACCCTATCCCTCAACCACTGATCCTAGGTACACTGCCGTTGGTGTGGATAGTATTCAGCGCTGGTTGCGTCCTTTGAGTTATCAGAACTGTCCAGAAACCATACTGCCTGAAACACTGCACAATAAGAATAATACAATGAAAATGAGAAGGGTGAATTCTAAATTTAACAATGAATCTATTTTATGAAATTCAAATGTTTTGATGGACACACTTGCGGAAATCCAGTTCGTTTAGTTACAAATAATCATCCAGAGCTCAAGGGAGAGCGTATGTCTGAAAAGCGCATTGATTTTGTACAAAATCATGATCACATTCGTAGAGGTTTGATGTTTGAACCACGCGGCCACGACATGATGAGCGGTAGTTTTATCTATCCAAGTAGTGCTGAAGAAGTCGATTTTGGCATCTTATTCATCGAGACCAGCGGTTGTTTACCAATGTGCGGTCATGGTACCATAGGCACGGTAACTTTAGGACTGGAGCACGGTATAATTAGGCCTAAAAATGAAGGAACGTTGCGAATTGAAGTTCCAGCAGGAATGATTAAAGTCAATTATGAGATGAATGCTGGTAAAGTAGATTGGGTAAAAATTGAAAACGTTGCTAGTTTTTTGCATTCAGAGGCATTAGCTATAACAGACGAATACTTTGGTGAACTGCAATTTGATGTTTCTTATGGTGGAAATTTCTATGCCATTTTTGATCCTCAAGCCAATTTTAGGGGTTTAGAGCATTTTTCAGCCTCTGATTTGATTATGCATGCCAAAAGAATAAGGGCACAAATCAATGCGGATTATCCCAATCGATTTGTACATCCAGAAGATGATTCTATACATGGGGTTTCGCATGTTTTGTGGACAGGAGCTCCATCTGAAGGAGCAACGGCCCGAAATGCAGTATTTTATGGTGATAAAGCTATAGACCGATCCCCATGTGGCACTGGTACTTCAGCGCGAATGGCCCAATGGTACAGTAAGGGATGGTTAAAAAAAGGAGGACAATTTATTCATGAGAGTATCATTAACTCCACATTTGAGGGAGAAATCATCTCTGAAACCAAGGTTGGAGATTACAAGGCGATTATTCCCTCTATTAAAGGTTGGGCTAAATGCTATGGCGAAAATACCATAACGATTAATCCAAATGATGATCCATATGCTTTTGGATTTCAAGTGATATAGTGTAATATTATGAAGGTTGCTGTAATTGGAGGTGGAATAAGTGGATTGTGCACCTCGTATTATTTATTAAAAGCAGGAGTGCAAGTTGAATTGTTCGAACCTCACAAACCAAATAAAGAAAATGAAAAAGAAGTTCCATTTGGGGCTTCTTATGTGAATGCTGGATATTTGACTCCAAGCCATATTATTCCATTGTCTTCTCCAAGTTTATTCGCATCCGGACTCAAAATGATGTTTCAGCGAAAAAGTCCTTTTTACATCAAGCCTCGTTTGAGTGCAAATTTGATAAAATGGGGATTTAACTTCGCCAAGCATTCCAATAACAAGCATGTCGATTATGCCATACCAGAAATTGCTCAGATTAATCTTTATAGTAAAGAGCTTTTTCAAGAAATATTGAGTTCCAATGAAATTGGAGATTTTCAATACAGAGATAGGGGATTATTGATGATATACAAAACTAAGGAAGTAGGAGATGAGGAGCTTGAAGTTTCACATAGGGCTTCTGAATTTGGCATAAAATCAGAACTACTCGAACATGAGGCTTTAAAGAAAATAGAACCACATATTCATCCTTCAGTATTAGGAGCAGTGCGCTATTACAGCGATGTGAGCACGAATCCCATAGAATTCATGTCAAAAATGTGGGCTTATTTGATGGCACATCAAAACTTCAATTTAGTTGAAAATAAAGTGGAGGCCATCGATTTAAATAGAGCAGAGGTTAGGTTTTATACAGACTCAGGTGAAGGTTATTCCTTTGATAAAGTGGCCATTACCACAGGAGCTCAAGCGAACCGTCTGTTAAAATCAGCTGGAGATTCTATTTTATTAGAAGCGGGTAAGGGCTATGCGATTCAAACACCTAAATCAAATCACATAGCGTTTCCAGCACTTCTATTAGAATCTAAGGTCGCTGTAAGTCCTTTTAAAGATATAATTCGTTTTTCAGGTACTATGGAGCTCTCTGGAATTAATCACAACATCAATAAACTAAGAGTTTCAGCTATCGCGGAGTCGGCTGAGCAGTATTATCAAGGCCTTTCTGTAAACGATTTTAAGCTTGATAAGGTGCGTTGCGGTCTTAGGCCATTGTCTCCTGACGGTCTTCCCTACATAGGAGTTTCTAAGGATCCTCGTATTGTAGTTAATACGGGTGGAGCTATGATGGGATGGAGTATTGGACCGGCTGCAGGAAAGATGACCACAGCTGTTTTATTGGAACAGAAAACAGAAATATCCCTGTCTCCCTTTGTCCTCAATCGTTTTTAGGCTAATTTTACATTATGAGAACGTGGTGGACTTTATGGTTTACAGCAGTATTTATGACCCTAGGGTATGGTCAAAAAAATTTCTTTACCCTTACCACTGCAGATTATGACTTAGTCGGCCCTGTGAAAAGTTGTGAGTTGTTTACCAAGTTCGGCTCCATACTATTGGAGTTCAATCCGGAGGGCACATTAACCAATGTCAAAACGTCTTATGGAGAAAAAGAATTTGAAAACATTAGTTTTCATTTCGTAAACGACACCTTAAGTCAAAAGAATATTGAGTATTTCGTAGGTGATTCTTTAGACTACACTAAAACTTATTATCACACTTTCAACTATAAACCTCTAGACTCTGTTCAGGAACTCATAGAATATGTCTACTATTTTGACGGTGATTTAATGAGTTATTACTCAACAATTTTAGATAGCCTTCAAAGAGAAGTTGGTATAAGAATTGGTGGGCCTCAATCCATCGCTAATTCTACCGAAATTGTTTATGAAGAAAGAGTTGATTCCTTAATGGTGTATAAAGTAATATCTAATGACACTACAGAACAAAAGATAAAGGTTTACAAGGAAGATGAAATGACTCTTGAAAAATTCATTGCAGAAGAAATTACGACCAATGAATTTGGAGAAAAGAAACAAAAGCTTTTTAATCCTGACGGCACCCTAAAATCAGAAATGCTCTTTTATCTTACAGTAGTGGGTTTTGATGCTGCTGAAGAAGAGAATTATGAGCTTGAAGAGCAAAATGAGTATTACTACCTTGATGGCGTTCTAGATTATGTTGAAAAAACTGACAGCCAGGGAAATAAAAGCAAGGTCAGTTATTCTTTTCAGTTCGATGGACATGACCCTCCAAATTGGGTAAAGAAAATAGAGTTGCCACTATTAGACTATACTACAAGAGTGATAACTTACTATTCTGACAATCAAGACTTAACAAATGAATAAAGTAGAGGTGTTGCAAAGACTAAATGCTTCAAGTAACAATACTTTGATGCAAACCTTAGAAATTGAATACGTCGATGTTGGTAACGACTTTTTAACGGCTACAATGCCCGTAACTCCAAAAGTACATCAACCAGATGGCGTATTGCATGGAGGAGCGACTGTTGCATTAGCCGAAACTGTAGGAAGTGCGGCCTCTCATTTGCTTCTTGGTTCTAATGACACTGTAATTCGAGGAATTGAAATCTCTGCAAATCATCTTAAGAGTGTCACCCATGGAGTTATTCAGGCAAAAGCAATTTTAACACATAAAGGAAAGACACTGCAGCTTTTGGATATAGAGGTGAGAGATGAGGATGATCGCTTGATCTCAAAGTGTAAATTATCTACTATATGTCTCAAAAGAAGGTGATTCATTAAATGAACTATTCGACTCGAGTATTAAGAGATTGTTTGTATAAGGCTTTTGAAGAAAAACAACCATTTCTGGTTTGTAAACACCCAAAGAGTACTACAGTTCATATTTATCAATCAGGTTTTGGTCAAGAGATAAAAAGCAAAATACAGCTACAAACTTTTGACAATAGGCAACAATGTGTAGAATTTAGTGCTTCTAACCATATCATTTTAGCGGCAAAAGAGTTAAGTAAAAAATGTAGAGCTAGCAATGCTGAGACTTTTGAGGAAGACTTTCAGCAATATAAAGAATTGTTTAAAAAGGCTCAAAATTTCTTAAATGAGGGAAATCAAAAGGTGGTTATTTCCAGAAAAATTGAACAAACACTTGGAGTTGATCAGTGTTCTCTTTTTCGGCACCTAATGAATTCATTTGATAATGCTTTTGTGTATATGCTCTATCATCCGTTATTCGATATTTGGATAGGAGCAACCCCCGAGTTACTTGCTAAAGTTCGAGATTCAAAGTTGAAAACCACTGCTTTAGCCGGCACAACAACTGCTGCTGAAGGTCAGTTGCCTCAATGGAGAGAAAAAGAACTTTTAGAACAAGAAATTGTTCAAAATGAATTGGAAAATCAATTTAAAAAACATCAGATATCCTATCATAAAGAGCAAACGACAAATTTTAAATACGGTCACCTTTATCATTTAAAGACTGATTTTTTGGCAGAATTCGAAAGTAATCAAAAAGCAGTAGAGGCTGTTTCTATTTTACATCCGACCTCTGCGGTATGTGGTTTTCCAAGGCATAAGGCTAGAGCGTTCATTGAAGAGCACGAAAACTATAATCGAGAGTTGTATACGGGATATATAGGAATAACTCATGGGCATTCAGCATTTTTTTACGTCAATCTCCGCTGCATGAAAATAAAGGATTCAGAGGTTTCTCTTTTTGTCGGTGGAGGACTTAATCAAAGTTCAATACTCACGGAAGAATTTGATGAAACCAATCAAAAAGCCAAGGCACTCTTAGATATTTTAAATGTGAGTTAGGTGAAGATAGGAGTAGTTCCTAACTTTGCATCATGAAATTTAGCAACATTCCAACTGCATATTTATTTATGCAACTTGCTAAGCAGAACGAAATCACAGACGTTGTAATATCGCCGGGATCTAGAAATGCTCCACTAGCATTGAGCTTTACCCTTAATAACAATTTTAATGCTTATAGTATTGTAGACGAAAGGGCAGCAGGATTTTTTGCTTTGGGTATAGCCAAAAAAAAGAAAAAACCAGTAATACTAATCTGTACTTCTGGAAGTGCACTCTTGAACTATTATCCTGCAGTTGCAGAAGCGTATTACAGTCAAATTCCACTTATAGTAGCATCTGCCGATCGTCCTTCGTATAAAATTGATATTGGAGACGGGCAAACAATACAACAAAATGGTGTTTTTAATAAGCTAGTCGCCTTTTGTGAGGCCCTTGAACAGGATGTATGCCATGCAACTAATGAGATTGAACTTTTTGCCCCTCATTTATTGACTAAATCACAAGAGGAAATCGAAAGTTTTAACAATAAAGCTATTCAAAAGGCAATATCTCTGTCTTATTCAAAGCAACTCCCTGTACATCTAAACTTTCCATTTGAGGAGTCTCTTTATGGAATAAGTGAGAACCCGCCAAGCATTATCCCTGAACCAACAGCGACTACTTATGAGAGTGATTTGCAATCATTTGAGATTTCTTCAAAAATTAGAGAATCATGGAAGAGTTACAAGAAAAAAATGATTATTATCGGTGGTTGGCAGCCGACAAAAATTGAAAAGCAACTCCTTTTTGAATTAACAGATGACGAATCAATTTTGGTCTTTTCAGAGACAACCTCAAATTGTTTTCACGATAATTTTATCAATTCGATTGATAGTATCATCGCTCCAATTGAAAAAAGCATTTATGTTGAAGAGCAATTTAAAGATTTACAACCCGAATTAATCTTAACTATTGGCGGACAGATTGTATCTAAAAAAATTAAGACTTTTCTGAGGAGATATAAAGCACTAGAGCATTGGCATTTAGGTAAAAATAAAGCATTGAATACCTTTTACTGTTTGACATCTCATTTAAATTGCACTCCAGAATATTTTTTTAAAGCAATGATTGCAGAAGTCCGTTGCAAAAATGACTATCGCGGATTTTGGCTTGAGAAGAAAAACACCTTTTTAGCAAAGCGAGAGGACTATATCTCTAAAATTCCATTTTCTGATTTTTGGGTGTTTTACACACTTCAAAAAAACCTGCCTTCTGCTATTGATTTACATTTAGCAAATTCTTCAAGTGTGCGATATTCTCAACTCATGCCTCTGAATAAAACTTGCGTGGTATACTCCAACAGAGGAACGAGTGGTATTGAAGGAAGCACATCTACGGCTATAGGTGGTCATCAAGCAGATCCAGACAAATTTGTGGTTTTAATTACTGGTGATTTGAGCTTTTTTTATGATATCAATGCGCTTTGGAGCAACTATATAAAATCAAATTTTAGAATTATTTTATTAAATAATAAAGGAGGCGGAATTTTTCGAATTTTACCAGGA
>NZIQ01000030.1 GCA_002691685.1 Flavobacteriaceae bacterium | reverse complement strand
TCCCATTGCTGTTGAACCAGTAAAACTTGCTGTTGTGCTTCTTCCCATTGCGGTTGAAGCAAAACCACTCGCTTCTGTGCCTTCTCCCATTGCTGTTGAATAATCCCCTGTAGCACCTCTTGTGGAACTAGAAGAATTAGAATAACTCAAGTCTACTGCTTTATCTCCAATATCTCCGTGATTAGCAGCATCCGATGAAGAAAGACGAACACCTGTGTTACTACTTTCTGTTACAGGTTCTAAAATACCCGTTCCCAAACTTGTTGCTCCGCTTAATAAATTAAGTTCTGCAGCTGTTGAAGTAATTTCTGTACCTCCTAGATATAAACTTTTAGATACATAAGCATCCCCATTAAACATTACTTTAAACGCATCAGAGCGTCTAGAACTACCCGCACCATTACCGATAACAAAAGCAGGAGCAGATGCAGAGAATGAATCAGCACTAGTTGCTGTTGAACCTGAAGAGTTATATTGACCAATTGCGGTAGAGGCATAATCACTAGCTGTTGTTCCTTTTCCCATTGCTGTTGAAGCATAACCGCTTGCTGTTGTAACAATTCCCATTGCGGTTGACACCAAACCACTTGCTGTTGTAGCATCTCCCATTGCTGTTGATTCCACTCCACTTGCTTTTGTATTAACTCCCATTGCAAGGGAATACTGACCCGTAGCACCTAATATGGTACTTGAGACATTAGAATAACTCAAGTCTACTGCTTTATCTCCAATATCTCCGTGATTGGCAGCGTTAGAAACTGATAGTCTCTGTCCTGTATTTCCGCCTTCCGTAACGGATGTCAATTGTGCATTTACGCTTAATCCAATACACAGGATTAGTAGGGTAATGAGATGCTTCATTTCCTTTGATTTTTTAGTTTCAATCTGCAATATTTAAAATATTGTTGAATGAACCTAATAAATGGGTTCAAATGGCAGAATGTCCTACAATTTTAGATTAAGTTTTGGATGGTACTATGTTAAAATAGACTTTGGGTATAATCAAAAGAACAACCTCAACTAGGCAATCCTATATTAGTTCCGGCTTGAGCATAACCTTGAAAGGAAGATAAAAGGCAGTTTGCATTATTCCTTTTTTCATAATGGTAAGTTTTAGTTGGTTGCGCTAAATGTATAGAAGCTTTGAATAAATAGGTCATCCGGCAGCTATCCTATAATTTTTTGAAATCATCCTAAGTCATTACAAACCGCTAAACCATTGATTCTGAATAACATCGCTCTAGGAATTAATAACCTATTTGGCACAGTTGTTTTTAAGACACCTGTGCCTTAGAGTATTACATCATATGTGGTACAAATTTGTTGAAAACCACAACTGTAACTCAATCAAATTTGACCACAAATAGAATAGAACAATAATTTTAATAAATAAGCAGCGCGGCTCTTTAAAAGCCTAGCTGCTTATTGTTATATATTATAACTTAGGGTTATATATCATATGTGTACGGAACTATGGAATTGTTTTCTGTTAAGGGTCTTCCGCAGCTTCTAAAAGCAAGCGGAAGATTTGATAGTATGAGTCGTAGAGATTACGCTTTTAATTATTACGATAAATGTAATTGGGTAATTACAACGATTGCTCTAAGAAACTTCGCTTTCAGCCGCTCTTTGGATTATTTTGTTGATATTCATTCTAAGACGCTAGGCAACTACCTAGGGCGCGGCTACTACAGAGGCGTATTAGATACTTTGATAGCCTTAGATATAATAGAGGAGAATTCAAATTACTCTAGTAATCGATTTTCAAAGTCGTATCGACTAAAAAAAACCGCACAGGACTTAGGGTTTGTAAGAGTGTCTGTCAAATCAAACCGATTTTTGAAAGTGTTGCAGAAGTATTTGGAACTTGAATATGCTGAGGTGACTAAAAATCCTTTATTATCAAAGCTCCTTTATAATACAGCTCAGCTTTTCCTATTAGATGAACCATACTATTATTTGGAGCGCATCATACCGCCTACCGAGTTAGTAGAGGTAAACGGCTATATGACTTATGAAGGAGATAGTACCAACGAGTCTCAATTACTTCGCTATGAAGATTATTATACCGCTTTTAGGGCACTTAATAGCTGCAGCAGTCCCAAAGATGTATTCAGTTCGCCAATCTGTTTTAAACCGACTATAAGTCCCTACGGTAGGGTGTATCATACAGGAGCCTCGATTCCGAGGTTAATTCGAAAGTGTATGCGTACCAAGAAGAACGAAATCATCTATGAGGTAGATATGTCCTCATCACAAATTACAATTCTCGTTCTCGAATGGCTCAGGATTTTGAAGATGAATAATGTAAGTCCGGATAAGGAATTGAAAAGAGAGATTAAACTCTCGCTTCAATTACTTAGCCAAGGTGGCTTCTATGCATATATTCAAAAAAACTCTGCGTACTGCAAAGGTTTAGAATACGACAAGCTTAAGCATCAAATTCTAAAAACCATAAATGCAAAATACGTTCCCTCCGCATTAAATAAAGACCTAGAAAATATATTTCCTCACTTTATGGGATTCATCAATAACACAAAGCAAGTAAAAGGTCATAAGAAGGTCAGTCATATCCACTTAAAAGCGGAGAGCAATATATTCGTTGAGGTCTATATGTCGCTAGCCAAAGAGTATTTTGCAATTCTCATACACGATTGTATACTATTGACAGAAGACCACGTCCATACCGCAAAAGACTTGTTGATTCAAAAAACCATGGAGTTATACGGTGACGTTTTACCCAAGAATTTCAATCTTGACGGTGTATTTAAGGTAAAACGTGTTTCCTTAATTGATGAAGAAACTGAATCGTATAAATGGAACAAATTTTGTGAGGAGACACAGGATGACTTAAGTGACCTCTACAATTCTTGAATTCATTAAAATGAGATACTCACAAATGCCAAAATTCATTTTACGTCAATTTTAAAATGCACCTATTTATCCTGTAATTACTGCCTGAGGACTGCCAATTTTAACAGATTACTACCAATTTTTGACTATTTTGGGGTGTCTATGAAGCTATGACCGGATTAATTCTGTAATCTCGGTATTGCCCATAAAAAAAGGGACTCGGCAGTTCGAATCCCTTTCAATGAGTGTGATCGCGGCAGGATTCGAACCTGCGACCGTCTGCTTAGAAGGCAGATGCTCTATCCAGCTGAGCTACGCGACCAATTTTAGGTGTGCAAATATATTATTTTACTCCAAAATTCAACTAATATTCTCCTAGAAAAACAAATACTTCAAGTTTACATTAAATAAACTGTTTTGTTAAAGTTTTTACAATTTTCGTTAAACAAAATAAATAGTGTCTACCTTTGAAAAAAAAAATTACATGAAAAAACTTTTTACTTTTAGCGTTGTAGTATTGTTCTTCAGCCTAATTTCTTGTGATTCTGATGATGGATTTCAAGGCCCAGAAATTACCCTAAACATTGTTGAAACTGCATCTGGTTCAAATGACCTGACAAGTTTAGTTGCTGCCTTATTGAAAGCAGACGAGAATGCAGATTCAAACCTAGTAGGAGCTTTAAGTTCACCTGGAGTATTTACTGTATTTGCTCCATCGAATCAGGCATTTGCAAATTTATTAGCCTCTCTCGATGGATTTAACAGTTTATCCGATTTTGACACTGAAGAAGAAAAAGCACTCTTAGCTAAAATTCTTCAATATCACGTAGTAAGCGGGGTTGCAGCCCAATCTGGAAGTTTATCAGACGGAGGCAAGATCGCTACCATTCAAGGTGAAGAAATCACAATTAATGTATCAGGTGGTGTCCGTGTAACAGACAAAACTGGACTAGCAGCCAATGTAATCGCTGCGGATATACTCACCACGAATGGTGTTGTCCATATCGTTGACAAGGTTTTACTTCCTCAAGAAGTAATTGACGCACTATCAGCTGAACCAGAACCAACAATTACCGATTTGGTGGTAGCTTCAGAATCACTTTCTGTACTCAAAGATGCGGTAATCAAGGCAGACCTCGCTGCAACACTTGCAAGTGAAGGACCATTTACTGTATTCGCTCCTTCAAATGACGCTTTCGTAGCCTTACTTGACGCTCTTGGTGATGACTATAATTCTCTTGACGATTTTGATACAGAAGCAGAAATTGGGCTTCTAACAAACATCTTGTTATATCACGTTATTCCAGCGAATGTCATGTCAACCGACTTAGCAGCTGGTGCTGTGGGTACTGCATTGACAGATAATAGCATTGAGGTAATTGATGATAATGGAACCTTTGTAATCGGTGACGCTTCAGATGCCAATGCCAATATCACAGCTGTAGATATTATGGCATCAAATGGTACTGTTCATACCATTGATAAAGTACTTCTACCTCAAGAAGCAATTGACTTTGTCGCTTCGCTGTAAATACATTGAATTAAAAAACAGAAGGTGGTCATTGACCACCTTTTTTTTAAAAACTCAAAACTAATTTAAATAATTCTTTATCGAGCTGTGGCTTCACCTCGCAATTCAAATCGAAATGCATTGTTGCTGTATTTTTAGGAGTATATGCTGGCCAATCAGGTAGTCCATCATGATTCGGATCTCCGTTCTTTGCGAAACTAATCCATGCCTTTGAAACGCGATCAGCAAGAGCATGAGCTTGTATTCCCCCCCCTGTCATGTTTCTAGCCAATTCGATATTGTCAAAAACAAAGGGTAATTCCATACAGTGAACAGACTGATATTTACCATCAAATACAGGCGACTGCCAAGTAAATAAGTACATATAGACATCAGCACCACCTTCGATAGAAGCTTTCTTATTGGCTTGAAACACAGTTCCGGGCCTAAACATAGTGTCAACAGTTAATAATTCGTGAGGATAGGTATCTTTTGGATAGGCTTTTCGAACCGCTGATACATACGATGTGGCTTTGTCTTTAAAAGTTTCTTCAATATATTTCATAACTACCTCTTCTGATGCGCCGAAAAATCTACCATTAGCAAAAGTTGCAAATTCATTTTTTGTGGTTCCTATTAGCAGTGGAATATTTTTTGACATCTCATAAGCCTCGTTACTACTCATATCATAGGGTATTAAATCACCATCTAAGCTAGGCCCCCAATTCAATCCAAAACCACCTAATGCTCTGCCTTCTTTGGCCAGTCTTTCGGCGACAACTTTTAAAGCCTGTTGACTTGCATTGCTCAATACAGAAAAAGGAACGTCTTGAATAAGGTCTATATTTTTTGTTCTAATTTTTAAAATTTTCAGTGTTTCTTTAGTAATAGATTGCGTTACTTCCTTACTCAGAAATCTGGATCGATAAGAACCTGACTGATTAACGGCTTTATGAAATAAACCTTTAGCAGAAGGCATCGCCATCAATGTATTAACTTTTGCACCTCCTCCAGATTGCCCAAAAATGGTTACGTTATTTGGATCACCTCCAAAATTTTCAATGTTGTTTTGAACCCATTTCAAAGCCTCAATAATGTCTCTCATAGAATTATTTGCAGAATGCTTGTATTTTTCTCCGTACTCTGAGAGGTTCAAAAACCCGAGTACATTCAATCGGTGATTTATTGATACCACAACAACATCGCCCTTTTCGGCCAAATTGCCTCCGTCATATGACGGAAGTTCTTGAGAAGATCCTGACGTGAATCCTCCACCGTGAATCCAAAATAAGACTGCTCTCTTTTTAGAATCCTCAATCCCTGGTGTCCAAACATTTATTCGGAGATTATCCTCAGAGGCATATCCCCAATTGTGATCAAACACAAACTCGGATTCGTCTTGAACTGTTGTTGTTGGATTCATTAAATAAGCCACTGGACCATATGTAGTGGTGCTTTTCACTCCTTTCCAAGCCTCGAGAGGCATTGCCGATTCAAATCGCTTAGCATGAGCATAAGGTATACCTTTATAGGTGTAGATTCCGTTTTCAAGGTAGCCTCTTACTTTTCCCTTAGTGGTTGAGGTAACGGCTATTGAAGCTCCGGTTTGCACTTCAGTTTGAGCATAAACTACAGTTACAGCACTCATAATAAGCGCTGTAACTGAATAAAATAATTTGTGCATTGACTTAGTTAGTTTATCAATAATACGTGAATGGATTCAGAAGGTTTACTTTCCGTTGAAATAAATCATCACAAAAGCAACTACGATAAGAACAAAAATGGATAATAAAATATCTTTATAGTTGTAGCTGTTTTGATTTTTAGCCTTTTCTTCTTCAGAAATTGTACTAATTGTAAGATTTGCAATTTGAGCTTCAGAAGGCGCTGCAGTTGAATAACTAACCACAACCATTAGAATTATACAGATTAAGAAGAACCAGGACGCAAATGTCAAGAAGTTCATATCACCTAAGTAAAACCATATACTGCTTGAATCAAATCGATCTTTAATCAACTCAAGGAAAATACGAGCCGCGCCTACTACAAATCCGAACACCATTGTAACAAAAGCTCCCTGTGAATTGATGCGCTTTGAAAAGATTCCTAACAAGAATACGGCAGCAATTGGAGGAGCTATATAGGACTGCACGCTCTGTAAATATTCATATAATACACCTGAGATTCCAGACATTACTGGGATCCATAAAATACCACAAATCACAGTAATTACTGTCGCGATTTGTCCGGTTCTAACCAATTTTTCTTCTGGAGCATGTGGTCTTAATTTTTTATAGATATCAACAGTAAACAAAGTTGAGCAAGAGTTAAATACTGAAGCGAGTGAACTCATCAATGCCGCCAATAAACCTGCAGCTACTAACCCTCTTAACCCTGAAGGTAATAAGTTAGCCATCAGTGTTGGAAATGCTTCATCTGGACTATCATAGTGTAACTCTCCTCTCATTTTTAATGTCAGCGCAATTACCCCTGGGATTAAAAACAAGAAAACTGGCAGTAATTTTAAAAGTGCTCCAAAAATAGTTCCTCTTCTACCCTCTTTGATGTTCTTCGCTGTTAGGGCTCTTTGAACAATGTATTGATCTGTACACCAGTACCAGATTCCGGTGATTGTACTCGCAATTAATAGTGAAGGCCAAGGAAAATCAGGATCAGAGGCTGAACGCCACATATTGAAATATTCAGGTCCTACGGTCTCTTTCATCGAAGACCATCCTCCTACTGCATCAAGACCTATGTAAGTCAATGCAGCTGCTCCAATAATAAGAACTATAGTTTGCACTGCTTCGGTATAAACTACCGCGCGCATTCCTCCTAATACAGTGTACACACCCGTAAGTAAAACCGTGGCCAAAGCTCCTGTCCAAAAATCAATACCTAAAAGGGCAGAAACAACTACTCCTCCTGCATAAATGGTTACGGATATTTTTGTCAATACGTAAGCTACTAATGAGAATATCGAGAGTATCCATCTCAACCGTGGATCAAAACGTTTTTCTAAGAATTCAGGCATCGTGTATACTCCTGCACGGGCATAAAAAGGTAAAAAGATCCAACCTAGGGCTAAAACAATCCAAGCGTGGATTTCGTAAATCAGCATGGGTAATTTGTCACCTGCACCAGATCCCGCAAGACCTACAACGTGCTCAGAACCTATATTTGAAGCGAAAATTGATGCTCCCACTACAAACCAACCGACATTACGTCCAGCCAAAAAGTAATCTTCTGTATTGTTTTTTCGCTTTCTAATCACCCAGTACGCGATTCCTAAAAGAATTACGAAATAGGCGCTAATACTTATCCAATCTAAAGTATCAAGTGTTTTCATTTTTGAATTTGTGTTTATTTGTTAGTTAGTTCCTCCCCAAATCTCAATTTGGTTTTGGCGTGAAAAGATAGAAATATATTTGAAATAAATGAGTTTCTTCAAGGGGCAAAGGCTACAAAGCGCTTTAATTATGTTCAATCAAATTCAGTATAATATGCTTTAAGCCAGTTCACAAAGGCATCAATCCAATTCAATTCATAAGAAGTGTTGTACATACCAAACCCATGTCCTCCTGTTTTGTAAAAGAAAGTTTCAACCTCAACGGCCTCTTGACGAAGGGCTGCTGAAAACAACAAACTATTTTCTACAGGAACTACTTGATCGTCTAAAGCATGAACCAAAAAGGTCGGTGGAGTATTCATGTCTACCTGCAATTCATTGGAATAAAAATATACATCATCCGCATTGAGCGTGTCTTTTTCTTGACTACCAAAAGTTCCTATTAAATTATTGGCCGATCCTCTATGGGTTAAACCATCCTGAAAACTAATTACGGGATAAACCAAAAGCATAAAATCAGGACGACTGTTGTTGTGAATTGGAGCAGGCTGAAATTGTTTGGTGAAATGCACCCCAGCAGATGCGGCAAGATGTCCTCCAGCAGAAAATCCAGCAACGCCTATTTTATCTGAATCTATCCTGAAATTTAAAGCATTGGCTCTCACGTATTGAATAGCTCGTTGCACATCTTGTAATGGAACCACTCTTTTGTTTTCGAAATACGACTCTTGAGGCATTCTGTACTTAAGCACAAATACGGCTATTCCAAATTCATTTAATTTCTTTGCAACATCGTGCCCTTCGTGGTCTATGGCCAATCCGTAATAACCGCCTCCTGGACATAAAATAACAGCGGCTTTAAAGTTATTTTCTTCAGGCAAATAAATACTCAATTCTGGCTTGATTACATTAGTTATAAAACGAGCTTTACCTGTTGGAACATCAATTATTCTTGTTTGTTCTTGATTGAAAGAAGAATTCCAATTGGGGATCTGATCATTGTCGTAAAGAGGAATAGTCTGTTGCGCAAGCAACGTTGATCTCAACAAAAAAGCAAAAATCACTAGCAGAAGATAATTATAACGCATGGTACTATTATTAGGTGTCTTTCAAGGTAATAAATTTCTGAGCAAAACTGTAGATGATTAAAAGTATACGCTTATTGTGTATATTTAAGACATTAGTTTATCACACTAAAAAAATGTCAACCCATACCTTTAAACACGTCGATTATTTGTGGGATGAAGCCCACGCTCAAAGCTTAAAAGACGACCAAGTCGCACTTTTTTTATATCGATCAAATCTACTCGGTGCAGATTTAAGACTCACTAATTATGGTGGAGGTAATACCTCTTGTAAGACTGTAGAAAAAGATTCCCTAACCAATGAATACGTTGAAGTCATGTGGATAAAAGGTTCAGGTGGTGATATTGGGACTTTAACAAGAAAAGGGATCGCAGGACTCTACACTAAGCGTTTGAGAGACCTTAAAAATGTTTACCAAGGATTAGATGATGAAGACCGAATGGTGGGCTTATTCAATCATTGTATATACGATTTGGAGAGTCGTGCACCCTCTATAGATACCCCCTTGCACGGATTATTGCCATTTAAGCACATTGACCACCTTCACCCTGATGCGCTTATTGCCATTGCAGCGAGCGCTAATAGCAAAGAAATTACACGCGAAATTTGGGGAGACACCATGGGATGGGTAGGTTGGCAAAGACCTGGATTTGATTTAGGGCTTCAATTGGAAAAATGTTATAAACAGCAGCCCGGTATACGAGGAATAGTTCTAGAGTCTCATGGACTCTTTACATGGGCAGATGATGCGCATGAATGCTACCTAAATTCGTTAGAAGTTATTGAACAGGCCTCACTGTATATAGAAGACAAATCTAAAGGTAAAAACGTTCATTTCGGAGGTAAACGCGTTGACGCCTTAGATGCAGCTGAGCGCAATATACGAGCTGCAAAGTTGATGCCATTACTTCGTGGTCTTTGTTCCACAGAAAATCAAATGATTGGACATTTTGACGATTCCCATGTCGTTTTGGAATTTGTCAACAGTTTTGACCTTGATCGATTAGCACCTCTTGGCACCTCTTGTCCCGATCATTTTTTAAGGACTAAAATTCAACCTTTAGTGCTGCCGTTAGACCAAGATGAAAATTTAGAAGATACTACAGCCTTATTAGAAAAATTAAGACCCTCCTTTGAGCGCTATAAAAAAGAGTATATCAATTATTACAATAGCCATAAAAATGAGTATTCACCAAACATAAGAGATGCGAGCCCCGTAATCTTGCTCTACCCTGGAGTAGGTCTATTTAGCTTTGCCAAGAACAAACAAACTGCAAGAGTAGCTAGTGAGTTTTACATCAATGCCATCAATGTCATGAGAGGTGCTGAGGCGATTTCTACCTACACCGCGCTACCTCGACAAGAGGCTTTTGACATCGAATATTGGCTCTTAGAGGAAGCCAAATTGCAGCGGATGCCAAAAGAAAAAACACTCTCACGAAAGATTGCATTTGTCACTGGAGCTGCAGGTGGGATTGGAAAAGCCATATGCGATAAACTCATTGAAGAAGGCGCTCATGTGGTTTTCGCTGATCTTTCTAAGGAAAGACTTCAGACAATGAAAGACGAATATTCCCCTGACCTTATGACCACAATTTGTTGTGATGTCACTAAAACCGAGGCCATAGACAAGGCTTACAAATCGGCTTGCCTCTACTTTGGTGGAATTGATATCGTTGTTCACAGCGCAGGATTAGCCATTTCTAAAACCTTAGAAGAGCACACCATCGAAGATTGGGATTTATTGCAAAACGTATTGGTGAAAGCGCAATTCGAATTGGCACAAAAAGCTGCTGAACTCATGAAAATTCAAGGATTTGGCGGAGATATAATAAGTATAGCCAGTAAAAATGGAGTGGTATCTGGACCCAATAATATTGGTTATGGAACAGCTAAAGCGGCTCAACAGCACATGACTCGACTTTTAGCAGCAGAACTGGGGAAAGCACAAGTTAGAGTAAACGTAATCAATCCAGACGGAGTAATTATTGGAAGTAAAATCTGGGAAGGCGAATGGGCTGAAGGAAGAGCTAAAGCCTATGGGGTGGCCGTAGAGGATTTACCTGCGCATTACGCTAAACGAAATTTGATGAGTCAAATAATTTATCCCGCCGATATTGCCGATGGTGTATTTGCCCTAGTAGGAGTCTTGAAAAAATCAACTGGAAATATGATTAATGTCGATGGAGGAATGCCACAGGCATTTGTTCGTTAATACCATCTAATACCATGAGAATCAATCCGGATCAGATCAATGACATCAACCGATCTTCTGCAGAAGCTCTTGAGCAATCGTATTCGCAACTCGCAGAGCGACTTAATCGCAAAAACATCCCTGTGGAAACGCTACTTCGTAAACTTAGTGATTTTCAAGTCGCTATACCGAGTTGGGCGCTTGGCCAAGGAGGCACGCGTTTTGGGAGATTTAAACTCGGAGGAGAACCCTCTAATTTGATTGAAAAATTAGAAGATATCGGATTGTTGCACCAGCTTACTCAAAGTGCTGATATGGTTTCTCTTCACTTTCCTTGGGACACCGTTGTAGATTACCAAGAAGTCAAAGCCAAGGCGAGTGAATTTCATTTAAAGTTCGATGCCGTTAATTCAAACACTTTCCAAGATCAAGTCGTACAGAAGCACAGTTATAAATATGGTTCCTTATCACATCGAGACAAATCTGTTAGAGCACAAGCCATTGCACACAATATCGAGGTCATTGAATCAGGAGACCAATTGGGTTCAAAAAGTTTAACCATTTGGTTAGCCGATGGAAGTAATTTTCCAGCACAAAACAATTTTCAGCACGCGCTTGAACGCACTACAGAAAGTTTAGAGCATATTTATCAAAAGTTACCTGATGACTGGAAGTTATTTATAGAGTACAAACCCTACGAACCCAACTTTTACTCAATGGTGATTCAAGATTGGGGAACCTCTTTTATGCTAGCCAATCATCTTGGCGAGAATGCGTATACACTTGTTGATTTGGGTCATCATTTACCCAACACCAATATCGAACAAATTGTCGCCACACTTATGAATCAAAATAAATTAGGTGGCTTTCATTTTAATGACAGCAAATACGGGGATGATGACTTGAGTGTTGGAAGTATTAAACCCTATGCCCTATTCTTAATTTTTATTGAACTGATCTACGGTATAGAAAACAACAAGGCCAATCCGTATCCCTCATGGATGATAGATGCCTCACATAACACCAAAGATCCACTCGAAGATTTAATTCAATCTATCGATGCGATTAAAATTACCTACGCTAAGGCTTTATTAGTAGATCAAAAAGCATTAGCTCAGGCGCAAGAAGAAAATGATGTAGTGCTTGCACAGGAATTAATTCAAGATGCTTTTTTGACGGATGTACGTCCCCTACTTCAAAAATCACGCCTCGAAAAAGGCGGAGCCCTAAATCCATTAGCGATGTATAGACAATTAGGTGTGCGACAACATTTAATAGATACAAGAGGAAGTGGTTCAACAGCTACTGGATTATGACCAACAGGTGTACCGCTATATTCGATATAGGTAAGACCAACAAAAAGCTTGTTGTATTTGATCATAAGTATCAGCTGGTCCACCAAGAAAAAATACAGCTGGCTCAAGGCCATGACGAAGATGGTTTTGAATGTGAACAGATCGATTTACTTGAACACTGGATATTTGAAACCCTAGATCGCCTCCTTATTGAGCTCAAAATACCCATTACGCACCTTAATTTTAGTACTTACGGAGCAAGCTTAATTCACCTCTCTGAAAAAGACGAAGTACTCACTCCTCTATACAATTATTTGAAATCAGTTGACGAAGGTTATATCGAACAGTGGTATGCCGATTATGGCAATGGTCTAAATTTAGATGAGTCACTCGGTTCACCTCGGGCTGGATTTTTAAATTCTGGTATGCAGTTATTATGGCTGTCTAAAACCAAACCCGAACTCTTTGAACGCATTCGGTGGAGCCTGCATCTTCCTCAATATTTGAGCTTCTTGATTCACGGCTTCAAATATGCAGAGTACTCCAGCGTTGGTTGTCATACTGCACTTTGGGATTATCGCGCAAGAGATTATCATTATTGGGTTGAAAAAGAAAAACTTCTATCAAAGTTTCCTCCACTAATAAATGGAAGCAACTCCTTTAAAGTCCAATATGAAAATTACGAATTACAAGTAGGAACTGGTATTCACGACTCTTCCGCCTCTCTACTTCCCTATATACAATGTGCTCATGAAAAATTTATTTTAATCTCAACTGGAACATGGGTTGTGGTATTTTTTCCTTTTGAAGATGACCATCAAATGATTGAACATCCCTTGAAGTACCTTCAAGTTGATTCGAATGAAACTCAGGCCATTCGTTTATTAATTGGTAAAGAATACGAATATCAACTCGAAAAAATAAGTCAAAAGTTCGAGGTAGAGACTTCTGCTTTACATGAGCTTCCTCTTGAAAAAAGTCGTTTTGAACAAATGCATACAAACACTTATTTTGAATTCAAACACCTCGATAATAATACGGATAAAGACAAAGTAGAATTAAGCTCTCCAATACAGGCCATTCATCAGCTCAACTTTGAATTGTGCGAGAAACTCGTTCAAGCCATGAAAATCGAGCCGAACTCGAATATGACCATCTATATAGAAGGAGGTCTCACAAAAAACAAATTCTTCTTGACAAGTCTTCAAAAATGCCTGCCTAAGGCTAAAATATTCACGGCATCCCAAGCCTTAGGAACAGCGCTAGGAGCTGCCTTAGTACTAGATGAATCTTCAAGAATCAACTTCGATTTTAGAGCGAATTACAAATTGATTGAATATCTTAATGACTGAATACAACATATATGCCCTTCAATAAACAATATCCTTCAGTAGCAGATCTCAGGACAAGAGCTCAGCAAAAAATACCTCGTTTTGCCTTTGAATATCTAGATGGTGGATGTAATGAAGATGTCAATTTACACCGAAACACTTCAGATATACGTGAATTGACTTTAGAACCAAGGTATATAAGACCGTACACCAAAAGCGACCTTAGAAAAAGCCTTTTTGGCCATACCTACGATGCTCCGTTTGGAATCGCACCTGTAGGATTACAAGGACTGATGTGGCCCAATTCACCAAAAATACTAGCACAAGCGGCTAAGGAACACAATATTCCCTTTATTTTAAGCACGGTTACGACACTAGACATCGAAGAGGCTTGTAAAATTACAGATGGAAAAGCTTGGTTTCAACTCTACAATCCCGCAGAAGAAGCGATTCGTAACGATATCATTGATCGAGCTCAACAGTCGGGCTGTGAGATTTTGGTTCTTTTGTGCGATGTTCCGACTTTCGGATACAGACCTCGTGATTATAAAAATGGTTTAGCCCTTCCTCCCAAAATGAGTTTGGCCAACATTTTACAAATTCTTTCTAGACCGCATTGGGCCTTGCAAACCCTCAAACACGGTATACCAACATTTGAAACCTTGAGACCTTATCAACCCGAAGGACTCAACCTAAGACAGTTAGGCGCTTTTATGGATAAGACCTTCTCTGGACGATTAAATGCAGAACGAATTAAGCCTATTCGAGATCGGTGGAAAGGCAAACTCGTTTTAAAAGGAGTAGCCTCGGTCGAAGATACTAAGGCTGCAATAGAATTAGGATTAGACGGTATTATTGTATCAAATCACGGCGGTAGACAATTAGATGCAGGTGAATCTTCAATAACAGCCCTTAGGAAGATTGTAGAACAGTACAGCAAAAAAATAACCATTATGCAAGATAGCGGAATGCTATCAGGGCCTGATATAGCCCGCTGCCTTTCTGCTGGAGCAGATTTCACCTTTCTAGGCAGAGCATTTATGTATAGTGTGGCAGCCTTGGGTAAAAAAGGAGGGGAACACGCTATAGATATGTTTAAAACACAATTACGACAGAATCTTGAGCAACTCTGCTGTGAATGCATTAGCGATTTACCATCGCACCTAACGAACTAAGCTAAAAATAAAAGCATGAGTAAAACAACCGAACCAATAGCAAGCGATGGAGAGTTTGAACGTGTCGCCGTTCCTGAATCCAAATTAAAAAGCTGGAAGAGTTTTTTAGGCATGTATGCTGGAGAACACGCAGCGGGAACAGAATTTGTCATTGGCCCTTTATTTTTGACTACAGGAGTTAGTGCATTTGACCTCATCATGGGGCTAATTGTCGGGAATCTTCTAGCCGTTTTAAGTTGGCGGTTTTTAACTGCAGAAATTGCTGTAAAATACAGACTCACCCTTTATTATCAATTGGAAAAAATTTGTGGCTTTCAATTGGTCACACTTTACAATATTGCCAATGGTGTATTGTTTTGTTTTCTCGCTGGGGCTATGATTACTGTCTCGGCCACTGCAGTTGGGATTCCTTTTAATATGCCCATGCCTAAACTCAGTGATACTATGCCCAATGGATTAACCTGGATTTTAATTGTTCTAGGTATCGGAATTCTTATATCATGGATCGCTGCAAAAGGATATGACACCATCTCAAAAGCAGCTAATTACATGGCTCCAATTATCGTGCTAGGATTTTTGCTCAGTGGTTTAGTGGCTTTACAGCAGTTGGGAGTTCAAAGTTTTGCAGATTTTTGGGCTATTTGGGGTGAAGGAAGCGAACCCTTCCCTGGACAATTAAAATATGGGTTTTGGCATGTAGCAATTTGGTCATGGTTTGCCAATGCTGCAATGCATATTGGCATGTCCGATTTATCAGTTTTTCGTTTTGCTCGAAAAGCTTCTTCTGGATGGACATCGGCAGCAGGGATGTACATCGGTCATTTTATGGCATGGATATCGGCCGCACTACTATACGCTGTCTACATGAAAAGTAGTGAAGCTCAAGAATTTCTATTGCAAGGTGAAGCCCCTCCGGTTGCACCTGGACCATTGGCTTTTAATGCATTAGGTGTATTTGGAGTTCTCGTTGTTATTATGGCAGGTTGGACTACTGCAAACCCAACCATTTACAGAGCAGGATTAGCATTTCAAGCAATCTTCAAGAATACCTCGCGTTTTAAAATAACACTTCTTGCAGGAGGTCTAGCTACTCTTGCAGGCATGTTTCCCGCAATAGCTATGAAACTTCTTGATTTTGTCGCTTTATACGGATTTATTTTGGCTCCCATGGGTGCAATTATTGTCTTTCAACATTTCTTTGGTAAATCTTTCAAGCTCATCGAGAATTATGCTGAAAACAGAAATATTTCATTTAATTGGGCTGTACTCATTTCTTGGGTATTGGCCTCTGGAGGTTGTTATCTTATCGCACAACAATTTGATATCTTTTTAAGCTTTATGACATTACCCGCATGGATATGTTGTGGATTGTTATTTCTTTTATTCTCAAAAAAATTAAGTTCATAAGACGCTAAATATATATCCTCAGGTTATTGTATCATTTTGATAAATTAAAGGATAAAAAATCTTGAAACTATAAAATATCTCTTACATTTAAACTTTAATTAAAGAAACAACTATGACTAAACTCAAAACAATATTTGGATTTTTATTTGCGTCATTCTTATTTATTGGTTGTCAAGAAAATCCAGAAAAGAAAGAAGAATACAAAGTAAACGTTGGGGTAATCACTTACTCATTTCGATCTATGCCTGATCAAAGTCCAGAAGCAGTTATCGAATATGTAAAACAAACTGGTTTAACCCAAGTTGAACTTATGGGAAATCATGCGGAACCGTTTGCTGGAGCACCTGTCAGTCCAATTTGGGGACATCCCAATAGAGGATTGCTCTATAAACTTTATCGGAATGAGGAATTAACTGATGAAGAGCGAGAAGAGGCCGCATTGTTACAACAAGAAATTGCTGCCTACAATGAGGAAGTTGCGCAATGGCGTAAAGAAGTAGACTACGGTAAGTTCGAAGAATTAAAGAAAATGTACGCAGAAGCAGGTATTAGTATTTATGCCTTCAAACCCAATGTTTTTGGAACGGATAACACTGACGATGACATCAGATATGGTATGCGTGCAGCTAAAGCATTAGGCGCAACACATATCACCTTAGAACACCCAGAGAACGATGAACATACAGCCAGACTCGGTCGCATTGCTGAAGAAGAAGATGTACTTGTTGGATATCATGGGCACACCCAACAAACTCCAACTTTTTGGGATAATGCAATGGCTATTTCAGATGCCATTCGTATGAATTTAGACATTGGTCATTACGTTGCAGCTGGGCATCTAGAGCCATTAAAGATTATCGAAGAGAAACACGATAAAATCGTAAGTATGCATCTTAAAGACAGAAAAAATAAAGAAAATGGTCAAGATAATATGATGTGGGGAGAGGGGGACACTCCAATTCAAGCCTTACTTCAATTGATGAAAGACAAAGGATACGACTTTCCGTTAACCATCGAATTAGAGTACGAAATTCCCGAAGGATCAGATGCCGTGCAAGAAGTTAAGAGAAGTTATGACTACGTTATGTCAATGTTGAATTAGACCTAGATATTACTTACTTTGAAAAAACCGGTGCTTTACTTGAGTATCGGTTTTTTTACAATGAAACTCCTCTTTTCCAAGGGATAAAATCAAATTGCTGATGCCTATCTGCATTAATCATATGACGTCCACTAGCCACTTCAATGATCAATTCCAACAGGAGCTCACCAATTTCTTCTATTGACTTTTCTCCTCTTATAATAGCTCCAGTATCGAAATCAATGATATCAGGCATTTTTTCGCACAATTCGGTATTTGAGGCGATTTTTATTACCGGTGTAATTGGATTTCCAGTTGGTGTTCCTAGACCTGTGGTAAATAATACGAGATTCGCGCCAGAACCAACCATTGCTGTTGTACTTTCAACATCGTTACCAGGCGTGCACAATAAATTTAGGCCCTTTTTAGACAAGTATTGGGTATAGTCCAATACATCAACTATTGGAGAAGTTCCACCTTTTTTGGCTGCACCTGCGGATTTTATTGCATCTGTGATAAGGCCATCTTTGATATTTCCTGGTGAAGGATTCATGTCAAAACCCGAACCTACATTTTTTGCGTTTTGATTGTAATTTTGCATCAATGTTAGAAACTTATGAGCTATTTCATCATTTACACAACGATCTACTAAGTCTTGTTCAACACCGCATAATTCAGGAAACTCTGCCAAAATACTACAACCTCCTAAAGCCGCGAGCACATCAGAAACATATCCTAAAGTTGGATTTGCTGAAATCCCTGAAAATCCGTCAGAACCTCCGCATTCAAGTCCAATATTTAATTCAGACAAGGGAGCTGGAGCTCGTTTTATTTCATTGGCCAATTGAATTTCAACAAAAGATTTTTCTATTACTTCAGATAACATTTGTTCGGTGGTGCCTATTTGCTGTTGTTCAAAAATTAAAATGGGCTTTTGGGCATGAGAAGAAAGTGGTTCAAGTGCCTTTTTGAAAACTTCAATTTGTAAATGTTGACATCCTAAACTTAAGACTGTTGCTCCGGCAACATTTGGATTATTGACATAACCAGCAAGAAGACGGGCAAGCGACATAGCATCGTCTTTAGTGCCGCCGCATCCTCCTTGGTGCGTTATAAAACGTAAATTGATATTATCTAGATGTGAAGTATTTTCTTTATACTCTTCTGGTGAATTTTCTTTTTGAAGAAGTTTACGTAAATGCCTACGATAATGATTAGGTACCTTGGGAAAAAGCTCTTTTTCAAATGTGTCTTTGAGAATATCAATATTTCGATTCTCACAAAATACCAAAGGAAAAAACAACCAGTTATTTGCAGTACCTACTTGACCATCATTCCTATGAAATCCCATAAAGTGCTTGGACTTCCACAAAGAGATATCAGGAGTATTCCAAGGGAGCGTTTTGTTCTTGCCAAAGGTAGGTTCGATATCGTGAGACACATTACATATTGTCAATAAATCACCGGCTTTTAGAGGCATTATCGCTTTTGCAACAATAACACCGTACATCACAACAGACTCCCCTATTTTAAGTCGCTCAAGACAAAGCTTCTGTTTTTGTGGTACTGTTTCGTTGACTACTAGTTCGGTATCATCGACCTGTAGTTTAGCTCCAGCCCTGATTTCAGATAAGGCTACAACAACATTATCCTTAGGGTGTATTTTGACGAAAGTCGCACTCATTTTAAATACTAAATACTGCTAAAGCTATGAAATTTAAAAAAAACAGAAGTGTTTAGAATAAGGATAACACCCACTGCTTAATGGTTGTCATCCAGACTATAAAAAATTGAGTGAACTGGTCAGTGACACCAAAGTAAAGTACTAAAAAAGCTCCAGTGAGAGAAATTAATTCAATCCACTGAACAAATATTTTTTCTTGTCTCTCTCTTCTGATGTCGTATCGCATATGCGTCCCAATCGTTTTACCGATGTTTTCAAAAATTTGTTTTTGATTTTTTGGCGAATCTTCAAAATCGGTTTTCTTTTTTTTGGATTTTAAAGATGAAATAGTCTTGGTATAAGTTTCGTCTTGCTTGTTTAAAAACAATTTAAAAAAGGTACTCACTACTTTTTTGATTAAATAGTAGGAAATCAAAAAAAAGCACAGCACGAAAAACCACATAAATGAGTTCGTACACATGGTTGTAAAATACTAAAATGAAATGTACTCTAACTCTTTGAAATCAAAGAAAAATATGCAAGTCCTAGAAATA
Organism: Flavobacteriaceae bacterium; assembly: GCA_002691685.1. Classification (GTDB taxonomy): domain Bacteria; phylum Bacteroidota; class Bacteroidia; order Flavobacteriales; family Flavobacteriaceae; genus UBA3478. Next base: position 361 of record NZIQ01000030.1, on the reverse strand, counting down.
CTGCATTTGTCGATGATGGGTTATCAGAAAAAACTGATGTAAAATAATCTATAAAACAAAAACGGGATGGCATCTAAATGAGAAACCACCCCTATTGTTAACCAAACAATTCAAGTTCAATGTAATTATTCTAAAAATATATTGCTTAGGTATTTCTTTAAATCGATTATCACGCTTTCAACAGCCCATTGGTCATCACCAATACCTATCAATCTGTTAGTCACACTATGATCTAAATAAATACTGTATTGGATGAAAAAAATACCAATGGCACGTTTAAAGTAAATGTTAAACCAATCCATTTTATTATTTTAATTGCAATTCAATATAAACATTTTTGTCATAATTTCTTACCCTTATT
>NZIQ01000029.1 GCA_002691685.1 Flavobacteriaceae bacterium | reverse complement strand
TATCAAAAAAATAAAATAACTTATACCAAATTAAGAATTTGAAAATTCCTTATTTCATGCTAAGCCTCGTTGCACTTTGGATTTCCAATCTTTCTGCGGATTATTACGAAGATATTTTTGCCTTGACTTTAATATTGAGTATTGGTTTAATTCATGGAACCAATGACTTACAAATTATTTCAGTTTTAAACAAAAAAGGTGTGTTGAGAATGTCTGCCACGCAAAGCATTATAGTATATATATTAAGTATTTTTGCGATTTTGTTAATTTTTTATCAATTCCAAAACTGGGCATTATTCTTTTTTTTGTTGATAAGTGCATTTCACTTTGGTGAACAACACTTTAGTTTGTTATTTGATCGAAAAGGTATAATTCGACTGTTGCTATTCGTTATTTATGGTTTGGAAGTGTTTTTACTTTTATTTTTCTTTAATGCGACAGAGTCACTGCAGGTAATTTCAGATATTGTAGGTTATCAAATTACTTATCAAACCTTGGAATTTGGTTTGCTCATAAATACAGGGCTTATGTGTATTAGCTTTTTATATTTTGGGTTATATACGAAAGAGCTTCGCATCAATATACTTTTTGAATTTTTGGTGTTGGGCTTTCTATCACTTATTTTCTTTACAGCAACACTGCTTTGGTCTTTCGCAATTTACTTTGTGATTTGGCATAGTGTGCCTTCAATTATTCATCAATTAAAGACGATGTATAACGATTTGTCGAAGGGGTCACTTTTAAAATATCTCAAAAATGGGTCTTTGTACTGGGCTTTGGCCTTAAGTACCTTTTTAATACTAGTCTTTGTATTCAATATCGATGTGGTTAATTACAAATCCTATTTAGTGTATTTCTTAGCGGGAATAACTTTTCCACATGTATTAGTTATGGCTACTTTATTTAAAGATTCCTAGCATAGGCGATAACTTTGTATTTTTACGCTCCAAAAAGTAGATATCTATGTTCGAAAACTTAAGTGAGAAACTCGAAGGAGCCTTTAAGAGAATTAAGGGTCAAGGAAAGATTAATGAAATCAATGTTGCTGAGACGCTCAAAGATATAAGACGTGCCCTGTTAGATGCAGATGTCAACTTTAAAACAGCCAAAGCTTTTACTAATTCGGTTAAAGAAAAGGCACTAGGACAGGAGGTTTTAAATTCTCTTCAGCCTGGCCAATTAATGGTTAAGATTGTTCGCGACGAGTTGGCTCTGTTAATGGGTGGGCAAAGCGTTGGTCTAGAATTGCAGCACAAACCTGCAGTTGTACTTATGGCAGGTTTACAAGGTTCAGGAAAAACAACCTTTTCTGGAAAACTTGCTCATTATCTTAAGACTAAAAAGGCAAAAAAACCACTTCTTGTCGCATGTGATGTATATCGTCCTGCTGCTATAGAACAATTGAGTATTCTAGCATCTCAAATAGGAGTCGATGTCTACGCAAATACAGAAGAAAAAAACCCGCTAATCATCACAAAAGAGGGTCTCAGTCAGGCTAAAATCAATGGAAATGATGTGGTGATCATAGATACGGCTGGTAGACTAGCCGTAGACCAAGAGCTCATGGATGAAATTAAAGGAATCTATGATGAGGCTTGCCCGGACGAAACGCTTTTTGTGGTGGATTCTATGACTGGTCAAGATGCTGTGAATACAGCTAAGGCATTTCACGATTTATTGAATTTTGATGGTGTAGTATTGACTAAGCTAGACGGTGATACTAGAGGTGGAGCGGCATTATCTATTAAGTCCGTTGTTGATAAACCCATTAAGTTCATCGGCACTGGAGAAAAGATGGAAGCACTTGATGTCTTTCATCCGGACCGAATGGCTGATCGTATATTGGGAATGGGAGATGTTGTGTCTCTCGTGGAAAGAGCGCAGGAGCAATTCGATGAAGAACAAGCCCGTAAACTTCAGAAGAAAATTGCTAAAAATAAATTTGGCTTCGATGATTTCTTGTCTCAAATTCACCAGATTAAAAAGATGGGAAATATGAAAGATTTAATGGGAATGATTCCTGGAATGGGAAAAATGACGAAGGATTTAGATGTAGATAACGACTCCTTCAAACACATAGAGGCCATAATTCATAGTATGACCCCAAAAGAGCGTTCCAATCCTGCGCTATTAAATGCATCGCGTAAAAAACGTATTGCAGGGGGAAGCGGAAGAAGTATTCAAGAGGTAAACCAACTTTTAAAGCAGTTTAATCAAATGAGCAAGATGATGAAAATGATGCAAGGTGGTGGCGCAAAGAATATGATGCGTATGATGCAGCAACAGGGAGGACCAGGGCGAATGCCTTAAAATTTATAAAGATGATAATTCTAGACGGAAAAAAAACAAGTGCAGACATCAAGGAAGAGATTGCTGCTGAGGTGACCAAAATCATCAAACAGAATAAAAAACCTCCGCATTTAGCGGCCGTGTTGGTTGGTGAAGACGGAGCCTCCATGACTTATGTAAACAATAAGGTTCGAGCGTGCGAAAAAGTGGGCTTTGAGTCTACACTGATCCGCCTTAAAGATTCTACAACCGAAGAAGAGCTTTTGCAGCAAGTAAACGCTTTGAACGAAAATGAAGCAATCGATGGTTTTATTGTTCAATTGCCCTTACCACCTCAAATTGATGAAGAGAAAATACTATTAGCTGTTGACCCTAAGAAGGATGTTGACGGATTTCATCCTACAAATTTTGGACGAATGGCTTTAGAAATGGATAGTTTTATTTCTGCTACTCCTTTTGGTATTATGCAACTCATAGAGAGATATGAGATTGAAACTTCAGGTAAGAATGTGCTTGTGGTTGGAAGAAGTAATATTGTTGGAAGGCCAATGAGCATTCTATTGTCTCAAAAAAAACCTTTTGCTAATGCCACTGTTACCTTGGCACATAGTCGAACTAAAAATTTAAAGGAATTATCTTTACAGTCTGATATTATAGTCTGCGCATTGGGCATTCCTAATTTTTTGACGGCCGATATGGTTAACGAAGGATCTGTGGTTATTGATGTAGGTATTACTAGAGTAGACGATTCAGATAGTCCCAAAGGATATAAACTAGTCGGAGATGTAAATTTCAATGCAGTTGCTCCAAAATCTTCCTATATAACTCCAGTTCCTGGAGGAGTGGGTCCCATGACAATTGCTATGCTTTTACAAAACACCTTGCTAGCTTACCATCGTTATCGAACACCTTGAGCACTGTCTTTTTATCAGCATTTATTTTTGTTGTTGTTCTGGCCGCGTTTATGTTTGCCTTGACCTATCGTATGCAAAGGCGAATTTCGAAGGCACAACAGCATTATGCTAAACAACTAGGAGTACAGTTAGAATACATCAAAAAGAGGTCTAAAGAAAAACGCAATCGCAAAATTCAAGCTGCAACGCGAAAAGCCGTTTTTAATCGGGATGAACACAGTTGTGTGCTTTGTGGAAAAAAATCAGATTTAACTATTGATCATATTTTTCCTTTTTCTAAAGGGGGAGGACATGAGCTTGAGAACCTCAGGGTATTATGTAAATCTTGTAATCAGTATAAATCAGATGCGCTTTTTTGAGACTATTTGGCAAATAACTGTGACATGTCTTTGAATGACTTGAATTCTAAAGCATTTCCGCATGGATCTTTAAAAAATAGAGTAGCTTGTTCTCCAACTTCTCCTTCAAATCGAATATAGGGAGGGATAATGAATTCAATGGCCGCGGCTTTTAAATTATCGGCAAATTCCCAAAATTGTCCCCAATTTAGTACAACCCCGAAGTGAGGAACAGGAACATCTTTACCATCAACCGGATTGGTGTAAATCTCTGTTTCTTGTTTTGGTTTATAATGAATGACAAGTTGGTGTCCAAAGAAATTATAATCCACCCAATGATCACTGCTTCGGCCTTCTTCAAATTTTAAGGTTTGGGTATAAAATGCTCTTGCTTTTGCGACGTCATCTACTGGAATGGCTAGGTGAAATGGAGTGAGTTTCATGAGTCATGATTTTGTCTGGTCGAGTAAAGCTACTATTTTTTTAATGACTTCTTTTTGATGTAAACTGTGTCCAAAACCACTAAATGTGATGAGTTCACTTGTCTTCCAGTACTCGTGTAATTTTTGTGATTGACTTATTGGTATTTGAAGGTCTTTTTCATCGTGAAAAAGGTATCCATTTTGTGGGATTTTTTCGCAAAATTGTGCGCTGCTGAACTCGTTTATGTGATAACCCACATTTAAATGAACAACCTTATCTAAGGCTTTCATTACCCTATTGTTAAATTTAAGGATAGATTGAAAATCACTTACCACAAGGGAAAAATCACAAGGAGACCCCATAGTGATAATATTCTTTACACTAGGATGTTCATGATGATAAAATTCATACATACAAGCCATACCACCCATGGAGTGTCCAATGAGGTGGCTAATTTCATGTTTCTTTAGGATTTGATGAAAGGCGGCGGCATAGTTGGGTAAAAAGTGATATTCACCCGAAGATAAACCGTGAGCAGGAGCGTCAATGGCATGAATGTCGTATTCTTTTTCTTTTAAAACTGTAATTAAATTCCTCCATCTATTGGAATTGCTCTCCCAGCCGTGTAACAAAAGGACTGAAGGGCCAGTTCCTTTCCAGCGATAAGACTGAATAGAGTGACCATTACATTCTATTTTCTCTCCTAAACCTTCCTGCAACAATTTGGATAGTTGATTGCTATGAAGTTTTCCTTTGCGGACTTTCGCAAAAATGTTTAAGGCTTTGTTACCCGCTAGGTTTGGAAAAAATAAAGCGATAACATTTAAAAACTGGCCATATACCAGCGGAATCATTTTCTTTAGATTCATTCCCAACTGATAAAAAAGTACTTTATAGGCGTGCTTTCGGTTACTTGGGTTTTTTCTATTGGGTCATATCCATATTTTATGGATTCAGGAAGGGTAGCCTTGTCAATAGCAAATAGAAATGGTGAATTCTTAATGAAGATAGATGCGCTCATGGCCGTAGGTATAATCTTATCTATTTCCATTTTTGATTGGATTTCTTGAAATGTCGAACTCAAAGAAATACCACTTCCTTTAATTTCAAATCGAGGATCTTCTATTTTAACTGTTCCAATTTGTTCAGGATTCTCAGTTTTTGGACTAAGGCTAAATAGCAGGTTTTTACCTTGATAGACATCGATTTTCTCAATGCTGTTTGAAGTGCCATTAACAACAACAGAGTCTTTTGCGTAAAGTGTTTCTATTTCTGACAACAATGTTGTTTTTGCAATGAGGCCAATACTGCCCTCAGTAATTTCAAATTCCTTATTCGTACTGCAAGAGCCGATGACCGTCATCAAAACTCCTAAAAAAATGATTTTTCTCATAGTGTAAAAGATGCCGCAAATTTAATTGAAATAAGGATATTAATAGATTTATATACTCATTTTTAGACGCATCTTTTCTACGATTTCAAAAGCTGCTGGACAGATCTTGACGTTTTCTAGGGTAAGGTCTTTAATTTCATAATTTTTGATCCGATCAGTATGTGGATATTCGCGACACGCCTGTGGACGATGCTCATAAATTGTACATTTGTTGTCTTTGTCTAAAAAGGAGCAGGGTAATGTTTGTAGCACCCAATCATCATCTTCGTCTTTTTTGAGATGCTCATTGACAAATTGATGTGGTGTCAAGCTGAGGTGTTTCGATATCCGATCAATATCCTTTGAATTAAATAATGGACCTGTAGTTTTGCAACAATTTGCACAGTCCAAACAATCTGTCTTTTCAAAAACGGCATCGTGAATCTCTTTACAGTCTTGATCATATGTTTTTGGAGGATTTTTTGAAACCGCTTCGAAAAAGGCCTTATTCGCATTAGCCTTTTGTTCTGCTTTTTCTATTAGCTTTACAAAGTCTTGCTTCATTTCTTTTGAATTTAAGCACTCAATTAATCTACTATGAAGACTACTGACGATGTGTTTGGTGTAGCAGCCAAAGATTATTTTCGAACCAATGATAATTCTTTGCAAATTACGACCAAATCTTCACTAGGGGATATCGATTACATCCCAATATCTTATTTCTTTAGACAATTTGAACAAATGAATTTACTGGAACAGAAAGCATTGCAATTATGCGTTTCTCCAGTTTTAGATATAGGATGTGGAGTAGGAAATCATTTACTGTATTTGCAAGAACGGCAAATCAAAGCAGTAGGGATAGAGACATCTGAGGGATGCGTTGATATTGCCTTACAACGAGGAGTACAAGAAATGCACTGCGATTTGTGGCAAAATCTAAAAGAGGAGACAAGCTACCAAACTATTTTACTGATGATGAATGGCCTTGGACTAGCGGGCTGTTTAAATGAGCTTTTTTCGTTCTTGCTAAAATTAATGCAACAACTCGACGAGGATGGTTTTATTTTGGCGGATTCAGTCGATTTGCGCTATTTATTCGAAAAAGATGTTGATTATGGTTCCTGGTTTTCAGCTCATCAAAGCTATTACGGGGATTTGACTTATACTACTAGCTATAAAGATTTAACAACAAGTTTTGATTGGTTATTTGTTGGCTTTGAAATATTGAGAGATATTTGTAATTCTATTGGGTTAAAATGTGAAAAGCTTCTGGAGCTAGAGGATTATCACTATTTGGCTCGTATCTCTAGGCTATGAGAAATTTTAAATTACTTTTTACAGTTGGAATCATTTTTATTTCATGTTCACAAAATTCGGATAATGAATCTGAAACAACTGACCCTATTGTTTCTAGGGTAGAAAACAGGCAATCCATTGGAACAAGTGCAGCAGACTTTTTGAACAACGATAATTTTGACAGGTTACATATCGAAATCGTTCATGTGGACACCTACAAACCTACTCCTGGTTCAATTGATCGATTTCGTCAATGGTTAGAGGAATTAACCTTTAAGACGGATATTCAAATTACCTATAAAAGTGTTGCTTCAACCACTATTGAAAGTATGAACTACAACAAAATTGCTGAGCTAGAAAATGAGTATAGAACTATTTATAATGATGGAAAAACATTAAGCCTTTACATGTATTTTACTGATGCAGGTTCCACTTTGGACGTGCCTAGTCAGAATCGGTTTGTCTTGGGAGCTGTTTATTACAACACATCGATGGTTTTCTTTCAAAAATCAATCCGACTTATCGCGGATAAGACTACCCTTCCTATTACAAGAGCAGACGTAGAGACGGCTGTTATTCAACATGAATTCGGTCATCTTTTTGGTTTAGTTAACTTAGGGAGTGAGCGTGAAGGAGCCGATCATGGCGCTCCTGACGACGAAAATCACTGTAATGAGGAGAATTGTTTAATGGCTGCAGAGCTCAATTTCAATACAGGAATGATCAATACCATGTCAAGTAGAACGGCTATGGGACTTGACCCCATTCCTTTACTCGGTTTAGAGTGTCAATTAGATTTGAAGTCTCTAGGAGGTCGCTAGGGTACATCTAGGTACTTATGAGTCTGAAGGGTAACCCTCCATTGCGGGTTGTCCTTGACGAAATCTACAATCAATGGCATCATTTTTTCTCTAGTACTCCACTCAGGTTGAAGGTATAAATGACAATGCTCATCAACTAGACTAGCTTGTTCTTGTGCAAACTTTAAATCGTGCTTATTGTACACTATGCATTTGAGTTCGTTAGCTAGAGGATAGATTTCTTTTTTCGGCAATTTGAATTTTTTTGGAGACAAACAAATCCAATCCCAACTTCCAGTGAGTGCATAGGCTCCAGAGGTTTCAATATGTGTTTTATAGCCGTTTTGTTTAAGGTTTTGAGTAAAATCAGTCAAATGGTAAACTAAGGGCTCTCCTCCTGTAACTACCACAATATCAGTTTTTTGACTGATATTTGATCTTATTTCTTCTATAGACATGATTGGGTGTGCTTTACCCTCCCAACTCTCTTTTACGTCACACCAATGACAACCTACATCACAACCCCCTAAACGCACGAAATAAGCGGCTTTCCCTTGATGGTAACCCTCACCCTGAATGGTGTAAAAGTGCTCCATAACTCTAAATTCTTGATCTAATTGCATTGAAAATAAGTTATCATCTCTCAAATGTACAATCTTATGCTCTTATCGTATTTATTTTTATATTAACACATGGAAAAGATTGTTATCTACTTTGAAACTATACCTTCACTGCACAGGTCTTTGTTACTTGCTGGTGGGTTATTCTTTTTTTGGATTATCGAGGGAATTGTTCCATTTTCAAGAATCCCATACAAAAAACTTAAGCACGCTGGTCCCAATTTGTTCTTTACTGTAATGACTGGTGTTGTGAATATGGGTCTAGCCTTTTCGCTCGTGGCTGCTTCAGATTATGTGTCGGCTTCTGAATTTGGTATTCTGCATTGGCTTCCAATTGAAAGTACTGTTTTGCAGGTTATTGGCGGATTGCTAATTCTCGATTTAATAGGAGCTTATTTTGCGCATTGGTCTGAACACAAAATTAAACCCTTGTGGATGGTACATTTAGTGCATCATTCTGACCATCACGTAGATGCCACTACTGCCAACAGACATCACCCTATAGAAAATGTTGTGCGTGTAGCCTTCACTGCCTTAGCAATATTGGTTTCAGGTGCTTCTATTGGTGTTATTATGCTCTATCAAACACTATCTGCTGCTGCTTCTCAGTTTGGGCACGCTAATATTATTTTGCCTAAAAATGTAGATCTATGGTTGAGCTATATTTTGGTTACTCCTAATATGCATAAAGTACACCATCATTACCAATTGCCTTACACAGATAGTAATTACGGAAACATCTTTTCAATTTGGGACCGTCTATTTGGCACCTACAAAACGATGAATGCTAAAAACTTAGTGTACGGGGTAGATACGTTTCCAGACGCTAAAAAGAACGGTAATTTATGGGAGTTATTAAAGCAACCCTTTCACAAATATAGAAGGCCCACCACTGAAAATTAAATTGATTACACAACTACTCCAATATTTTAGTGCTCTTACTCCTGCAGAACGAGGATTGATGATGTCATTGGGTTTTGTTGTTTTCTGATTATTTTAGGCTTTATTGCGTTTTAGAGCTTCTATTGTTTCATCAAAGAAACATATCTTCAATAATCTATTTTTTGCTTTTTCAACCGCTGTGGTCAATATATTTATGGCGGTATTTATATTGGGGGCTGCAGAATATGCTGATAGTATTCAGATAGGACTCTTGCATTTAGCGATCTTTTACCCTTGGCTAAAGTTTACATTGGGCATTTTAGTTTTAGATTTTTTCACTTCTTACGCAATTCATGTCTGTTTACATAAATCAAAATGGTTGTGGAGGATTCACTTGGTGCATCATTCAGATCCTCATTTAAATAGCTCAACTGCAATTCGCCTTCACCCTTTTGAAAATCTGATTCGAATTGGTTTTCTTATTTTGAACATTTTACTCTTTGGGATCGACTTAGGGTCATTGTTTTGGTGTCAAACTGTGGCAGTTTTCTTCTCGCAGTTGGGTCATGCCAATTTGAGGCTTCCATAGCTCTTAAATAGTTTGCTTAGTGTTTTCTTTGTAACTCCGAATATGCAACAGGTTCATCATCATTACGAAATGCCTTATGCAGATACTAATTAAGGTAGTATTTTTCCTATTTGGGACCATCTTCGGTACTTACAGGAAATTGTCAAAAGAGACATTAAAGTACGGTTTAGACACCTGTCAAGATCAGGTTAAAAACATCAATTTTCTACAAGTGTTGATTCAGCCTTTTAGACGCATAAAAAGGTGATTTAATCGTAGATGAGGTATTTGAGACGAATTTTGTTGAACTCTTTTAAATCTTCTGACCAGCTTTCTCGTATTTTATCCGCAGACATACCCTGTTCAATTTGAAATCGAAGTTTTTCAGTTCCTGCGTGTTTGGTAAAAGAGTTGTCTAAAAAAAACGTTTGAGGATCACTGTGATTATAAGCTTTGATAAGCCAATCGAGGTGGACTCTATCAGGTGCTACAATTTGAGATAAATCCTCTCCATAACACATTTTATTTTGATGTTTGGGATATTTTGCACCTTCTTTTGAAACCGGAGTATAGGTCAGCTCAAAGTTTGCATATCCTTTAAATTCAGGAGATCCATAGCGCTGAAATTGAGCATCAGTTCCCCTACCAGCATTTATAGTTGTTCCCTCAAAAAAACCTAAACTTGGATAGAGCGCTATAGATTGATGGTTTGGTAAGTTAGGAGAGGGTTTGATAGAGAGCGAAACCCTGTCGTTGCGATTAAAATTCTCAATCCGTATGATTTGAAGTTCTGCTTCGGTGTCAGTATTAACCCATTTTTCTTTGTTGATCATTTCAGCATATTCTCCTATGCTCATTCCATAGACTAATGGAATTGAATTCATACCTAAAAAGCTTTGATGTTTTTCTTCCATCGTAGGACCGTCTACATAATTCATATGCGGGTTGGGTCGATCTAAGACTATAATTGGTATTCCTTTTTCAATACAAGCTTCCATTACTAATTGTAAAGTGGCTATGTAAGTGTAAAATCTCACACCTACGTCTTGTATGTCAAAAAGTACAATTTCAATATTTTCTAACTGCTTATTTGTGGGCTTTTTATTTTTTCCATAAAGTGAAATAAGGGGTAGCACTGTTTTTTTATCTATATCGTTGTCTACATGTTCACCGGCATCAACAATTCCTCGAAAGCCATGCTCAGGAGCAAAGACCTTAGCAATTCTTATATCGTGTTTCAACAGGCTGTCTACAAGATGAATGGGTTCTTGATTATAGCGTTCTATCACTGAAGTTTGATTGGCTACAATGGCAATAGATTTATTTTCAATTAGAGGTAGGTATGCATTGAACTGTTCAGCTCCTACTTTAAATTGGTTTTGAGCTTGGAGCAAGATTACCATAAATAAAAATGCTATTTTTAAAAGCTTTTTAAACATTATGAGGTGAGTTTCGAATTCTTTGTTGCAAGACGGTTTTTAAAGTCTAACAAGTCTAAAAATACAATTTCAAGTCCGATTGTAAAAGTGAGTGTTAGCGCTATAGCAATAGGT
>NZIQ01000028.1 GCA_002691685.1 Flavobacteriaceae bacterium | reverse complement strand
ATTTTCTTCTAATTGTTTTTCAAATTGACGATTGTATACCCTTTTCTCATTTCTATATTTTTTGTGAAGCTTTTCAAAGTCTTTTGATAAAGGTGATTCAAAGCTAAAGTTTGTTTCATCTTGTCCCTCGGAAATAAATTGGTCTAGTGCAATTTTTCGCTCTTTTCTCAATTCAAAGTCATAGGCTTCTTTAATGTCTCTAACGTGTTTGGTTATTTTCTGAATTTCATAATTTTCAATGAGATATTGGAGCTTTTCTATAAGAGATTTAAGGCTTAATGTACTGTAATCAACTTCTTGTAGTTCCTCTGGTTGAGTTGGGCTGTCTTTACTCTCTTTTTCTTGGAGGTTTTCTGGAACTAAATCTTGTGATTCAGGCGATAAGTGGGTTTCAGATGTATTCATCAGTAATAGGATCAGGTTTGGTGTTGTAAAACTTTGAAAACAAAAATAATCAAAGTTATTTATCTGTTGTTATTCCATATCTCCCATGACCTTTCAGCCTGTAAAATCAGCATTTCATAGCCATTTTTAAATCGAGCTTCTTTAGTTTTACCTTCATTTAAGAATGAACTAAGCTCGGGGTTATAAACTAAATCGAATAAATAATGTTTTTTGGAAACGGCTTGGTATGGAATAGGTGGTTTTGAATTAATATTTGGACTTGTTCCTAATGGTGTGCAGTTGATTATAATTTCAGTGTCGGTGACATCCTCTTCGCTTAAATTTTCATAGGTAATGACGCCGGTTTTGGAAGTTCGAGAGACTTTTTTGTATTCAATTCCCATTTTTTCTAAACAATAACCTACTGCAAGTGAAGCTCCTCCGGTTCCCAAAATTAGTGCCCTTTTGTCGTTATTAAACAGCTGTTTTTCTAGACTTTTTTGAAATCCATATACATCCGTATTATAACCTATTTTTCTGCCATTCTTGAAATCAATACAATTTACGGCACCGATTTTCTCCGCACCTTCATCTAATTCATCCAGAAAAGGTATTATTTGTTGTTTGTAAGGAACAGTTACATTACAGCCTTTTAAATAAGCAGTATCAAATACTTTTGCGCACGAAGAAATTTCATTGATATCAAAGTTGACATATTGGTGGCTAGAAAGTTCTTCCCTTTGAAATCGTTGATTGAAATAATTTCGCGAAAACGAATATTCAATATTTCTTCCGATTAACCCGTAAACTGATTTTTCTTTTAATACCTGCATTTTTTTCTAAAATTAAAACGGTAGCTATCCCAAGGAAAATAGTAAAGATAGCTGTCCAATTCTCACTGAGATTTAAATTCGGTAAATAATCTAGATAATTCGAAACAATGAGATGTTGGTCAGAATCCATGGCAAAACTGCTCTCATCTAATTGAAAAACTTCAATTTTCCAAGGCCAAAGCATTTGTAGTGATCCAATAATAAATCCAAGTATCAGCAGTTCTGTTTGATTTTGATAGCGCTTGTAAATGAACTTTATCATATGTGAAAAGGCTACCAAACCTGTGATACTACCCATCAAAAAAACGAGTAATACAGTGTTTGTAGACCTTATTTTGTCGTCTGTCCATAGGATGTTTATGTCTCCTTGAAACGCAATTTTAAGGGCCTCAAATAGAATATTTACGGAGTCTACTAATAATAACACATAATTGCCCATGAGTATGAGTAGAAAAGACCCAGATAGGCCTGGAAGTGTCATTCCTGAAACGCTCACAATCCCACAAAGGAATATATACCACAGCTTGTCGTTTTCACTTGCTTGAGTAAGGTTGACAAGAACGTAACCAATGCATAAGCCTAAGAGTAGTAATAAAACGGCTTTAAAGTCGGGATACTTAATTTGTTTTGAGATGTGATAAATAGACCCTAAAACAAGTCCAAAGAATAGACTCCACACATGCAATTCATAAAAGTTTAAAAGGTAGTCCAAGATTTTAGCAAGACTAAAATAACTTACTAATACACCTAGAAATAAAAAAAACAAAAAATGAAGTTGAACATAGTTTAAAAAACTTCGAAAACGACCTCTTAGAAGTAGACCAAAACTTTTGATGTTTAAGCGACTCAATGAGAAAATAAATTTTTCGTAAAATCCAAGAACAAAGGCCACTAAGCCTCCAGATACTCCTGGAATTTTATTTGCGATGCCCATAATCATTCCATTAATGAATACGGTCAAAAAATTATCTTCTGCTCTTTTTTGCATCGTTTTAAACTTTATTTGTAGTCGATCTTCCGATTCGTTCAACCAAAATCACAGCTAAAAAACCAACAAGGCAAAAACCGACTGCATATTCCAAGTCTTGTATTTGCTCTAAGTTGTATATATTTTTTTGGTTTAGATCTTTCCAAGGCCAAATCTTCACTAATGAACCAATAATAAACCCCAACATTGTGGCCATTGTTTGAGCTCTAAATTTTCGAAATAAAAATTTTAAGACTCTAGCAAAGCTCAAAATCCCAAAAATACATCCGAGGGCAACTACTAGAATAACCTTAAAATTTCGTTCATCAACAGCATTTAATACACTTTCGTAACTGCCTAGAATAATCAAAATAAATGAGCCTGATATGCCCGGAAGAATCATAGCACAGATTGCTATAGCTCCAGAAAAAAACAAATAAATTAAAGAGTTGCTTTCCTCAGCGGGAGTAAACTGAGTGATGAAGTAAGCTAAAATTATTCCTGTTAAAAGCAGTGAAATTGTACTCCAATTCCATTTTTTAATTTCTTTAGAAACTACCGAAGTTGAGGCAATAACTAATCCAAAAAAGAAAGACCAGGCACTCACAGTTTGTTCACTTAATAAGTAAGTTAGGACCTTAGAAATGCTGAAGATACTCGTTAGAACGCCAGCTAAAAGAGCTGCTAAAAAAGGTCCATTTACTTTTTTAAAAACAGCTATTATTCCAGAGGACTTCCAAACCTGAATCAATCCAAATGAAAACGAATTAATCGAATTGATTAAGGTTTCATAGATACCAGTAATTAGAGCAATAGTCCCACCAGAAACACCGGGTACAACATCTGCCGCTCCCATTAAAAGTCCTTTTAGATAGGTGAAGATTAATTTTTTGTCCATTTTCATGACCCTGAATTCAAAAATATAAAGATACTATATCTATTGCAGGCGATTATCGAATGGAATAAAATAGGGTTGTGCCCAAGCGTTATTTAAAATTTCGGGAAAATATTCTAATACGATTGATTTCTTGTGCGGATCAGTATTCCAAGCTTTTTCAAATGCGTGTTTTGATTTAGTCACATGACCCGTTTTACTGAGTACACCTGCTTGTAAATAGTTGAAATCTACCTCATTAGGGTATAAATCGATAGCTCGCTCAAGTATGCTAATAACCTCGTAGTAATCTTTTAAATGCAAAAGGACTAATATCCATTTAAACCAATTTTCCTTGTTGAAATCTCCTAAATCTATACATCTTCTAAACGCAAAGTCCGCCTGATGCCAATCTTTATTTTCGATATAAATTACAGCTGCATTCTTCCAGTACCTAGGATTGTTATTATCAATGTTTAGTGCCTTATGAATATATTCTTCCGCCTTCACAAGATTTTTTTGATCAAAATATAACTGTGTCAAGGCTATCCACCCTTTATCAAGCAATGGGTCTTCGTGAATGGTTTTGTAATAATATTGTTTCGCTAAAACAAGATTATTCAGTTTATGGTGACATTGTCCCATACGCAAATAAGCAAATGCGGTGGGTTGATCAATTTCGAGTGTGGTTTCGTAGCAAATTATGGCCTCGTTGTACTTGTGTAATTTTTCAAGTACTCTGCCTTTTTCAAAATAAGCACCCACGAATCGATCGTCTGAAATAATTGCAAAATCAAAAGCGACTAAGGCTTCTTTAAGCTTAGAGGTGTCTAAGTACATTTTACCTAGCTGATGCCATGCTACTTCACAGTAAGGATTTTGCTCTACAAATTCATTTAAAAAGCGAATCGCTCCTTTTTGGTCGTTTAAAAATTCAAAACAGTATACCAAATTGTATAGGGAACCGTAATCTGTTGGATCAATTTCGACACATTTTAAAAAGTGAATTTTGGCGTGATAGTAATCGTCAATGAATAAATACTCCATTCCAATTAGTGCGTGAATATCGAAATTATTGTCGTCTATTTGAAGTGCTTTTTCTAAGAGTTTTACAGCCTCCTCGTGCTTGTCTTGTTTGGAACATATATTTGCTTTTTGAATGAATAAATCCTCGTTTAAGGGTTCTAATGATTCCAATTCCTCTAATAATTGGAGCGCCTTGTCAAATTCATCATCAAAAACGTGCAGCTCAACTTGAAGCAGTTTAAGTTCTATAGAATTAGGGTGTTGTTGAAGGCCTAATTTTACAGCTTTTTTGGAGAGTAAAATTTTGCCATTATTTAAGTAGTGGTGAACAATGTCTTCAAAATCCTCGGCGTCAAAAAAATAAACGTCATCTGTTTTGAGCATGGATTCGAATTTGTGAATCGTATTTTGAGGTGATTTATTTGACTCAGAATGCATTAAGTAAAATTTATTCCTTCACTATTAATAGGATTAAATTTAAACTATGTCATATCTGATATTTTTTCGAAGCCTCTTATGTTATTAACATTTTAGTCAACATTTGGTTGTAGCTCATCTAAAATGGAGATGATGATTTGACATCCTTTTTTAATTTCTTTTTCGGACACAGTTAAGGGCGGGGTTATTCTTACAGCTCGTTTTTCAAATAAAAGCCAAAATAGAATTAATTTTTTTTCTTTTGCCCTGACAACTAATTCGTTAGCCATTAAAGCATCCTGCAAAATAAGGGCCAGCATTAAGCCTTTCCCTCTCACTTCTTTAATTAATGGATGTATTAATTTAGTCCGAAAAAGCTGTTCTTTATCCTTGACCTTAGCAGTGAGCTTTAATCGGATTATTTCATTTAAAGTAGCCAAGGCTGCATTCGCAATTAGAGGATTGCCGCCAAAAGTCGTTATGTGTCCCAAAGGAATTTTTTGACTAAAAGTTTTCATAATCTCTTGACTACTCACAATTGCTCCAGATGGTAGTCCTCCAGCCATTGCTTTACCAATAACTAAAATGTCCGGTTGTATGTTGTAATGCTCAAATGCAAACCATTTCCCTGTTCTACCAAAACCGGGTTGGATTTCATCTAAAATCAGTAGGGTTTTTGTCTGCCTGCATCGATTGGCAATTTTTATTAAATAATCTGTTTTTGGAGAAATAAATCCAGCTCCACCTTGAATGGTTTCTAAAACTACAGCGGCTGTATTATCATCGATAATGGAAATGTCATCTTCATTATTGAAGCGAATATGAGAAATATCAGGTATGAGAGGCTCGAATGGTTTCATCCGTTCTTTCAAACTCATCAAACTAAGACTGCCCATCGTATTACCATGATAAGCGTCCTTAGCTGCAACAATTTTAGTATTCCCGGTATATGCTCTCGCTAGTTTTATAGCCGCTTCGATTGCTTCTGTGCCAGAGTTGACAAGATAAGTACTGTTCAAAGGCTCTGGAAGTACTTCTGAAAGCTTTTTACAGTATTCAACAGCTGGACTGAGTGCAAATTCGCCATAGACCATAACGTGCAAATAGGATCTTGCTTGTACTTTGATCGCACGAATGATCTTTCTGTTTGAATGCCCGAGAACGTTCGCTGAGACCCCAGCTACAAAATCTAAATATTTATTGCCTTTATTATCGTAAATGTAGCAGCCCTTGGCCTTTTTAATTATTAGGCCTAAAGGATTTTCAGTGGTCTGTGCTTGATATTTTTTAAAGACCTCTAACATTTAGTTTTTGGAATCAATGATTAAATCATCCAAACTGTAAATTCTTTCTTCTTCACGCCAAATAAACCCTTCAAGCTTTTTCATTTCTTCAGGAAATTGTTCTATTGGATAGATTGTGCCATCAGGATTTACCCTAAATATGATGTCTGTGATATCACCATTTTCTAGCTGAAGCTCAATTTCACTACAAATTGTTTTGTTTACTCCAAGTAATTCTTGATTCTCGTCGTACATGTAGTAAATCAATTCGGTGTTTTTGTGCAGTTTAATTTGATTTAGAGCGTTATCTATGAATTTACCTCCCAAATCTACACCCTTGGCTTGATTGAATCCAAGATTATTTATAGTGTCTTTGGATATTACAAATGCATTAGATTCAACTATAAGGGAGTCTAGTTTTTGCGTTTCTGGATCAGAGATAATCCACATTTTATTACCCGTAAGTTGACTTTCTCCGTTCCAAACAACAGGCTCACCTATAAGTTCAGTAACATCTTGTGTTTGAATGTATTTAATGGTGTCGCAAATGCCGCTCATTCCCGTTTTGAAAAAACGACTGTTTCTGTAAGATTTTAATACTCGATTTTCTTTAGGCCCTGTCACTAGCAGGGTGTCACCGTGTATGTACAGAGAGTCGTTTTGAAGAACATTAATAGCAACCGCTCTTTTGGTCGCAAATACGGAGTCAATAGCTTTCCAAACTTCTGCATAATTTGACCGAATTATAGATTGGTTAATGGTATCTAAAACTCTAATATTGTTTGTGGCAGAAGCAAATGAAGTGGCATTTTCAAAATAGACAGAGTCACCATTTATAATGCGATCACTGTAGTGGATTTCAGTATTCTTATTTCCATACCCTTTTTGCAATTCGGTATCGTAAAACCCCTTTTCACAGTAAAATTGATAATCTTCTCCTATGATAGTTGATGGGCCATTGAGATAGGCGTATTTAGTATCTGTAAAATAGGTTAGTTTGTCACTGTCAAGGGTGTATTCAGGATTATCGATGTGTACCTTTTGATCGAATTGATATTTTTTTTCATCTATAAAATAAGTTCCAAATTTACTGGTAAGTACATTTTTACTGTCGATAATTTTTCCTCCAGTATTGTAATATGCCATTTGGTCTTCTCTATTAAAATAGAGGGTGTCTGATTGTAGAGAAGTAGTGTCTTTTAGCATACGTACTTTCCCCATCGATTTGAGAAGACGTGAATTCCCATTATAAGAAATGGAATTACTCCATAATTTTAAGGTGTCTCCTTGCTCAAGGTAAATATTTCCTTCTGCAAAAATTCTGTTTTCATCAGCGTATAGAAAGGCTTGATCGCACCACATGTCTGCACCTTGATGTCTGAATTGAACTTGACCATTTGCGTCCTTTGTGAAGATACTTGCTCCAGGATATTGGGCTTCATCTTTTTTAAAATTTCCTCCGTAGAGAATATCTATTTTTTGGTTTTGCCCAAGAACATTAGCGCTATAAGCAAAGAGGTAAAGACATACCAACCATCTATATTTTACATGCTTTTTAGCTAAGAGCATTTCTAAAGATCGTTTGGGTTCTGTCTGGACCAACAGATACGATATTGATAGGTGTGTTTAGCTCCTGCTCAATAAAAGCGATGTATTCATTGAGTTCTTCTGGAAATTCTGAAGGGTCTGAGATCGCCGTAATATCTTGGCTCCAACCTTTAATCTCCTTGTAAATAGGCTGAACGTACTTGTCATCGATATCAAATGGAAGATGCTCTATAGCCTCTCCTTTATAATTGTAATGCGTACATACTTTTAGTTTATCGAAACCACTTAAAACATCCGCTTTCATCATATTGAGTTCTGTAACTCCATTGATTCGGATTGCGTATTTCAAAGCGACTAAGTCTAACCAACCACATCTTCTTGGTCTGCCTGTAGTTGCACCAAATTCATTACCAACTCTTGCCAAGGTTTCCCCATCTTCATCGAATAATTCAGAAGGGAAGGGGCCGCTTCCTACTCTGGTGGTGTAGGCTTTAAAAACACCTATGACATTTTTGATTTGATTGGGTGCAATCCCTAATCCTGTGCAAGCACCAGCTGCAGTTGTATTTGAAGAGGTTACGAAGGGATAGGTTCCAAAGTCAATATCTAACAAGGAGCCCTGTGCCCCTTCTGCCAAAATCTTCTTATTTTGATGAATTGCTTGATGGAGGTAGTTTTCACTATCGATAAACTCTATTCTTCTCATGAATTCGACAGATTCAAAGAAGGTCGCGTTTAACTTATCTATGTCAAAATCAATATCTACTTGGTAATTACGGATTAATTCAAGGTGCTTTTGACTAAGGGTGTGAAACTTATCCTTCCAGGTATCAAATTCTAAATCACCAATTCTCAAACCATTTCGACCCGTTTTATCCATATAAGTGGGGCCTATTCCTTTTAGTGTTGAGCCGATTTTTGATTTTCCTTTTTGCAACTCAGATGCTTTATCCAACAGTGAATGGGTGGGTAAAATGAGATGTGCTTTACGCGAAATTTTGAGTTTTGTAATTATGGAATGATCATGAGGCATCAATTTGTCTAATTCTGCTTTAAAAATAACGGGGTCTATAACCACTCCATTTCCTACAATATTTATAGAATTATCATGAAATATTCCAGAAGGAATAGTGTGTAGTACATGTTTTTTTTGATCAAATTCTAAGGTATGGCCCGCGTTTGGGCCACCTTGAAACCTTGCTACTATATCATACTCGGACGTTAAAACGTCAACTATTTTTCCTTTTCCTTCATCTCCCCATTGGAGCCCCAAAAGCAAGTCTATCATTTATTTTTCTTTTCGTTCACCGTAGAAATAGAGTGAATGGTTGTTGATGTTGATGTTAAATACTTCTTCGATGGTTTTTTTAATCGATTCGATTCTTGGATCACAAAATTCGATAACTTCACCAGTGTCTGTCAAAATAACGTGATCGTGTTGTTTGTCGAAATACGATTTTTCATATTGAGCTTGTGCTCCTCCGAATAAATGTTTCCGAACAAGTTTACAATCGAGCAGTAATTCGATAGTGTTATACAGAGTAGCTCTTGAAACACGATAATTCTTTTCTTTCATCTTGGTGTACAAAGATTCAATATCAAAATGATCGGCGCTGGCATAAATTTCATGAAGAATGGCGTATCGTTCTGGAGTTTTTCGATGACCATTATCTTCGAGGTATTTGGTAAAAACTCGTTTAACAGTATCTTGGTTGTTATCGGTAGTATTCATGATTTCGTTTGCCCTAGTTTAAGGGATTATTTAATCTAAAAAACTCGTAAAAGGCAAATTTAGGCATAAAACTAAAACAGAGCACCACCTGATTGATTTGCTATTAACAAT